>JAVZQA010000001.1:0-39574 GCA_038881315.1 Methanomassiliicoccales archaeon
ACTCTTAGGTTCCATAGCACGAGGAGGTGTGATGATAATGCTCATCATACTGCTTCAGGGCATATGGCTGCCCCTTCATCATTATTCCTACACAGTGACTCCCTTCTCGGCGGGCATATACATGTCACCAATGCTTGCCGGTTTCATCATTATGGGGCCAATAAGTGGATGGCTGTCAGACAGATATGGAGCGCGTGGTCTTTCCACGGGCGGTATGGCGATAGTCGCCACCACTTTCCTGCTGCTGTATACGCTCCCCTATGACTTCAATTATCTCGTTTTCGCACCTATGATCTTTGCGCAGGGCATAGGAATGGGTATGTTTGCATCCCCCAATACCGCATCGATCATGAATTCAGTGCCTCCGATGCATCGTGGTGCGGCTTCTGGTATGCGTGCCACCATGCAAAATGCTGGACAGACGGCAAGCATAGCGCTATTTTTTGTTATAATCATAGAGGCTCTGCATTCCTCACTCCCCTCCGCACTCAACTCCCACCTCCTTTCTGCGGGTGTTCCGGCTTCGCTCTCATCATCGATCTCGAAGATACCTCCAACAGGTGCACTGTTTGCCGCGTTTCTTGGAGAGAATCCCATGGCGACCCTGCTTTCATCCTATCCTCACATCACGTCACTGATTGGCGCAAGTGTCTACAGCACAATAACGGGCAGCCTCTGGTTTCCGCGTGTGATAGCGCCTCCATTCATGAGCTCGCTGCAACTTGCCTTCCTGATTAGCGCGGTTATAGCTGCAGTGGCATCAGTGAGTTCGCTGCTCAGAGGAAGAATTTATATCT
The DNA here is from genome assembly GCA_038881315.1 of Methanomassiliicoccales archaeon. Taxonomy (GTDB): domain Archaea; phylum Thermoplasmatota; class Thermoplasmata; order Sysuiplasmatales; family Sysuiplasmataceae; genus JAVZQA01. Next base: position 798 of record JAVZQA010000001.1, read on the forward strand.
ATGATCTGGAAGAGGGCACAGATGTCTCAAAACAGGGAGCTCCGGCGAAGAAGCAGGCAGCCGAGGATAGGACAAGGGCAGCCGGTGAGGAAAAATATCTGAGGTAGGTGATGCGGTGCGCTTATTGGAAGAGCCTGATTATGCGGACGTCTGGGCGCTGCTCGGCTCTTTCACCACACAGCTCAGGAAGGAGCTGGATTCAAAGCTCAAGCATGCAGGACTCAGACTCATCGAGATGAAGGTCCTCAGCCTATCCACTAACGGACAACTCACCATGAACCAGATTGCGGAGGAGCTCAGTATAACGCGGGCGGGCATTACCTTTCTATCGGATGTGATGGAGAAAAGGGGGCTTATCAGAAAGGAACGCAGGTCTGGTGACAGACGGGTTATAATTCTCAGACCTACAAGGAAGGGGACAATGCTGCTAAAGAAGGCACGCGTATTGCAGGATGAGATGTTGCGTAAGAAACTTAACTGCTTGGAACCCCGGGAGCTCGTAGAACTGAGGCGCCTTATACTCAAGCTCATCGAAATCAGTGCCATATCGGAAAAATAATAAATGAAGCGTTGTGAGATATCAGTGTGAAAATGCCTGCAAAGAATACATCGCGCACTGGTGCGGTAAGTTTCGGTCTCGGTGAAAGCATAAGCGTGGTGGAAGAGGAACAAGTGGAGATAAAGGACGCGCTGCTGCTTGTTGGCTTTCCCACCGTGGGTCTGGTAAGTTCCATTGTGGCCAACCACGTTATAAGACAGCTTAAACTCAGAAGGATAGGCCATGTTTCATCGCGTTATTTCTTTCCCTCCTCTGTGGTTATTGACGGTGTGCCAAATCCTCCTGTCCGGATCTATGCAGGTGAACATATCTGCGGGCCAGGGAGGCAGTGTCAGCAGGTTCTGGTGGTGGCATCTGAATTCCTTATCCAGCCTGATATAATAGACCCGACAAGTGAGGCAATCATTGAGTGGGCGAGAAAGAGAAAGGTGAGAACAGTAGTGACTGTGGAAGGGGTTAATGTGGAGGACAGCAGAAATGAATCGGACCCGGCCGTGGTAGGCGTTGGAAGCACCATCGACGCTCGGCACTCATTGAAGGAGCTGGGGGTTCAGCTGATGTCAGACGGGATGGTGGGGGGTGTTTCGGGCGCGCTTTTGTATAAGGGTTCCATACGTCGTCTGCCGGTCATTTCACTGCTCGTGGAAGCCCCTGCCAATTATCCCGGGGCGAGGTCGGCAGCCAAGGCAATTGAAATACTCGACCGCATGCTGCCCTTGATAAAGCTGGATCCGCAACCGCTATATCAGAAAGCCAGGGAGATAGAACAATCGATAATGGAGGCTATGAGCAGGGCTGCCCCGAGGAAAGAGCTCGGCTCTGGAGACCACCCTCCGGGCTACATGTAGTGATACACCATGTCACGCGTCATACGTGTTCTCCTCCTTATTATTCTTGTAGTGGCTGTTTCCGTCGCATCCATCTCGGTTTATGTGGTCTATTACTCAAACAACGCTAAAGGGCAAGTCGTTGCAACTCTCATTGTTGATTTCGGAGAAAGACCAGCGAATTTCGGATCATTCAATGTCACCGTATGGCAAAAAACTACAGGCCACTGGGCATACTCATTGCGGCCATCCAATATCACCGAATTCGAATTTGAAAATGTGACTTCAGCCGGCAATAATGTGTGGTCTCTGATGCTCTCTTCCTCTCAAATAATGAAGAGCACAACAGGTTTGCCGCTCTCAATAAGCTACACTTATTACGCCGAATACAATGATTACTATGTAACTGCAATAGGTGGGGTAAGCAATGGGAATGGTCTATACTGGCAGTACGATGTCAATGGTGCAATAGCAGCCTTTGGTGTACTGCAGCAGCATATATCAGATGGCCAGACTGTGAAATGGTTTTTCGGTCCTGCTTGATTCGGGTCGAGGGATGTAAGCAAATAGAAGATTATATAAGAAAGGCATAGCTAAAAGCTCAGTCAGAGGGAAAGCAAACGAAAGAATCACTGATTCTCGCTCTGAATAAGGCCACAGCGGGGTGATTGGGTGAGAGTTAATAAGTTGCAATGGTGTATAGGCGGGGCCCAGGGCAGCGGGGTAGACACCTCGGCCAATATTTTCTCACGGGCTTGTGCCGACGGCGGCCTCTGGGTATACGGGAAAAGAGAATATTTTTCGAATATCAAGGGAGAGCACAGTTATTTCGTAGTCAGGGTTTCAGATACGCCAGTGCACTCTCTACTGAATCCTATCGATGTACTGGCTACCTTCGATGAGGAGACAATCATAAGGCATTTTGACGAGGTTGTCCCTGGCGGGGCCATAATCTATGATCCATCCCTCGCTACCACAAAGGTGGAGGACGTTCCAACAGTTGACAGGAGGATTAAGGATGAAATGGCTTCCGTGTACGGCAAATCGCCGAGCATAAAGGATCTGCTGGAACATGCTTCTTCCAAGGGGGTTAAGGTCATTCCACTGCCGTATTCTGAACTTCTCAGGACGATTTCACAGCGAACAGGGGAAAAGCGGAACAGTGTGCTCGAAAGAATGGTAAACGTTATTGCTGTTTCAGCTTCCTTCGCTCTGCTGCATTATGATCTGCAGGCACTGAAGGAGAGCATACTCAAGGTTTTCGGAGGCAAGAAAAAGGTAGCCGAGATGAACCAGGTTGCGGCGGATGTCGCATATGAATATGTCAGCAGGGTGAAGCCTGCTGAATTCATCTATACACTGAAGAAAATAGAGAAGAAGGAAAGGAGGCTGCTGCTCAATGGCAATCAGGCGGTGGCGCTTGGCAAGCTTGCCGGCGGACTGCGTTTTCAGACATATTACCCCATCACTCCGGCTGCCGATGAATCCACATATCTGGAGAGGTATGAGCGCTTCACACAGCTGGATGGTGATGGCGGAGAGGGGAATCTGGTTATTGTGCAGACGGAGGATGAAATAGCTGCAATCACCATGGCAATCGGTGGCGCTCTTGCAGGATCGAGGACCGCTACTTGCACCTCCGGGCCGGGTTTCTCCCTCATGGCCGAAGGTCTTGGATGGGCTGGCATTAACGAAGTGCCCGTTGTGATAACAAACTATCAGAGGGCAGGTCCTTCTACAGGAATGCCCACTAGGCATGAACAGGGAGATCTCAAATTCGCACTCAACGGTGGCCATGGTGACTTTCCACGCATTGTGCTCGCCTCCGGGGGTGTTGAGGAGGCGTTCTATGACGCCTGTCTGGCCTTGAATTATGCAGAGAGGTACCAGCTGCCTGTGATTCATCTGCTGGATAAGTCGATTGCCAACACCACTCTCACACTCAAGGAATTTGATGTTTCAAGCATGAAAATAGACAGGGGGCTGCTGGTGGGTGATGGCACACCCTTCGTTTTGGGCGAGGGGGAAAAGTATCTGCGTTTCCGTTTCACGGAGAACGGTATCTCCCCAAGGGTCAGAGTCGGCACTCCAAACGCCATCTTCTGGAATACGGGTGATGAACACACGGAAGAGGGGCATATCACCGAAGACCCGGTAATAAGGGACAGGATGATGGAAAAGAGAATGGGAAAGCTGGATCTTGCAGACAAGGAAATACCTGAGAACGAAAAAGTGCGCTATTACGGAAAGGATTCACCCGATCTTCTTGTCGTCTCATGGGGTTCGACAAAGGGTGCCATACTGGAGGCTATGGATCGCCTCGGTTCAAATGTCGGCTTTCTGCAGGTCAGGCTCATGCGCCCCTTCCCCTCAGAAATTGCTAGGAGAAGGATAAAGGAGGCGCACAATTTCTGCACGATGGAGATGAATTATGTGGGGCAGCTCGCAGATCTCATAGGGGAGAACACCGGACTGCTCCCTCCTCACAGGATTGTTAAGTACAATGGAAGGCCCATCACAACGGATGAGGCGGAAGAGGCTATGAAGAAAATTATTGAAGGAAAAGGTGGAAAAAGGATGGTGCTTACACATGGCGCTTAAACTTGCGGATTTGAGGACTGAGGTTCATAATGACTGGTGTCCAGGTTGCGGTGATTTCGGGATACTCAGTGCAGTCCAGATGACACTGGCAGAGATGGGACTGGACAGAAGCGATTCTGTTATAGTCAGTGGTATAGGCTGTTCCGCCAAGCTTGTGCATTATACCAATGTCACTGGTATACATACGCTTCACGGCAGACCGCTTCCTTTCGCAACGGGCATAAAACTCGCGAATCCACATCTCAATGTGGTGGTTGTTGGCGGCGATGGAGATGGTCTCGGTATAGGTGCAGGCCACTTCGTGAACGGAGGCAGGCGGAATGTGGATATGCTTTACATCATACATGACAATGGTGTCTATGGCCTAACCAAAGGACAGGCATCCCCAACACTTAAGCTCGGGGAGAAAACAAAGAGCCTCAACTATCCCAACATTACGGCAGCCATCAATCCGCTAATTCTTGCACTTGCAAGCGGTTACACTTTCGTGGCGAGGGGGTATGCCTTCAACGTCCCCTATCTGAAGAAACTCATAAAAATGGGCATCGAGCACAAGGGAGCTGCGTTCATCGACTGTCTTCAACCCTGCCCAACCTACAACGACATAAACAGCAAGGAATGGTATAACGGGGAGGACAGGGCGGAGGAAAATGGTGGTAAAGCTATTCCCAGGGTGTATCAGCTTGAAAGCGAGGGGTACGACGGAACGGTAAGCACTGCGGCAGGTAAGGATGCCGAAAGTGTAATGGCTGAAGCGGTGAGGAAGGCCTTTGAGTGGGGTGACAGGATACCCATTGGCGTTTTCTATTCAAATCAGGAAATACCGACATATGAGGAAAGACTGATGGAGCGCCTTCCCAAATACATGGCTTCACCTCCAGGAACACAGAAGGTATCCAGAGAAGGAAGACCACTAGTGGATCTAAAGCCTTTTATGGATGAACTGGCGGTTTAAACTGGTGCATCCTTGACGCCAGTACGCCTTGCCGTCTCTGCATCACTCATACTGCTTTCCGCCCTTACGCTTTACCTTTCCGTTTATCTGCTTTCCAGATGGCGGAGGCGAAGGGCAAACGTGTGGTGGGGAGTGGCCCTTTTTATCGGCTTTCTGAGCATTCTCGACGAAACGCTGCTGTATGCAGGTTTCTGGGGGGAGCACCTCATACAGTCCTTTATCTTCCTGTCTGCACTGCTGGTCGGGCTGCTTTCCCTCGGTTCGATATCATCTGCGGGCAGCTACTGGTTCAGGGCCGGATGGCTGTCATACGTTGCGATTATAAGCATCGCACTGGCATTCTTCAGTTTCACGCAGCATATCAGCAGGAGCATACTCAGCAGCGGGGTGGTGATTGGCAATCCGCCTTTCTACGACGTCCTCTTTTCCTCTCTCCTCACTGTTCCTGGCGCATGCGCCATTGCGCTCTTTTCCCTTGTGGAGGCGAGGCGGAATCACAAACCGTCGCTCTACCTGATATTTGCGGGTGTGGTGGTCATTTCGTTCGCAGGCTTCCTGTTTGTCCTGCGTGAATTCCCTGTCACCCTCTATTATTCTGAATTTGCAGGTCTGCTTCTGATTTTCTTCGGTGTCAGAACACCTCTGAAAAGAAGATCAGCTGCCCCCCTCTGAACAGCGCTCACAGTAATACCTGCCCTTAACAACATCCACCGCATGCCATTTTCCGTCGTGTTTGATCAGTTCTCCACCGCACTTATCGCATCTCTGATCATCTTCAGGGGGCTTGAATACAACATTGATGTCGAACTTATGCGACCATGTGATGCTCCCGTCGGCGAGCGTCCTCCCAGCGATCCTGCCATCTGTCGCTTCCGTCAACGTGCACCTTCCCTAACTGATGAGAGCTTCTCAATCTGAGTGAGCACCCGCCCCCGTATCTCATCGGGCTTTTCAGCCGGAATAAGGCGCTTCCCGTCAGCAAGGAACTTGCTCAGCATCGTCTCCTCCACAAAACCACATGTCTCGCAAACGGGTGCCTCTGAGCCTTCGGGAAGCACGTCAAACTCAAAGCAGGATGGGCAGCGGAAGACTTCCTTCCTCCCTGAAAACTTCCCTCTCTTTGTATAGTCGGCACCGTTGCAGTGAACTATGTCAAGTGCAAAATCAACCGGCGGAGCACCGCTGATTGCTGTGCCAATTCCGAAGCCGTCGGCGCCCGCTTTAATCAGCGTTTCAACATCCTCCTCCCTTATGCCGCCTGAGATGAATATTTTCACGTCCTGGTGGCCGTGGGTGTCCAGCTCCCAGCGCACCTCTGAAATTATGTGCGCAAAGTTCCCCCTTCTGGACCTCGGTGTATCCAGCCTTACCCCATATAGATCCTTGACGGTTCTTGCGGCCAACAGAGCTTCCGTCTTCTCATCCATGAGGGTGTCAACTAGCACAATCTTCCTTGCCTCCCCCATTACATCAGCGTAGGCTCTGAATGCACGTTCAGAATCATTGAAGAGAAGAACTGCACTGTGTGGCATCGTTCCCTGCGGTTCGTGCCCTATCGCCTCTGCACCCGCAAGAGAGGAGACTGCATCAAAGCCGCCTATATACGCTGCCCTGTCGATCATTGGCGCGAGAGCTGGATGAGCCCTCCTGATACCGAAGGATATCATGGGTGTTCTCATCCCCCTGATTCTATATCTTGCCGCCATGGTCGAAATGCCGGAAGTGTGACAGATGAAGCCGAGTGCAGGGGTCTCATATATGGCGAAATCGTAATACTTCCCCTCTATCCGTGCCACCGGTACAGGAACTCCTTTCCTTGATCTGTTTCTAAAAATTGTCCCCTCGGGCATCGCATAGACAGTCACCGGCAGACAATCGAACAGCCTCAACATTTCCTCAAGGCCCGCAAAGACAGCCCATTTCCAATCAGATGGAAGATCGGATGCAGTGATTTCTGCAGCAACACTGACATCTTTCAGCCCGTTCGCCTCGATGAGTTTTCTTGTGTTTAGGAAGTAAACGTCGGTTGTCCTGCCGGAAGCGATGTCCTCCTCTGCTGCAATAAAGAAGCGTCTCAGAATTTCACCCTTTTCAGTGAGAGGATGCTGGCACCGTAGACTGTCTTCATGTATTTCAATGCGCTTTCCTTCTTCCTTTTATCTATGCTCTCAACACAGTCGCTTATCACATGCAGCCCATAGCCACGGTAGAATGCATCTGCTACATTGTGCTGCACGCATATATCAGCACTAATGCCTGCAAAATAGAGATCATCCACCCCTTCTGCCTTCAGTGATGCCTCGAGTTTTGTATTCAAGAAACCTGAAAACTGTCTCTTGGGAAACACGCGTTTGCCTGCGAACGGCTTCAGTTCCTCAACGAGTTCGGATGCAGGCGTGCCGGCCATTGCATGCCTTCCCCAGACTTTCAGTTCAGGATCCCCCTCCTCATGTGCGTCGCGCAGAAAGAAGACGGGAACCCCCGCCTTCTCCGCTTTTTCACACAGCCTCCTGATATTTCCCACAATACCTCTTGCCCTTCGCGAGCCGAATTTCCCGTCCACAAATTCGTTTATCATGTCAACTATCAGGACGCCCTTCATTTAATCCAGCCTGAAAAGTGTAATGTGAATGAATTAAAAATGTTAGCCATCAGCCTGCTGGAAAGGCCACACCGAGCCATTCAAGCAGGACCACAACTGCAATAATTAGTCCAATGACTAGCCAGGGATTGAGCTTCAGCGCCTTTTCGTCTTCTGAATCGAAATAGCGTATGAGACCGGCCGCAGACTGAAACCCCTCACCTCTCTTCTTGGCCATTGATCTTGCAGTTCATGATCAGCTATTTATCTCTTTTCCGGAGGGAGTGTTGGTCACGCACCACAATTCATCAAACCCTTTGTTCCAGGGTATCCTCCCTTCCCGTCAGCTGCTGCTTTTCTGCCCTATCGTCGTAGGGATAGCCAACATTGATTGATGAGAGTCTATCGATCTCCTCTATTTCCGCCCTGTCCAGTTTCCAGCCGCAAGCCCCAAGATTCTCCTTCAGCTGATCAAGATTGCTCGCCCCAACGATTGGTGCAGTCACACCTTTTCTGTGCAGAACCCAATTTAGAGCGATCTGGGATATCGTCTTCCCCTTTTTACTTGCCGTGGCAGTCAACTCATCTATTAATGCCCATGTGCGGTCGTTGGCCAGGGAGTACCACCGCTCAGTCTCCCCCTCTCTGAATCTGTCCCCTATTCTTGTTCCCGCAGGCGGTTCCTTCATATCTTTGGTATATTTGCCAGTCAGCCAGCCTCCGCCAAGCGGACTCCAGGGGAGCACCCCAAGCCCTTCCCTTATGCAGAGGGGTAGGAGCTCAAATTCGGTTGCTCTGCAGATCAGACTGTATTGTGGCTGCAAAGATGCCAACTGGTGAAATCCCATCTCCCTTGCAGCGTCAACGGCACGCTGCAGCTGCCATCCCCTGAAATTGCTCGCGCCGATATATCGCACATAGCCCTCATCTACAAGCCATGAGAAAACGGATAATGTCTCCTCTATGGGTGTGGCTGGATCCCATGCGTGCATCTGGTAGAGATCGATGTAATCGGTCGAAAGCCTAGACAGACTTTCCTTAAGTGAGTGCAGTATGTGCTTCCTTGTCAGCCCGAGCCCATTTGGCCCTTTTCCGGACTCAAATCTAACTTTGGTTGCAATGATGAATTCCTCTCTATCGTTGTGCTTGAGCCAACTCCCTATGATTTTCTCCGACTGCCCTCTTCCATATACATCGGCTGTATCAATGAAATTCCCTCCGTCTGACCGAAATTCGTCGAGTATCCTGTGACTTTCGTGTTCGTCTGCTTTCCACCCAAATGTCATGGTGCCCAGACAGAGTTCGCTGACTTTGATCCCAGTCTTTCCCAAATACCTGTACTGCATGTTTCTACACCTTCGTTATCACATCGAATGAATCCCTGTGAGGTGGAAACAGGAGCGAATAGATCAATGTGCCCCCCTCATAGATTGCAACAGGCAGTTGCAATAGCGCCATGGAAAGCATGTATTTCTTTGATGTCTTAACTGTCCCATACTGATAGAAGAGGAAGTAGGATAGTATGTTGAAGCCTAGAAGCATGGCAAGCGGGACAGGTATATACAGGCCGTATACAAGGCCGAGAACCGCAAGCATCAGACCGGTTATGCCTGTCCACCCTGCGGCATACCGATACATGAACCAGCTGGTGGCTCTCCTGTCTATCTCATTAAGCTTCCCGTGCGCCCATAACACAGACATGATCCAGCGCCTTCGCTGCTTGTAGAAGTCTCGCGCCGAGACAGGCGGGGCTATCATGATCGCGTGCGGTATGTGCCCGAATCTATAGCCGTTCTTGATTATGAGTTGACCCATGATGAGGTCATCACATCCATAAGTTCCAAAATCCCAACCGATCCTGTACTCCACATCCGCTCGTATTACGAGTCCCTCGCCATGAACCGATTTGGGTCTGCCTATTGAATTGAAAAACTGGCAGAAGGAATCACAGTTTGAAACGCGTGCCATGTCGGCCAGTGTGGAAAGCATGTGTATCCCTGCCTTCCGCAGCCTGATATGCCCCTGTCCTGCCTCTTCTTCCATTGAAAACAGGTGCTCAAGATAATCATATGTTGGAATCGAATCATCGTCTAGGTGGCAGATGTATGTATCTTCCCCGTACCCTGCCTCATGCAATTTCTCAATGCCGAACTGCAGCGCTCTCATCTTGTATTTGGTCGAATTGGGTGTCGTGTAGTCCTGTGGAACTGTTATTTCATTACAGCTGTACTTGAAATGGTCCCTTTCCTCCTTAATCACAAAGATTTCAACAGGCAAAAAGTAAGAACGCACCACTCCTATGATGTGCTCCACCACCATAGGATTCTTCCCGTTTGTGGCAATCACGCAGAGCACCTTTCTGCTCCCTTGATTGACATTCGCATGGGTGCATATTCTCCTCATGACCTTCCGGTTCCTGATTAGCAGCCAGTCCTGCATGACTGCTATGGGCAAATAGATCAGGACAAGCACAAGTGCTGCTACAAAAAAAATCAGCTGCTCTGTGCTCATGCCGTGGCGTATGTTTATTGAATATTTACTTATTATTGAAACAGTTCAAACAACATCCACCGCCTGCATTGCTCTGTTCTCCATCTTTTGCCTTTCAGGAGTTCACAGGATTTCACGTTTTTCGGAAGCCATTGAATATGGTGGGGGCCTGCAGTCTAGCGCCTGCGGAGCAACCAGAACCCTCGAATCACATATAATTTAATATTGAGGTAAGGCATTCAGCGGTGCGACAGGGATGCACTTGGATAATTTCAGTGCGTTTCAGGGTGGTTGCGTGTGTATCTGAAATCTATCGTCCTGGACGATTTTAAATCCTTTGGAGGCAAAACCACAATTACGCTCAGACCCGGTTATACGGTCATAACAGGGCCCAACGGATCGGGGAAGTCGAACATCTCTGACGCCATACTGTTTGTTCTGGGACCAAGGAGTTCTAAAGTTATCAGGGCGGGCAAGCTAACAGATCTGATATTCAATGGAGGCAGGGGCAAATCCCCCTCAAGCAGTGCAACCGTCTCCCTGATCTTCGAAAACAGCGACAGAATGATACCCTATGACGCGGATGAAATAACGTTCACCAGAACAGTTAAGAAATCAGGAAACGAGGACTATGCCTCTTACTTCTATGTGAACGGCAAGCGTTCCTCACTCGGCGAGTTCGAGCAGCTGCTGAGGGAGGCGAAGCTAAGCGCTGACGGTTACAACTTCGTTCAGCAGGGGGATGTGACGCGTATTATTGAGATGGGAAATGCCGAAAGGCGGAGGATAATAGATGAGATTGCAGGCATAACCGCATTTGATAGTGAAATTGAGAGGGCAGACAGGGAGAGGGAGCAGATTGAGCAGAACCTTTCCAGTGCAAGATCTGTTATTTCTGAAATGAAGAACACGCTCTCAAAATTGAAGGCAGAGAAGGAGCAGGCAGAACGCTTCCTTTCCCTTAAAAAGGAGACAGAGCGTATGAAACTCACGCTTGCCTCCAAAAGACTTGCTTCCTATGAGGTTGAGATTGAAACAATACAGGAGCAGATTGTGCGATTCGGGGAGCAGATTGAAAATCTGGAAAGGGAAACAGAGGAGAAGCGTGCAACTGCAGCCAAAATAGAGGCGCAACTCAATGAGATGGAGGGAAGGATGGACAGTCAGTCTGCTGCCGAGGCCAAAGAGATAAGGGAAAAACTCGATCAATGCAAGATTGAGATAGCGAAAAGAACCGACGGTATTGCTATAGCAGCAGAGCAGATAGCTGAAGCAAAACGCCACCTGAAAGAACTGAATGACCAGGTGAGGCGTGCCAGGAGCGAAGCCACCCAGCGTGCAGAGACGATAGCGTCTCTGGAGAAGAGAAGAATAGAGCTGAAAGCTTCCATAGATAAGTTATCGAAGGAACTGAATGAAATTGAAGCAAAGATAGGCAACAGCGACGAAATCTCAAGAAAACTGCAGCTGGAAATAAACAATCTGAACGCGGCAGTTCAGAAGGCTGAGGAGGAAAAGGGACGACTCATTCTGGAAAAGGACAGGCTTTCCGCTTCAATAGAAAGGGAGACACTAGAGCTTGCAAGGGCAGAGGAAGCATACAAGAACGCCGAACTCGAATTCAAGGACATCTGTTGGCAAATCAAGGAAATGGAAGGAGGAAACAAGGACAGGGAGACCGAGCTAAGGAAATTCCAGGAGCGTTTCACATCCCAAAAGCGTAGAGAGGAGGAGCTGCAGAGGGCAGTGGATGTGCTGGAGAGAGAAGTGAAAACGCTCGGCAGGGAATATGAGCGTATCAAGGCACAGCAGGAAGCCAAGGCTGAGACGCGCGGTGTCCCCAGGGCTCTGGATGCTATACTGGAATGCAGGGACAGGAACACAATTAAGGGTATACTCGGAACAGTAGGGCAGCTCATAAAGGTGCCGAACGAATATGCCAGGGCAATCAATGCAGCTGCAGGTGGAAGACTGAATGCGGTAATAGTGGAAACGGATGCGACTGCTGCCGAATGCATTCAGTACCTGAAGAAAAATGGGCTCGGGAGGCTCATCTTTTTGCCGCTCAACAAGATGGTCGAAGGGAGACCAAGAGGGAAGGCGGTTATGGCGAGGCCTCAGACTCTTGGTTTTGCCATTGACCTCGTTGAATTTGAGGAGAGACTGAGGGCGGCCATTTGGTATGTGCTGGGGGATACGCTCGTTGTCCGTTCCCTCGATGAATTAAGGCAGCTGATGGGCGGAATTAGGCTGGTTACAACCGATGGAGATATTGCAGAAGCATCCGGTGCAATGATTGGTGGTTCAGCTGAGACAGCGGAGAGGCACGAAGGTGCGGATATAGCGAAGCTGGGAGAAACACTGAGGGCCAAAAATGTGGAGCTGGAGCAGCACACTTCAGAACTAATCGCTTTGAGGCAGGAACTACGCTCTATCGAAGAGGCAATAAGACATCTCAGGGAAGGCAGCGGGGATATACAGACGAGTCTTTCCACACTGCTGGGCAGGAAGAAGCAGCTGGAAAAGGAACTAAACGATAGAACCGTCTTCATGACCGCATCCCGTGATAAATGCAATTCGCTGCAGAAGGAACTGTCCATTGTACTTGAAAAGATATCAGGGAAGGAGAAAGAAACAGCAACGCTTAAAGCGGAGAGGGACGGGAAGAATGCGCAATTGCTTGAGGGTAAACCGGCTGAAATGGCAGAAAGAGTTAGCACCCTCAGCCGGAAGATCTCGGACATGAAGGACGAACTCGGTACAGCAACAGTGGATCTCGCGTCAGCCAAAAAGGAAAAGGAACTGATTGAAGGAAATCTGGCTTCCATGGAGCAGGAGGCACAGAATGAAAGGCAGAAGATTGTGACACTGGAAAGGAAAGCCGAATCCATGGATGCGGAGGCAGGTAAGCTCAGGATCGAGTTGGCCGCACTAGAGAAAATGGAGGCAAAAATCGGGGAGGCTCAAGCCGCACTGAGGAAGGAAAGAGATGCACTGCTTGAGAGACTCATAGGCCTCAGGGGGGAGATTTCAAACGCATCAAGCAAGCGGGACTCAATTTCAGAGATGATCATAATACAAAAGGGAAATCTTTCATCGGTGGCAGGTAAGAAGAAAGAAGTAATGGATGAGATAGAGGCGCTCAAACACCAGGGTGCGGAACCCTTGGAAACCGACAGGACCTCAGAACAGCTGAGGGAGGCGATCGCTGAAGCGGAAAGAAAGCTGACGTCGATGGGAAGTGTGAACATGCTCGCCATCGAAGATTATGAGCAGATGGAGGGACGCTGCCGCTCGCTGGAGGAGGAAATTAGTTCCTTTGAAGAGAAGAAGAAATCGCTCATCAAGTTGGTGGATGAAATAAACAGGAAGAAGAAGGAAGGGCTGCTAAATGTCTTCGGAGCTGTGAATGCCAATTTCAAGGAAATATACGGAAGGCTGTCCGGAGGAGCGGAAGGCGAACTGAAACTGGAGAACGAGAATGAACCGCTGGAGGGTGGGCTCATCATAAGGGTGAGACTAAAGGAGGGTAGATCGCTGAGGATAGAGGCGTTGAGCGGGGGAGAGAAGAGCCTGGCCGCTCTTGCCTTCATTTTTGCAGTCCAGCAATTTGATCCATCGCCAGTCTACTTCCTCGATGAGGTGGACATGTACCTGGATGGAGTTAATTCCGAAGGCATAGCCAGAATGGTCAAGGCGCTCTCCTCCTCTGCACAGTTTATACAGGTGTCACTGAGAAAGGTGTCGCTCAATTTTGCTGACAGGCTCATAGGCGTAACAAAGGCAGAGGAGGGTCTCTCACAGGTGTTTTTCAGAGAAGTCCCATCTATGGATGCACAGCCTGAGCCACAGGGGGTGGAAGGATGAACGGTCTCCAGGATGTATTCAGGGAATTGATGTTCCAGAAATCACTCTTAGTCGATGATTCTGACAGATACAGGGAAATCGAAAGGTATCTGGAAATAGCTCAAGCACTTCCAGGAGCAGATCACCTATCAATGAAAGATCCCTTTGATAAATGCATAGCCATAGCCTTCGAGCTTGTGATCAGCAATCATATGGATCCGCGTGCCATTGATATTGTGAGATTCTCAAAGCTTTATCTGGAGAGGGTAAGGAATGAGAAATCTGTCAACTTCGTGGTTGCAGGAAAGCTGATTTTTCTTGCGTGGAATGTATTGCGGCTGGAGAGCGAGGCGCTCATGGCGTCACTCATGAAAGAGGAGGAGGAAACCGAACTAGATCCGGATTTCTTCCAGGTGTTCGATGAGGATCCTGCCTACTATGTGAGTGGTTCGGAGCTTGAACCGGCGGTGAGGGCAGGGTTCAGACGTGAGGTCAACATTATGGATCTGCTGGATGCCTTTGGGGAGGCGCAAAGAGAGATAGAAAGGCACCTGAAACGCGCCTCGTCAAAGGTTGTACTCACTCCAGCCGAATTCAGGGACAATGCGCACAGGGAGGAGGCGGAAAGGGACATCAATCTGTTGCTCGAAAGGCTCTCTGGCATGGGGCCCGGTCCCGTTGCACTGTCTGACATAGCGAACGGAAAGGATGAGGTGGTCACCTTCTTCCTCTCAATGCTCTTTCTCGCAAGGTTGCAGCGTATCCGGGCATGGCAGGAAAACCCGCCCGATGGGGAGATATACATAGAGATTGTCTCACCGCAGGTCAGCATTACGATCGAGGGCAAGGAGGAAGCCGGACTCGAAACATGAGGTATGCGCTTGACGGATGAGCTTCTACTCGTGGAAGCAATACTCTTTTCTGCGGGCAGGCCACTCACCATCGAAGAGGTTGCCCAAACTGCGGGCATTGATGGTCGCACTGCGCGTGCACTTCTTTCCAAACTGAAGGAAAATTATTCGCGCCGTTCCACTGCAATAGAGATAGTCAGAGTTGGCAAGAAGTATTCGATGCAACTCAAAAAGGAACTGACAGAAAGGGTGAGAGGTATCGCACCGCCGGAACTGCCTAGGGAATTGCTCCAAACAGCCGCTTTGATTGCCTACCATCAGCCCATACTCCAGAGCGAACTGGCCAGAAGGAGA
Source organism: Methanomassiliicoccales archaeon (assembly GCA_038881315.1). Taxonomy (GTDB): domain Archaea; phylum Thermoplasmatota; class Thermoplasmata; order Sysuiplasmatales; family Sysuiplasmataceae; genus JAVZQA01. The sequence goes on from JAVZQA010000001.1 coordinate 15,862, forward strand.
GGGGAGAGGGTATACGAGGAGATAGCCGAACTCAGGAGGATGGGACTGATAAATGTGAAAAGGAAGGGACATACGTTGGAACTGACCACAAGCATGCGTTTTGCGGAATTCTTCGGCATCGAGGCAAAAAAACCGGAAGAGATAAGAGCCTACTTTGAAAAGACTGCAGGGAATAGATGATTCATTTGATCTTCTCTATGAACTCCTTGAGCGCAACCGCATTATTGAGCGGAGATGAGGTGGAGTAGAGGAGTGTCACCGTGCCGCGCTTGGCCCTGTCCTTGATATTATCCACTTCCTGTCTCTTGTCCTTGAGTTCGCCAAAATACCTCTTTTTGAACTCCCCCCATTTATCCTCCTCATGTGCAAACCACTTCCTCAGCTCATCAGAGGGAGCAATATCCTTCATCCATTCATCCAGCCTAGCCTTCTCCTTTGTCAATCCCCTTGGCCAAAGTCTGTCAACAAGTATTCTGTAACCGTCATCCTCCGAAGGCGGTTCATACACACGCTTGATTCGGAGCATAAGATGGAAGCAACGTTTCACTGATAAATACATGCTCCCGGTCTTTTCCCTCTGAACAAAAAACACAATAGCACCTGCACAGTGTGATCCCCTACGCTATGAATGTAGTATGGGATTACCTTCCACCGTCGCTCTGTAGGTCTCTTGAATGCTTTTCATGTAAGATTGGTATGGCGCCCGAGCCGGAATTTGAATCCGGGTCTGAAGATCCGCAATCTTCTAGGATATCCAAGCTACCCCACTCGGGCATTGAACGGATAGCCGTGTTCAATTTATCCTTTTGGTAACTTTTGAGCGGAATTGGGGTTTCCTCCTGCTTCAAGCTTTGTCTCCTGACCCTTTATTTTGAAATTGAGTGTGAAGTCCTCATGGGAAGCAGCCACAATTCGCCCGCAGCGCATTATCGTTGTGTAAGTTTCAGGTGGACCTTCCTTTCAAGCTATACATGGTGGATGTTTTTCCATGTTTTCTGAGTTGCGGTTATTCATCAACATGGTATCAAAAAGATTATAAGTGCAAAAACAGGAGGGTGCAGGGATGAATTCAGCGGGAGCAGCCGGGCGCAGGATGGTGTTGTATTCCATTCTCTCCTCCCGTCTCACATATGCAGTCAACTGGTACACCACAGCCTCTCCGGCATTGGGTCTAATAGCAGTTGCATACCATCAGCCGCTCGCATATGACGGACTCATCGCCTCCATTTTCCTTCTGTCGGTTGGTGTATTCCAACTTCCCGCAGGTGCCCTTTCAGCCCACTTTGGATCGAAGCAGATATCCATTGCAGGTCTACTCATCCTCTCCCTTTTCAACATATTCACCCCTGCCTCCCCCAACTATGTGATCTTACTCTTCTTCCGTTTTATTGCAGGTCTGGGAGCCGCGCTCTTCTTCGCACCCGCGATTGGCGTGTTGTCTGCCTTCTTCTCCAGAGAGGAGAGGACGGGCGTGATTGGTCTTTACAATGCCTCCTTCCAGCTCGGTGCTGGTGCAACACTATTCTTCTGGCCTTTCATTGATACCAAATTCGGCTGGCAGACAGGCGTGATCGCAGGTGGGGCATTGTGCCTTGCCACAGCCATAGTGATGCTCTATTCAGTGGATATGAGGCATGCCACGGAACAACAGACAAGACGCATCAATCTCAGTGCAATGACACAGGTCCTCAGGAGCGGGACAGTCTGGATGGTCTCACTCGGCTTTGTCGGTGTCTGGGGGGCAGTGACTGCTGCATCGCAGTATCTTGAACAGTTCGGTTCCTCTGTTCTCAAACTCTCTCCGCTGCTTGCGGGGCTGCTCGCATCTCTCATTCTCTTTTCCGGAATAGCAGGAGGGGTGCTTACCGGCGCACTGGAGAAAAGAACAGCCAACATGCGGCGTCTGCTCATTGCAACAGTCGTGGCCTTCGCCCTCTCCATGCTTCTGTTTGAAATCAGCAATATTGTTTCAGTTGCGCTTGCAGCGATACTCACAGGTGCGCTCTTCACCTCAGGAGTCTCACTGACCTATGCCCTGCCTGCGAAACTCAGTTCTGTCAGTATTGAAAACATACCGCTGGCAGTGAGTCTGGTCAATTCAATACAAGTGCTTGGCGGCTTCTGGGTCCCAACACTGTTCGGCTATATGCAGGCAAACTTTGGCTATCCGGTTACATGGGCTTCCATGGCCGCAATATCACTTGCCTTTCTTCCCTTCTATGTGATAATGAAAATATGAATCATGCTCTGGGATGTTTCCTGTAGGTTGTGATGTAGCCGGCTATTTTGTTGCGCATCATCACAGAGCGCACATCAGTCATCTTTGCGACCATCTGTTTGTTGTGTTCGTAATCCTCTGTAAAGAGCGTCGGATATTTGTTTACCAGTTCGACTGCAACCCGTTTGATGTAAGTGGGTCTGATATTGCCCATGCGTATCTATCCCGGTGGATGGATGCCAGAACCGTATTCGTATTTAAAAATAGCGAACTTTCTACTTCTCCCTCCACCGTGTAAAAGCGGCTGCAATGGCGACGAACACGAGTGTGGAAATCAAAAGGCCAGCCAGAGCAATTGCGAACCACTGCCGTTATGCAGCAGCCCAAGGGAGGTATCCGCTAACAGTGCCGAATATGTGGTGGGTACTGCATATGCCAAAAATCTGACCGAGTGAGGTATAACCGTTATGGGGTAGAAGACCGGCGGAATGATGGAGATGGTGTTGAAAATGAGCGAAGCCACAGGCCATATCTCCTCGAATTCCCTGAAAAGGACGAGACCATGAATCCCAGACTCGCAGCCATTATCCAGGTGAGAAGCACTATGCCGATCATCTCTAGCAGCTGAAAAGCGGTTGCGTGAACTGTCAGCTCCATGATGGTAAAAAGGAAAGCTAAGGACGGAATTGTGAATGTGAGCTCGGAGAGCGCCAGGCCTGAAATGTATGCAATAAGACCGACGGGTGAGGCCACATAGAGTTCCTGTATGTGATGCTCCAGTCTGAAGTAAGCGGCGTCATTCAGCATGCCGTTGCCAGTGAAAACAGTAGTGAAAGTGATTGCATCCACCACACCAAAAGGCAGCTCCGCTCTCGGACTCACAAGGTACAGAAAATAGATGAATGTGAATGGAGCGAGCGAGATCGAGATGAGGATCATCGATTGTCTTCTCAGCGCGAGAAGTCCGTTGATGTAGAGAAAGCGGAGGGCGGCGGAAACCTGTCTATTCATCATTTTCCATTCCACCAGAGAGTTCTAGGAATGCCTCTTCGAGTGTAACCGGACCAACAGAAATCTCAATACCTCTTCTGCTGGCCTCATCTGCAAGCTCGAGAACCCGCTTTCTGTCCGAAAGAACGAGTATCCGTTTGCCATCCCTTATGACCATACCATAAGATCCAAGCGGCAGCTGCACCTCATCCTTGAGTATTGCCCCGTATTCCGCCCCCGCCTGACGCTTGAGCCCTTCGGTTGTGCCTGAATAGAGTACCTTCCCGGCGTCTATGACCGCAAACTCCTCAGAAAGCCTTTCTGTCTCATCCAGATAATGGGTGGTCAGAAAGATGGTTGAACCCATGTCCTTTATTTCCTGTATCACCTGCCACACCTGTCTTCTCGCCACAGGATCCATGCCAATCGTCGGTTAATCCAGAAAAGGCAGCGGGGAGCGTGTGGCTAAAACAGCAGCAACCATTGTTAGCTGCTTTTGCCCGCCGGAGAGTTGTATTGCCTTTATGTCAGCAAAGCCCTCCATTCCCATCTTTTCAATTATCCATGAAGCAGCACTTCGAGCTTCCTCCCTTGTGCCACCCCTGAACGGACATAGTGGTAGATATGCTCCCTCGGAGTGAGATGCCAGTATGGCCTAATCCCCTGAGGCACAACCGCAAGGACCTCCCTTGCTTGTCGAGCCTCACTGACAACGTCAAATCCCATTATCCTGATGCTCCCTGAGGTCGGAAGCAGGAGAGTCGAGGCTATCTTCACAAACGTTGTCTTTCCTGCACCATTTTTGCCAAGCAATGAAAAAAGCTTCCCCTTTTCAATGTGCAGCTCCACCGCTTCGACTGCCTCCACGAAATCTCCTCACCTATATACGAATGAGAAACCGGCGCTGCTGTTGCCTTCCGGCAGTCTGTCAAGCCTTTCCTGCAGAACCCTCATCTCCTTCAGTCTCACAATCTTCGGCTTAAGATCAGCAAGAAGTTTGGAAATGCCTTCCACGTGTCCGTCCCCCACCACTGCAGCAATATTTGAGTGCTTGCCGGACAGTTCCCTCAGAAGGTGAGCCATATGATCGTTGCGCTCGTCTGTTAACACATGCTTGAAGGATGGAAATTGCTTTTCAAAGAGCTGCATATATTCCTCTTCGTTCTCCTCGTAGTTCTTCAACTCGTCATCAACAACCTTTCTGCCACCCAGCCCTATGCCGAATAACGCCATGAAGAGACGAGCCTTTTCCCTCAAGCGCATCGATGCAAAGGCACGTCGGAAGGATTCGCTTATGTCTATGTCGATGCAATAGACAGGAACATTCAGCTCACTTGCGGCCTTGTATGCTGCAAGCATTTCGGAGCCGACAGCTGTGCCCCCCTCTCCTGCAAGTCTACTCTGGTATTTTGCAAGACGGCGGTATACAGTACCGAGCAGGAAGCCCCCGCCCCCTGGTGGAGCTGGCGATACGCCTCTAGCCGACGTTTCCTGATTGTTTCCGCCGGCGAGCAGCCAGTTCAGTCTGTTGGCGTCAAGCTCCAGGCACACTGCATCCGGTTTTATATCCGCAAGCATCCTGTTTATTGCTTCATTTAGTCTGAAAACGTGCCCGACGCCCACCAGTGTTATCATGCCCTTTCACGCTTCCTTCCAGCTGAATGTGAATATTGCTAGAAGGAAGAAGAAAATAGAGATGATCAGACTTATGAGCACATCCAGGAAGGCTGCCGAGTAATTGGTGTAAACCATAACATCGTTGAGGCCGTCTATGATGTAGAAGAGCGGTAGGACATGTGCGATTTGCTGGAGCCATCCAGGCATGATGCTGATGGGGAAAAAGGTGCCTGCGAGAAACATCATCGGAAAGGTCACTATATTGCCTACAACAGAGGCACCCTCCTCGCTCTTTGCAATTGAGCCGAGGAATATGCCTAGCGATACAAACATGAACACACCGATGAGCAGCAGCGGTACGATGTACAGGGAGATGGAGACGTTTACGTGGAAGGCATAGACGCCAAAGGCAACCATTTCAGCGGCTGAGAGAAATGCTATCACTATATACCACAGAAACTGGGAGAGCAGCCATTCACCGCGCGTAAGGGGGGTGAATGAGAGCTGCCTGAAGATCTTCTCCTTCCTGTAGTTTGAAACTAGAAAAGTGAGTCCGAATGTGGGTGTCGTGAGTATTGTGAAACCAATAAGACCGGGGACAAGGAAATCAACGTATGTGGTTGCCACCACCGAATCCGTGTGCTCGGCGATGAAGATAACGTCATGCCCACCGCTAAGTTTGAGATTCATCTGCTGCACCACAGCGCCTATTGCCTCCGACGCAATCTGTGAGGAGGATTCTGCAGGATTGTAGTAGAATTTGAGATAGACAGGGGTGCTGTTCTGAACGTCTGAAGTGAAATTCGACGGAACGACAAGTGCGGTGGTGATGGAATTCCTGGAAAGGTAGGAGGTCACATTCACCTCGCTTGGAATAAATTTAACGGAAACAAGATGTGTTTGGTTGAGTGACGAGAGAAACTCCTGAACCGCCGGGGCGTTGCCTGCCTGATTCTGCACGTACAGCGGAACTGTACCTGAAAGATTCCCAGCGAAGATGGAGCCAAAGATCGCAACGAACACTATTGGAAAGATGAAGGTGAAGAAAAGTCCCTCCCTGCTCCTGGAGAAATTCCTTGCGGTAATGCCGAAATTGGCTATAACGTTCTTGAGCTTCATATCTAATCGTTCACCTTTCCTACCATTTCTATGAACACGTCCTCAAGCGTGTCCTCCTTTAGCTCTATCTTTTCTAATTTTCCGTTGTAATTCCCTATCAAACGGAGCATCTCTGCAAGGCCATGCCCATCTCCCAGCTGAATGATAAGTGTTCCGTCTCTTTGCTCGATTTGGCCGTTAGCTTTCTCCCTCAGCTGTGAGGCCAGCTGTGTGTCTGCTGAAATAATGAGTCGTTTTCCCCTTCCGTACTTCGCTATGATCTCCGCCGGGGTTCCCTCGGCGAGCATCCTTCCTTCTTTTACAATTCCCACCCTGTCTGATAGCGCCTGTGCCTCCTCAAGATAATGTGTCGTAAGCAGTATTGTCTTTCCCTGTGTCTGCAGTCGTCTTATGACTTCCCACATGTTGCGTCTCGCCTGCGGATCCAGACCGGTTGTAGGTTCATCCAGAAATATGACCTCAGGATCGTGCACAAGCGCAAGGCATAGACCAAACTTCTGTTTCTGTCCACCAGACAGATTCATGTAGTATGTGTCCTGCACCCTTTTCAAGTCAACGAGATCCAGGAGTTCTTCGCTCCTGTCAGGGACTCCAAAGAGCTCACAGAAGTATCTAATTCCCTCCCTCGGTGTGATCCGCTGTATGAAATTGAACCCCTGTGGGATTATGCCAACGCGCATATGCATCCTCTTCTCTTCCTTCCACGGATCCATTCCTAGGACTGAAATGGTCCCCGCATCGGGTTTCCTTATTCCCTCGAGCATCTCTATCGTGGTTGTCTTTCCTGCACCGTTCGGACCGAGTAAGCTGAACACCTCCCCCGTTCTTATTCTCAATGAGAGCCCATTGACAGCCTTCAGTTCGCCGTAGGATTTGTGCAGGTCCACTGCCTCAATCGCCGCTTCCACGCTTCCACTCCGCAGATAGAAGTTTCAGTGACGTCCATTATAAATAAGTGCACTCATGCCTTCAAATATCATTGAGTACTTTTAAATCGGAAGCATAGAGTCTCCAGTCAGTGGCACCTAAATTCTCTTTCAGATGCACGGCGTCAGAGGATTTTGGTATGGGCATAGCACCGGAACAGATAATCCAGTTGAGTGCCACCTGTGACGGTGTCTTACCGTTTCTGGCAGCTATCTCATTTAAGACCTTACCGCATCTGCCAGTGAATACCCTTCCTCTGGCAAGTGGCTCGTATGCTATGATGCCTATTCCCTCTTTCTTACAGTAGGCCAGCAGATCGTGCTCGGCTGCCTTGTCAAGGAGATTGAACTTTATCTGGTTGGACACAATTTCATATTTGGAAAGACAGCTACGGGCGTCCTCAAGCAGCTCTACACCGAAGTTAGACACGCCTATGTGTGCAATCTTGCCTTCTTCCTTGAGTTTCTCCATTGCACGCATTGTCTCCCTGATGGGTATAGAATCATTGGGCCAGTGTATCTGGTAGAGGTCAATTGTCTTAACACCCAGCCTTTTAAGACTTCTCTGCGCAGATTTGAGCACATCCTCATAGGCAAGGTTGGTTTGCCACACCTTAGTCGCAATTGTCACCCCTTCGCTGCCATCCACCGCCTGCCGCACCAATTCCTCGCAGTGTCCTGCGCCATACATCTCGGCGGTGTCAATGAACCTGTAACCAATTTCCAGCGCAGTCCGGATGGCGGCTACATCCCTCTTGTCATTCTCCGTGTCTGGGGTGAATGTGCCTCCCAGTTTCCAGGTTCCGAGTCCTATCTCTGGCACATCGAATCCTTCCTTCCAGGTGAACAATGTACCCCTCCACTTCAGCAAACTTTCGCAGGGGATATAATCATCAGTGGCTATTAACATTCCCGATTCGATTGACAAGCACCTTCTTTCAGGGCATTTATGGATTTCAGGACGCGGTCTTGGTCATCATAGGTCTCTCCGTGGGGTATTCGCTCATAAGACGGAGCCCTGATGATCCAACGGTATGGATACCAAATGACACTGTCACAATAATAAGATGGGCTGTAGGCGTCTTTTTCATGCTCCTCTGCCCCCTCACGTTTTCAAGGAACCAAAGCAGCACAGATATAACGCTTTCAATTACAGGCATAGCAGTCTTTCTGGCAGGTGCTGTCTTTTTTTTCGGAGCAAAATCGCCGCTTTCATCTATCTTTCAGAAGGAGGTGGAGGGAATACTCGCACTCAACCCGCGTGGCTTTTACAGGATGCTGCGCCATCCTATCTTCTTCGGTTATTTCCTGCTTGCATTCGGTTACGCCATAACACTCGTCTCACTTCCCGGCATCATTGTTTCTGTTGCTGTGATACTCCCATTGATGGTATACTCCGCTGCCAGAGTTGACCAATACTGGGCCCGGAGAGGAGGAAATAGTTATGCGATCTACAGTGAGAGAGTGCCGCTCTTCTTTCCTGCCTCCCCCAGACGAAAATGATAGCCATATAATGTAGATGCCCATAACCTTTGGCGTGAAGGCTTCGGCGCCAGGCAAGGTCATCCTGTTTGGCGAGCATGCAGTTGTGTTTGGCAAGCCCGCAATTGCCGCTGCAATAGACATGCGCATTGAAGTCGACTGCACACCCTCATCTATAACACTTTTCAACGGTTTGCCTGTGGCGCAGACAAACACACCGCATGCATATCACGCCCTCAGGCTCTCCGGCAAAAGCGGGGCGGAAATCAGTGTAAGATCTGATATACCTGCGGGTGCCGGCCTCGGCTCCTCAGCCGCGCTTGCTGCGGCGCTCACCGCATCTCTCAATCCTGAAATGAAGGAGAGCGAGATCGCCTCGACTGCCTATAAAATTGAGCTGCTGTCGCAGAAGAGGGCCAGCCCGCTAGACACCTCTGCTGTGGTGCACGGACACGCAATATACGTCAGCGCAGGTGGAAGGGAGGGTACATTGTGGTCGGTGGGGAACGAGGAGGTCAGATGGGAGGTGAGCCATCTGGATATAAGGGCACTGCCTATTGTCATAGGGTACACGGGGGTGCCAGCGGCCACCGGACCACTTGTGCTGAGAGTCAGAAAGATGTGGGAGAGGTTTCCGACTGTGCGACTTGCAATCGAGGAAATAGGAACCATCACTGAAGAGGCAGTCAAGCTACTTCCAACAGGAGATCTCACAGCGCTGGGAAGACTCATGGAAAGGAACCAAAAGTTGCTCTCCGTGATCGGTGTAGGCTCCCCCGTCGTCGACAAACTGCTGGATGCCGTCAGGCCACTCTGTTACGGTGCAAAACTCACGGGAGCAGGGGGTGGCGGAAGCATCATTGCATTGACTGACAAACAGGAGAAGGTCATGGAAGCTATACGCCAGAAGGGAGGCATACCCTACAGTTGTTCGCTCGGTGCGGAAGGCATAAGGAGAGTACATGAAGTGCGACACACTGATTAGATGCGGCCAGCTGTGCACATTTCACGGTGTAAATGCGCTTTCCGGCGAGGCACTGTCGGAGATGGATGTGATTGATGATGGCTGCATAGTTGTCAGGGACGGCATAATTGTTGACACTGGACGTTTCAAGTCAGTCAGGGCAAGACACAGCGGCCGGGTTTTCGATACAGGGGACAGAGCCGTTCTGCCTGCTTTTGTGGATCCACACACGCATCTTCTTTTCGCAGGCGAAAGATCATCTGAGCTGTCAATGAAACTCAGAGGTCTGTCATACGGTGAAATACTGGCGCGGGGCGGGGGAATAATGAGGACAGTCAGGGCGACCCGGCGGGCATCACGGAAGGCGCTGATGCGCGATGCGACTGCACGTATTACAGACATGCTCCATCAGGGGACTTGCTCCTTTGAAGTGAAATCGGGATACGGTCTGACTGCCAGTAGCGAAATAAGAATGCTCGAAGCGCTGAAATCACTTTCGAGGAAATACAGCATAACAGCCACCTATATGGGTGCACATTCCCTGCCGCCGGGAAAGAAGCGGGAAAGTTATGTGGAGGAGATCAGGCGCATACATCTTCCTGCGATTGTGGACAGAAAGCTCGCTTCCTTCTGTGATGTCTTCGTCGAGGCATTTGCCTTTTCCACAGAGGAGGCGCTTGCAATACTGACCGCAGCATCCTCATTGGGTCTGCGAACCACCGCACATATAGACGAATTTTCCTCTACTGGAGGTGTCGAGCGGCTTGCTGCAGCTGGAGTCCATTCCCTCTCTCATCTCGCTTTCACCAGAAGGGATGAATTCAGTGTCATGGCGAGGCATCATGTGATGGGTATACTGCTTCCCTCGACCCCGCTTTTCAGCTTCTCTGAACATTACCCTGATGGGAAGGGTATGATCTCCGAAGGTGTGCCGGTTGCCATAGGCACCGATTTGAGTCCCAACTCATGGAATACGAGCATGCTGTTTTCATGCATGATGGCGGTCTATAAATGCGGCCTAACGGTGGAGCAGGCAGTCGCCTCATCAACACTGAATGCAGCCTGCGCGATAGGGCAGGGAGATAGTGTTGGGACGTTAGACAAGGGTAAACTTGCAGACATACACGTGCTCAACTGCAGCCGTATACAGGACCTCTTCTACAGATACTCCGGGAACATGACCGCAGCCGTTTTCAGGAAGGGAATTCCGGTTTACTCTTCACCTGATCTCTGACGTCTCTTTCCATTTCTACGCATTTTAGGCGCATCCTCAAGCTGGACGGATTCGTGTATGCTCTCCTTTATAGTCATCAGCGAGTAGAAGGTGCTGCTCCTTTCAACTCCTTCCGTACGACTCAGCCTTTCAATTATGGAGGCAAGTTCCTCCTTGCTCCTGCATCTGATCATGACAACAAAGTCGACATCCCCCATAACAAAATAAACTGCCCAGACCCCCTTAATCTGTGCGATTGCCCTTCCTATGTTCTCTGAATATCTGGGTCCGTATCTACCTCTGACCAGTGAAATTGCAGTGACGCTGTTTCCGAGTCTGTCAGGGTCAAGTATGGCATGTATCCCCTTAATGATTCCCCTCTCCTTCAGCGATTTGACCCTGTTGTGCACGGTTGATTTTGAGACGGAGAGAACGGAGGCCATGTCCTGGAAGCTCATGCTTCCGTCTTCCGCCACCAGCTTCAGTATCTTTCTGTCGACCTCATCGATATCGTTTGGACTGGCGGGTTTCATGCGCGATGCATCCTCAACTCACTACAATAAGCTTCCCCGACGGTCTTGCCTAAAGCCATCTCTCAATTGCAACACGTCTGTCAGTGTAGAATGAAAGATAATCCTCACCGCCCTGACCATGCAGCTGACCGAAGAAGGATTCCCTGCATCCACCGAAGGGATAGGTTGCCGCAGGGGCAGCAACGCCAACATTGATCCCTATGTTCCCTGCCTTAGCCTTCAGCCTGAATCTCCTTGCGGCAGCCCCATCCGAGGTGTAGATGACCGCCATGTTGCCGTATCTGCTTCTATTTATCATCTCTATGCTCTCATCTAGGTCCTCTGTGGTTATGAATGAAGCCACAGGGCCGAATATCTCTTCCCTTGCAACAGCCATATCCTCTTGAACACCATCCAGGACGGTAGGACCGAGAAAGTTGCCCTCTGGATATTCGTGGACGGTAATTTCCCTACCGTCCAGCGCAGCAGCGGCCCCTTCCTCTATGCCTTTCTCAATGTACCCTTTGACTCTGTTGAGATGTTCTCTGGTAATGAGCGGACCCATGGCCACAGTCTCATCCAACCCATAGCCCAGCTTCAGAGATGCAGCTGCCGAAACGAATTTGCGCAGCACTTCATCATGATTCCGCTCAAAGCAGACGAGGTTGGAGCCGGCAAGACATCTCTCTCCCGCATTTCCGTAGAAACTGTTCATCATATTGGACAGGGCAGCGTCCAATTTTGCGTCCGGCATCACGACGATAAAATTCTTCGCCGACGCCTGAACCTGAACGCGCTTGCGTCGCGAGCAGCAACGGTCAAAGACCTGTCTACCAACTGCGGTTGAACCGACAAATGAAACACCCGCAACCCTGTTATCATCTATTATCTGCTCCACCACCTCTCTTCCGCCGTTGATTAGATTCAGTACACCATCAGGAAAAATCCTCTCTTCCAGAATGCGGGAAAATATGTAGTTCATCGTAGTGGGTGTTCTGTCTGAGGGCTTGAGGACAAATGTGTTCCCGGTCGCAAGGGCATAGGGTATGAACCAGAATGGAATCATCATCGGAAAATTGAATGGCGTCACCGCGGCGAAGACACCTAGTGGCTCCAGCATGAGTTCCTCGTCTATGCCAGGCGCAATGTTGACAGTCCTCCTGCCATCAAGTTTGTAGATTGCAGAAAGGGAGGCTTCGACGTTTTCTATACCCCTCTTAACCTCCCCTCTCGCATCATCCACCGTCTTACCGTTTTCCTGCACAATCAGTCGTGCTATGTTCTCCTCCTCCGCCTTGAGCAGATTGTGCAATTGAATCAGTCTGTTGACACGCTCTGTCACAGGTTCTGAAGCCCATTTTTCAAAAGCTTCCTGCGCTGAACCCACGGCCTCATCCACCTGTGTCCTGGAGGAGTAGGTGAGTTTCCCAAGCCTTCTCCCCGTTGCGGGATTTGTTATCTCAAGACTGCCCTCTCCGGAGGGTTCCTCCCTCCTTCCATTCACAAAGTTGGGAAAAACCTTCGGTGAGTAAGTGAATTCACTCAGCACATGTCTCACCTCGCAAGCCTGTCTGCAACAGAAAGCGCATTGTCCAGTGCCCCGATGCCGCTGTCTATCTCCTCCCTCTTTATGATTAGTGGCGGTGCTATGGTCAGATGGTTTATCCAGGCATTAATGTAAACTCCATTTTCCATCATCCGTGCAGATACCTGCTCTGCAACTGTCTGCTTTCCCTCTAGTTTGTCCTCTCTTGTGTTGAACGGTGTCTTTGTCTTCAAGTCCTTGACGAGCTCAACCGCCCAGAAAAGTCCTTCCCCTCTGACATCACCTACGCTTCTGTGCCTCTCCTTCAGCTCTTCGAGTCTGCGTCTCATATATCTACCGTCTTCCCTTGCCTTTTCTATCAGTCCCATCCGTCTGTATTCCTCAATTGCAGCAACAGCGGGGGCAAGTGTCAGCGGATGCGCTTCATATGTATGACCGTGGGCAAACATGTTGTCCTCAAAAAAATCGGCAACTTGCTCGTTGGTTGCAGTCAGCGAGAGCGGGACATAGCCACCTGTAATTCCTTTTGCCGTTGTCAGTATGTCGGGCTTGACTCCCCACCTGTTCACAGCAAACCACTCCCCGATCCTTCCCCATCCGGACATGACTTCGTCCGCAATGAGAAGCGCATCATTCTGCCTGGTAATCTCGCTTATCCTCTGCATATAGCCGTCAGGCGGGACTATTACACCATTTGTGCCCGTGACAGGCTCGATCATCATGGCGGCAACATTTCCCTCGTGCCTGAACATATAGTCCGCATATTCTGCGCAGGCGATCCCGCATTCAGGATACTTCAGTCCGAGCGGACACCTGAAGCAGTAGGGATCCGGTGCCCTCACCACACCTCCTGCAGAGCCAGGTGTCTCACTGGGGTATCTCCTGTGATCTCCAGTCAGCGCTATGCTCATTGCAGTTGAGCCGTGGTATGAATCGTACCTTGTCATGATTTTGAATCTGCCCGTTTTACTGAAAAACATCCTTGTTATTTTTACCGCGGCCTCATTGGCCTCTGTGCCGGAAGTGGCGAAGAAGAACTTACGGAGTCCAGGTGGAAGTACTTCGAGCAGTTTGAGACTGAGTTCCTCTCTAACATCTGTGGAGAAGGAGGGTGCGGCATACGGCAATTTTTTGGCCTGCTGACATAGCGCTTCGATGACCCTCTCATTTCCATGCCCCAGATTACAGCACATGAGCTGGGAGGAAAAATCGAGAAAATCCTTTCCCTGCTCGTCCGTGAAATGACAACCCTGCGCAGCCACTATCTTCCTGGGTTTCCACCCTCTCTGTTTTCTCCATGTTCCGTAATTCAGCTCCCGGGTAAGATTTTCGAGCTCCTTTCCGGCCTCTGTGGTGCTCATCCGTATCGCGTTTGACTGAGCTGCTATAACATTATATAAAGTTTACCAGAAACTGAGTGTTTGTGGATAATTTCCAGCAATGTTCTGCAGGTATGAGAACAAAGTTTAGTTTATCATTTCTTCAAATTCACGGACCAGTTCAGGGTACTTGCTGCGAACCGCATTTAGTATCTCCCTGGTCGAAAGATTGCTCATTGGAACAGTGGAAAGGGCATCAATGAGCTTGTCAAGCGACGCATCGTCAAGTGTTATGAGCTTCTCCTTCGCCATGTAATCCCTGTATAGTTTTTCCTCGAGATGCGCTCTCCATCCCTGTTCATATTTCTGCAGGAATTCGACGCTGCAGTCTCCCGCCTTTATCGCTTCGGCTGCAACCTCACCACAAACCCTTCCGGCGATGACACCATTGCTTATGCCGCCTCCAGTCAGCGGATCTATCATTCTTGCCGCATCCCCCACCAGCATAAGATTGTCCATGGTCACGCTGTCGAGAGGCGCGCTAACCGAAACCCCTCCGCTCACCGTTTCGAGCGTAACCGCATCCCTGAATCGAGGATCCTTTTCAATGAACGCATCGAGATATTCCTTCGCTTCGGAAGGTCCCTTGATTCTGGAGAGGAGGAGCCCTATGCCCACATTGGCGGTGTCGTTGCTCTTGGGGAATATCCATACATAACCTCCTGGGGCAACGGATCCTATGTAGAAGTCGGTGAAGCGCTTGTCAAGCTTCAGATTCGTCATCCTGTATTGCAGATTGGATGTGGTATCCCTGGTCTTCAGATTCGTGTTTATACCCGCCCATCTCGCTATCTGGGATTCAAAACCATCCGCGCCTATTACCAAATCACAGGCAATGTCAAATTCCTCCCCCATCCTTCTGACCCTCACACCTGAAATGTGCCCGTCATCCTTCAGGAGTTCAACTGCGGCAGTCTTGGTAGCCACCTGTGCACCTGCTCTTGCTGCTTCAGTTGCAAGATATTTGTCGAAATTATCTCTTTCAATCACTGCTCCAACTTCATCTCCAGCATCTTTCGCGTCAATGAGCAGATATCTGCCGGAAGGTCCATAGATGCGCGCGCCTGTGACCTGATTTGCGAACCAGCTTTCGTCAGCAACGATATCGACATGCTTGAAAATATCCATGGATACCCCCTCTCCGCACCGAACGGGGGAACCAATTTCCTGCCGCTTTTCGAGGAGTAGCACGTCCGCTCCGTTGCGGGCTGCATACCTTGCCGAGGTGCTACCGGCAGGTCCTGCCCCCACAACAACGATATCGTATTTCTCCTTAAACATGCCAGCTCACCAATCTAGGCGGTGGCAAGCTTGGGTTTGATCCCTCTAGTGCGCACCAGCGTTAGTGCACCCACCGGGCACACTTTAACGCATAGTCCGCAGTCCGTGCAGTCATCGTTAAAATCGAGTATGACTTCGTTCAGATAGATAGCGTTGGCCGGGCACGCGCCGACACAGGCACCACAGTGCATGCATTTGTCGTCATTCAGCTCTATCAAGCCGATACCTTTCGTTTCTTCATAACCTGGTACTATTAAACTGTATCCCGTAATTTTTCCCGATGTACACCATAGTACACGCTCCGCCTTTGATAAGGTTTAAATTCAGTGTAGCAATGTGGGCTACACTCCAATGAATCTGATTAAACTCCTTGGGGAAAATCCGGAAGAGTTAAGAAAGGAATATGAAAGTGTATTAGGTGTTCTGCGGAATTGTGGTCTATCTGAATATGAGGCGCTCAGCTACCTTAGTATAGTGGCGCTGGGATTCGGTAACCCGCAACGCGTTTCCGAAATTGCTAGAATTCCGAGGACATCGGCCTACAAATCACTGGCGCTTCTGGAACAGAAGGGCTTTGTGACCTCCACACCAGGAAAACCCAGAATTTACCACACGGTGGATCCGCTTGTCAAGGGGGATGAACTGGCGGAAAATATCAGGGATGCATTCAGGAAGCTTTCGCTAGTTGCAGGCATATTGAGCGAAACGGGGATGCCTCAGCTGATATACACTATTGTGGGCAGGGACAAAGTTATGGACAAAATCGGAGAGATGCTGGATTCCTCCACAAGCAAGTTCATCATCGCGACGCCAGCCATAAGGGATATCAGGAAGACAGTTGGAAAGAAATTCACGGATGCTATAAAGCGAGGTGTGGCCATAACCGTGATAACCGCACCGTCAGTCAAGCTCCCTGAGCACACACACAGTTATAGGGTGACGGAGCTCATTGCGACGGACATAGTCTGCGACGGAAGAAAGGCGCTGATAGCCGCACCTGATCTCAGTGCCTGCGGCTACACTGACAACGAGACGCTGGCGGGGCACCTTGAATCCTTCCTGGGGCTGCTCACAGCAAGGCTGGCTTTAGTCCCCAAGGACAAAGGAGCGCAGTAACTCAGCTCTCTCTGATGCGCCTCACAAGTCTTCTCATCTTCGCCACACGTCTATGGCTGACGGCATGGAAAGCCTCATCGCGTGTTGCCGCCGCAACGAGTGTTATCACCTTTCCAATCGACCTTCTGCCCGTTCGCCCCATGCGCTGTATGGTTCTTATCTCCGAGGGAATGGGTTCATAGAAAATGACGAGGTCAACATCTGGCACATCTATACCCTCCTCCCCTATGCTGCTCGCAACCAACACATTGAATTTTCTGGCAGAAAAGGCTCCAATTGTCATTGCTTGCTCTTTCTGAGACATGCCCTTCCCCTCCTCCCTGTCAGACTGGCCAATGAACTTTTCGCAGGTTATCCCTGCTCCGCGCAATGTCGCTATTATCGTGTCTATTGTATCCCTGTACTGGGTGAACACAATAACAGTGCTGTCCTTCTTTGTCTCCAGCTGAACCCTCACAAGTGAAAGCAGTTTCTCCAGCTTTGGGTGAGATATGCCAGTGTAACTGTCCACCGCTTCAATAAGTTTGCCAATTCTCTTATCGTTTAAGAAGCTCCGGTCCGCTTTGCTCGGCTTCTTTTGATTCATTAGGCGATGGAGATACGCGCGCAGCGGCTCAACCCCCTGTGTTTCGAGCAGTTCAGCACAATGGTATGAGTGCATTGCCACCAGGCTGTTGTGCATGGCGCCGAATATGTAACCGCCCTTCTTCCTTCCCATAAGTGCAGCCCTGACCGAAAGCAAGTCCTTTCTGGACACCTGCATCGCTTTTCTGTATCTCAGAAAACCCATGCGCTGCAGCGATCTTACTTTTTCCTCCAGCAGTTGCTGGACTGGGCTGAGCATTTCTCTCATTTTATGTGTCAGTTCAACCCTCTCGATGGCTTCAGTGACTTCCATCACATAGGGTTTAACATCGGTGTCCTCTCTGTCCCTGATCTCCACACTTTCTATGCCAAGTGCATCCAGTATCTCTTCCACCTTTTCCATCTTGGCACCAGGTGATGCGGTGAGCGCTAGAACGCGCACGCCTGCCTCCCTGCATTTCTTTGCCAGATCCACATAGGTGTAGTTGCCTACCGCCCTATGCGCTTCATCAAAAATGCAGAATGAGGTGCCGTCCAAGGTATATCTGCCATTCTCAATATCATTCCCTATCACCTGAGGTGTAGCAAACACCACTCTACTGCTCTTCCAAAGTTCAATTCTCTTTTCAGGTGGTGTTGAACCGGTGAAAAGGCACTGCGGCCCCATGAATAGAAATTCGGAAAACATTCTGCTGTGTTGCATGGCCAGAGGGCGCGTCGGAGCGAGGAAAACGATCCTCTTCCTGTGGATGCGGAGCATCTCAGCAGAGGCAATCAGTGCAATGACCGTCTTACCCAAACCTGTTGGTATGACTACCAGCAAATTCCTCTCGAGCGCTCTCTTCGCAAGATCAAACTGGAATTTTCGATATTCCAGTCTCCCTGCGGCGAGATAGGGGTGGATAACATGCGTGCCATCGTGCTCTATTCCCCTGTCTGTGTCAATTCCCGAATAATCAAAAAGGGTCTGCTGCCTTTCTGGCACGTTCAGTAATTGCTCTCATCGAGTATTTTATTTTCTCCCTCAGTTCCATCTGGAAGATGCAACCCGGGAGACACTATTGAATTGTTTATTGTGCATCCTTCGCCGAGAACAGCATCTTCCATGATCACGCAATTGGAGAGGCGGCACCCCTCCATCACCTTTGCTCCGCGTTCAATATACACATTTGGACCGAGCTGCGAACCGAATATGCTCGCCCCATCTTCCACACTGACGGGTCTGTTGATTACGCACCCGTTGAGTTTTGCCCCCTTTTGAATGGGTGCATTTTCAACTTTCATCAGTGTTTCCTGCGCAGCAATATAGGAAGGTAGAGAACCGCAATCGAACCAGTACCCGGTGAAGCTAAAGCCATAAAGGCCTCTGCCGCACAGGTGCGGGAACACCTCCTTTTCCAAAGAAAAGGTAACCATGTCCATCTTGTCAAAGACGCTTTTCTCCATGATATATGCGCCAGCATTGATGTATCCTGCCTTTCTGACATCGCCCTTGGGCTTCTCCCTGAATTCGGTGACGCTGCCATCGGTCGAAATTGCCACTGCACCGTAGGCCGATACATCCTCCACTGGCCATAACGAAATAGTCATGGCTGCACCCTTGGAAGTGTGGTATGCCAGCATATCTTTTAGCGACAGACTGCACATCACATCCCCATTTAGCACAAAAAAACGATCTCCGAGTTTGTTCCTCATATTGTACAGCGCACCCGCAGTACCCAGAGGTTCCCTTTCCACGACTATCTCCACATTTCCTGCTCCAAGCTTGCGGAAGTGCTCAGTGAGGTCATCCCCTCTGTACCCTGCAGCGATAAGTATCCTCTCCGCACCATCAGGGATTGTGGCAATGAGTCTGTCGATGATCGTCTTTCCTGCAATACGAACTAGCGGCTTTGGAATGTGGTTGGTAAGGGGTCTGAGTCTTGTGCCGAATCCTCCTGCGAGAATCACAGCATCCATATCCACAGCAGCCCTATCAGAATGAAACGCTCACAACATTATTTCCGCGCAGGATTACTGAACCTATCTTTCTGACATGATCAGCAGTCCTCTCCTCTGTGTCTTCGAGAACCATGTTCATATACTCATCATAACCGACAAGCCTTCCCTCGAGTACTCTGCTGTCTTTCAGCAGTAACGTAACGCGCTTGTTGAGTGACCGCTCTAGAAGCGCCAGGGGCATAACCATATTGTATCACACGTGAAAACAGCCTTCAAAATTTAACATTTTCGTGACTTAAAGCCAAAAGTTGAGGAGGAGGAACTTTTTTGCCGTTAATTGCGTCATGCCTTTCGGCTCAATTACATTGTGTAGGTGCATCAGTAGCTGTAACCATTAGTGGAGTCTTCCACGGGAGTGCATTTCCTTTGAAATTAAGATCTAATGCACCGCGAAGGAAAAGGAAGGTAGAAATTGGCCTTCCTGTTTGCACCCCTCCCCTGGATTTCATAGAAACAGTCGCTATTGATTTTGGTTCGTGTCAAAAGACCATGCAGGCGGGAAAATTAAAATGAAAGTGGTTTGGAAGTGTTTATGCGCTATTGGGAGTTCAGTACTCGTCTCCCATACCGCCAGCGCCCATGCCACCAGCACCCTTCGGCGGGTTCAGGTCCTTCGCCTTTGCCGCAATCACGTCGTCTATCTTCAGTATCATCACCGCGGCATCGGTGGCGCTGTGTATGGCCTGCTTGCCAACGCGTATGGGTTCTATTATCCGCTCACGCTTCATGTCACTCACTTTGCCGGTGATGACATTGACGCCTGCGGATACCTGACCGTTCTTGTGTGCTTTCCTGATGTCAATGAGTATGTCAATCGGATCCAGACCGGCGTTCTCGGCAAGCGTGGTTGGAACAACTTCCAGCGCATCTGCATAGGCCTCTATCGCAATCTGCTCCCTTCCTCCAACAGAGGTTGCGTAATCTCTAAGCTGCATTGCAAGTTCTGTCGCTGTTGCGCCGCCTCCGTATGTCATCCTTCCATCCTCAAGTGCCACTGCAACAACACTCGTTGCGTCCACAAGCGAGCGCTCGATCTCATCGACCACATGTTCTGTCCCGCCGCGTATCAATATTGAGACAGCCTTCGGGTTCTTGCAGCCGGTTACGAAGGTCAGCCTGTCTTCGAGTATCTTCCTCTCTTCGACCAGCTGTGCGTTGCCCAGATCCTGCGCTGTCAGGTCATTCACACGGCTGATGATGTTTCCGCCCGTAGCCTTTGCAAGCTTCTCCATGTCCGATTTCTTTACGCGCTTGACAGCATAAATTCCAGACTTTGCCAGGTAGTGTGCAGCAAGATCGTCGATGCCCTTCTGGCAGAACACCACATTGGCACCGCTGCTCTTGACTTTCTCCACCATTGACTTAATCATGTTTTCCTCTTCGGCCAGGAACTGCTGTATTTTTGTCGGGTCATTGATCTCAATCTTTGCATCGATCTCAGTCTTTTTGATTTCCAGCGCGGCATCCAGGAGGGCGATCTTCGCTTTCTCAATTCTCTTTGGCATCGCGGTGTGAGCGGCTTCCTTGTCCACAATCACACCAGAAATGATCTCTGTCTCGTCAACGCTTGCGCCGTGTTTCTTCACAAGCTGTATGTTGTCGTCATCCACATAGTACTTGCCGTCCCTTTCTTCTGCGACTGTTGTGACGGCCTCCACGGCAACCTTGCCCAGAAGGTCAATGGAACTGCTAGCACTCTTGCTGTACATGGCGGTTCTGGCAATATCCAGCAGCAGTTCCTTGTCCTTGATTGTAACAGGCAGTGAAATCTTTTCCAGTACTTCAACCGCCCTTTCCTCTGCCATCCTGTACCCTTTGATTATGACTGTGGGATGCACGTTCTGTTCTATTAGCGATTCAGCTTTCTTCAGGAATTCGCCAGCAAGAACCACCGATGTGGTTGTGCCGTCCCCTGCCTCCTCGTCCTGTGTCTTTGCGACTTCGATAATCATCTTTGCTGCGGGATGCTCAACTTCCAGCTCCTTGAGTATTGTGACACCATCGTTTGTTATTGTCACATCACCGAGACCGCCTACGAGCATCTTGTCCATGCCCCTGGGTCCGAGTGTGGTTCTGACTGCATCCGCAATAGCCTTAGCAGCTGCGATGTTATCGAACTGGGCACCCTTGCCCCTTTCCCTTCTTGTCCCTTCTTTCAAGACCAGTATAGGTGTGCCACCTGCTTGTCCAATCATGTTGATACCTCTAAGATTTCGATGCCCTGTTGAAGCATCTTATATTATTTTAAATGAGCACTTCTATATGAACATTTCTATTACCTGTACCTCCGCCTTCCTCATATTACAAAGTGAGGAGAGCGCCTAGACAAACACCGAACTATTTGAGGACGGTTAAAGAAGAGGTGGCAGACAGACTTCGTTGAATCCTGGCTTTGGTAAGTTAAGGGCCCAAGCGGAAGGACCGTTGTTTTGCATGGACTGTGCAATAGATGCGAATCAATGCGCAACCTTAGTATTTCATGTGTATGCAAAGAGTCCCGGCAAGCTACAATACTGCATACAATGGGAAGCGTATATTCGTGAATTTCAAGTCTGCTCATATTTTGCGGTATAATATTGTAATCCAAGTGAGATAGAGAGGGTGCATTGAAGTCAAAAGGAGTTTTAGAGCAGAAGGGGATGCCGCGCCTAAACTATGTTGGCAAAAAACCTGCGAGAAGCATAATTAAGAGCACAAAGCCTGGAAATCTCGAGCCGGTTTATCAGACAGGACCTGCTAGTTTTTCTGGTTGGAGGAACCTCCTGATCCTCGGTGATAACCTCCCTGTCCTGAAAACCTTGATAAATCGAATGACGGGAGAGGAAGGTGTCAGACTCATATACATCGATCCTCCATTTGCAACAGGCAGAGAATTCAACGGAATACACGGCGGGAAGGTTGTTGCATATGATGACACATTGAAGGGGGCAGATTACCTCGAATTTCTTCGAGAGCGCATCCTTTTGATGAGAGAGATAATGGCCGAAGACGCCAGCATATATGTCCACATAGACTGGAAGATGGGGCACTATGTTCGTGTGCTTATGGATGAGATTTTCGGTGCGGAGCACTTCATAAATGACATAACACGCATTAAGTGCAACCCGAAGAATTTCAACAGGGCAGCGTATGGCAATATCAAGGACACCATCCTGTTTTACTCCAAATCAGAGAAGTACGCGTGGTATGGTTCAAACGAAGTGATGACAGAGCAGGATATAGCGCGCTTGTTCCCTATGATAGACAAGGATGGAAGGCGCTATACAACCACTCCCCTTCATGCACCAGGCAGGACTGTCAACGGTCCAACAGGTCAGGATTGGAAAGGGCTGAGACCACCAAAGGGTAGACATTGGCGCTATTCTCCAGCACAACTTACTTCTTTGGACAATGAGGGTCTGATCGAATGGTCGGATAAGGGCAATCCTAGGAAGAAGATTTTTGCTGATGACGCCATTACAAAGGGAAAGAAGCGGCAGGATATCTGGGAATTCAAGGATCCCCCATATCCGAAATATCCGACTGAGAAGAACTTGGATATGCTGAAGACGATAATAAGCGCCTCCTCAAAAACGGGCGATATTGTGCTCGATGCCTTTTGCGGTTCCGGCACCACGCTTCTCGCAGCAGAAGAACTCGGAAGAAGATGGATAGGGATTGACAGCTCAAAACTGGCGATTGAGTGTGCTGCAGAGCGCTTCAGGGAGTATGAAAACGAAAATGGGAGGATTCGCCCGTATGCCATTCTCCACTCCGTACATTGAATTTCAACAGGTCCTTTGTAGTCATCTTGAAATGATCTGTGGGAAGAAAGGGGTGACCAACGGTGCATTGCATGCGTTCATATCATCTCTCCGAAATTCAGGTGTGTGTCTTGCTGAATGTCCATATCGGCGCATTGTTCACCGCCGCTTATCTGCCTATGGTTACATGATGTTTAGAAAGGACTTCATCTTCTCCTTGACCGAAGCTGCCAGGACCTAACATGCATCAATGCTAAATGACAGCGCGTCTCATTCTACTCTAATACCGATATATGTCAGTCTGTATGAAACCGTATAACTGGTGCAAAATGAATGAAGTTAGGATATGCAAGCCTTCGGACAGGTATTGGAAGGAAATATCTATTGCTGTGGATATCGCAGCCAGAGTGATTTCCTTTAGCACATGTGATGTGCTGAATGGCGATGTTCCATGTACACTGATTTAGAATATAAGCAAGTGGAAATTGACTTGCATAGACCACTAAATGGTGAAGAAAGGAAATTAATTGCACTAATAAACAAGTCGTTTGGTAGAGAAGACATTTATGTGGAAAGTATGGATAATAAGATCATCTTCCATTTCAGATCCCTGGACCTTGATAAATTTAGAAAACTGACAGGTGGCCGGGATCCATTTTCCAGTGTAATAGCGGAACTGGAAAGTATCAAAAGTTATGGTATCAAGTCGGGAAAGAGGGTATATGTTGGTTACAACAAGGAACGAAAGGTAAAAAACAGGAAGGATAAGGCGAAGGAACGCAATGTGTACTTCTACGCCAGTCACAACTCCTTCTCAAAGGTAAACGTAGAAGTGCCTAATGAATTTGAAAACAGGATTATTTGCGGTGATTCTGAGGAAATTCTTAAGAAATTGCCTGATAACTGCATAGATCTTGTCTTCACATCCCCACCGTATAATTTCGGCTTGGATTATGAGAATCATGAAGATGGAACGAATTGGGAAGATTATTTCAATAAATTATTCAAAATATTTGATGAA
>JAVZQA010000002.1:0-35801 GCA_038881315.1 Methanomassiliicoccales archaeon
TTTCATGTACATACATGGGGGCTCCCGTTCTCTTGCATGCTCAGCGGCATGAAGTATGTCCTGCCTGGAAGATATGATTTTAATCAGCTTCCCTCTACAATAGACAAGGAGAAGGTAACTTTTACCGCTTCCGTTCCCTCGATACTCTATATGCTTCTTGCCTCACCAGGCCTCCACGGACATGAGTATGCAATGAAGGGACTCAAATCGCTCATAGGTGGCGCGTCATTGCCCACGGGACTTGCAGCCAGGGCTGCAGAGCTTGGTATAGTTGTGGTTGGTGCATACGGTCTCTCAGAGACCTGCCCCGCGCTAACAATCTCCACATACACACCCCAAATAGAAAAGCTGCCAAATGATAAGCGCTTTTTGCAGCAGCTGAAGGCTGGAGTTCCGTTTCCACTTGTTGAGCTGCGACTTGTGGATTCAAATATGAAGGATGTTCCACATGATGGCAGTACCACAGGTGAAATAATAGTCAGGGCGCCATGGTGCACTGGGGGGTATTTTAAGGACGAAGAGAAGAGCGCCAAACTCTGGGAAGGGGGATGGTTGCATACCGGTGATTTGGGCGTTATCGATGAATACGGCTATCTGCAGGTTGTGGACAGAGAGAAGGATGCAGTAAAATCAGGGGGAGAGTTCATTCCTGCCTTGCTCGTTGAAAGCGCGATAAGTGAACTGCGCGGGGTGGGTGAAGTGGCAATAGTTGGAGTAAAGGATGAGAAATGGGGGGAAAGGCCTGTAGCTGTTGCAACACGGGTCTCAGCTATCACAGAGCAGGACGTCATGGAACATCTGCTGAAATTCGTTGAAACCGGCAGGATGCAAAAATGGTGGCTGCCGGACAGGATTATCTTCGTAGACAATCTGCCGAAGACAAGTACAGGCAAGGCCGACAAGAAGGAAATAAGGAAGATGGTGTCACTTTCATAATCTAGCACTGTCCCTGCCCAGTGCGAAATGGGAGAGCGATATTAGATCCTCATTCACCGCAGATGTGTTGGCTGACAAAGTCATGGCATCTCTGTAATACTTCTCAATCTGATACTCCTCAAAATATCCATTTCCACCATGCACCTGCATGGCAAGTCTGGCGGTGCTCAGCGCCGCTTCGAGGAGCAGCATTTTGGCCGCGAGTCCATCTTTGAGCGTCCCGGCCACATTTCTGTATAGATACTCCTTGAGTGCATCAATGCGTGCATGGTTCAACGAGAGTTCGAACGCAATCGGCTGGAAGGTGAGCAATGCACTGCCAAATGCCTTCCTTTCGGACGCATATTGCTTCGTCTTGTCTGAGCATGCCTCGCATATACCGAGTGCAATTGCGGCTACCTCCCTCGAAGCTTCAAGCAGTGTCCTGCGCATCACTTCCGCGCCGTCGAGGGTGAGCACCTCACAGTGCGTTTCCTCAGAAAGACGCACTCTTCCATAGACTGCGCCCCTGAACCCTAGTGGCCTCACATCCTTGAAGGAGAAACCGTCGCAGAGCAGAAGTTTCTGCCCTTGGGCGTCCCCCGCGACAGTTATACATCTGCCTGCATCTGCGAGGTACATATTCGTTTCCCCGACCACGTGGCCTTCCTGCAAGTGTGTTTCTCTATTCTTTCTTGAAAGAATAGGCGCCAAATCAACTGCGCAGAGGGCATTTCCAGTTGCTATCTGACGGACAATGTCCTTCCTCCCTACACTAAGCAGCATTTTGATTGCGAGTGAATTCTGGAGAAAAACTGCGTAGGCCACAGAGGGCGAGTGATAGGAGAGTCTCTCGAGGAGAAGCAGATATGATGTCTCATCCAGCGCTGCTCCTCCAGCATCCTCCGGGGCTACCGCACCGAGATACCCACGCTCTGCAAGCTTGGACACCAGCTGCCTGTCGATACCATTTCTTTCGATCTCCAATGATGCTGGAGCCACCTCTTTCTCTGCAAATTCGTCCACGAAATCCAACACTAGTTCATGCTGCTCGGAGAATTTCATTTCCTGTCGGCCTCCATCATTCTTGAAATGACCAGTTTCTCCACTTCATTGGATCCTTCCCATATCTCCATTATCTTCGCATCCCTGTACAGCCTTTCCATATCGCTGTTAACACCATCATAGCCCATGAATTCGAGTACCCTTGCTGTGCACAGCGCTGCGGTCTCTGCAGCGAAGTATTTTGACATGCTTGTGATCACGGGATCAGGGTTGAAACTGAACAGTCTTGATGCCGCCCTGTAGGTTAGCATGCGGGCGGCTTCGACGCGCGTTGCTATCTCAGATATAAGGAATTGTGTGTTTTCAGAGCCTGATGCTTCATTTCCACTCTCCTTTAGTGAGTGGACATAGGTCAGCAGTCTGTCTAAAGCCCCCTGTGCTATGCCTGTGGCCTGTGCCGCCACATATATTCGGGAAATGTTGAAGAATGTCATCACATAGTAGAACCCTTTCCCCTCCTCGCCGATCAGATTTGCCTTTGGAATGAAAACGTCGTGGAAACTGAGTTCCGCTGTGTTCGATGCTCTCATACCCATCTTGCCCTTCATCTGAACCGCTGTGAAGCCGGGACTGTCTGCATCCACAATCACTAAACTCAAGCCCCTGTGGCGCTTTTCCTGCGACGGGGGAGGACTGCTTCTGGCAAGCAGGTAGTAATGATTTGCAATTGCTCCGTTCGTGATGAATACCTTCTGTCCGTTGAGCAAATAGCCGCCCTCTGCGGGTGTGAGCGTTGCACCAATGCCCGCCACGTCACTGCCTGCGCCAGGATCTGTGACGGCGAATGCACTGATCTTTTTTCCCTGCATCACTGGTTCCAGGTATTTTCTCTTCTGCTCCTCACTTCCATACAGCATCAGCACTTCGCTACCAAATGCAGGAACGAGTGCCGAAAGACCTAAGCCCGGATCAACCCTGCAGAACTCCTCCATCGTGACGAGCATCGCCCAGGGATTCTGCAAATCGAGGAAGCCGGCCTCAAACGCTCTTCTCCTTATCTCCTCCGGGTACTTCTCCGTTCTATCACACACTTCAGCCAATTCGCTGCCGAATTCACGCAGTGCAAATTCTCTCGCCCGCTTCCTTGCTTCAAGCGTTTTGTCGTCGAGTTCAAACTGCATTCAAACCCTCTCCAGCACTATACTGAATCCCTGCCCTCCGCCAACGCAGAGGGTCGCAACCCCCTTCTCCTTCTCTCCCTCATTGAGTTCTCTCGCGAGCGTCCCGGTTATGCGCGCTCCCGTGGCTCCGAGCGGGTGACCGATAGCCATGCCGCCTCCATGTATATTGACCCTCTTGATATCCAAACCCAGTTCTCTCACTGCATACAGCACCACAACGGCAAAGGCCTCATTTATCTCCCACAGGTCTATGTCCTCAGGGCGCAGCCCAGCATGATCAAGTGCCTTCCTCGAAGCTGGAACAGGCCCCTTGCCCATAAGATCTGGTTCCACACCTGCCCATCCCATGCTGGCAATGCGCGCGAGCGGCTTAATGCCCGCTTCCTTTACACTCCTCTCAGACATCAGTAACACCGCAGAAGCGCCTGCATTGAGCGGTGCGGAGTTGCCTGCTGTTATGACACCCCCCTCCTTGAAGGCAGCCTTTAGCGAGGAGAGTTGTTCAATACTTGTATCCTTCCTGATGCTTTGATCCTTTGCCACTGTGACCTCGTTCCCTTCTACGGTAGTTTTGACAGGCATTATCTCCCCCTTGAACCATCCGTCTTCGAGTGACGCAGAAGCGAGACGGTGGCTCCTCAAAGCAAGCTCGTCCATCTCCTGCCTTCCGAACCCCTCCTTTTCAGCCAGTTTTTCTGCAGTAAGTCCCATGGAATAGCCTGTGGCCATCTGATATTTCATATACTCCGGGCGGACAAGGAGTCTGACATTGGGTTCAATGTGTGGATTGTTGCTCATGGGCACATGCGTCATATGCTCCAGCCCTCCAGCAATGACTATGTCTGAATAGCCTGATGTGATTTCAAGCGCACCCATCATGATCGCATTCATGGAGGAGGAACAGGCCCTGTCAATTGCTGCTGAGGATACAGAGACAGGGAAACCAGCCAATAAGACAGGATGTCTGCCACCATAGAGCCAGTTCTCACCAACCTGAAGGGCACATCCGGTTATAACGTCGCCCACCTTTGACGCATCTATTCCATTTCTCTTCACCAGCTCCCTTAGTAGCTGGGAGAGTACATCATCCATACGGATTGCATTGAACACATCCCTCTCCGGCTCCGAAGGCCTGGACCTCGAAAATGGACTCCTGATAAAGTCAGCTATGAACACTTCCTGCATTCTTTCATCTCCCGCTGAATTCAGGTTTCCGTTTCTGCAGAAATGAAGATATTCCTTCCTTGAGATCCTGTGTGCCAAAGAGCACACCGGCCGACAAAGCCTCCATCTCATTCGATGCGCCGGAGGACATTTCATATGTGCGAGACAGGGCGCGCTTTGCGAGGGATATGGCCACAGGAGCGAGATTTTCAGCTACGTGGGATGCTAAACTTGACGCTTCATTTTCAGGTTCCTTGCTCAAAATATTCACAAGACCCCATTGTGCGGCCTCCTCCGCCCTGATGTTTTTAGAGGTGAGTATGAGCTGTGCAGCCCTAGACTGTCCTATGAGTCTGGGAAGCCTGTCCACACCTCCCCAGGCTGGAATGAGTCCCCTGGAGACCTCAGGAAATCCGAGAAGTGCGTCTGGTGTAGCCACACGTAAATCGCATGCGAGTGCAAGTTCCAGCCCTCCGCCGAGCACATATCCCCGCAAAACCGCCAGTGTCACCGCATCGAGAGTGGCAATCTCCTTCATTATCCTCTCACCCTTTCTTGCATACTCAACGAAATCAGTGACATGTCTGAAGAAAGAGGACAGTTCGGCTCCAGCAGAGAAATTGGAGCCATTGGATGTGATTATGACCGCCCTTATCTCTCTGTCTTCCTTTATTCTGTTCACCGCCTCTTCGAGTGATTCAAGAAGAGACGCGTCTATTGTGTTCAGAGGTGGGTGATCGAGCTTTAGGGTGGCTACTCTCCCCTCTTTTGAGAGGATAACCCTTCCTCCTGGCGGGGGCGCTTCTGCTCTCTTCCTTGAAAGCAGCTCGTGCAACTTCCCTTCCTGAATGCTCTTAGTAGGTCTGAAATAGGCAATTCCAAGTGAGGAGCTGACCTGGTTAAGTGCCGAAACGATTTCCTGAGCTGTCATTCCCTTGGCTGCAGTGACAGGTCCGAATGGTCGGTTCATGCCGAGCCTGACCGCATTTTCAATATCGTCAGCCACCGCAACTCCCTCTTCTATGAGTTTGGCAGTTTCATTAATTTCAATTGAGAAGAGTTCCATCAGCGAAATGCGATCTGTTGGCTTCTCCTGTGGAATGATTGCCTTGCCGTCCTTCCATTCATAGAAGCCCCTTCCCCCCTTTCTACCTGTAAGTCCCCTTTTCACCATGTCCGAAAAAATAGTGCACTTTGAGAATTCCGGTTCCAGTGACACCGAAAAGTATGCAAGCGAATTACTCACAGTATCCACCCCCACGAAGTCTATGAGCTCATAGGGGCCCATGGGCAGACCCTGTTCCCTCATGAACATATCTGCAGAAGCAGGCGTGACTATTCCCTGCTGCAATAGCATGCCAAAATAGAGCATATCTGCCGCATTTATGCGGTTGACGATGAACCCGGGTCTGTCTTTGCCGACGAGGACTGGCGTCTTCCTGAGTTCAGCGGCTAGTTCTGCCGCCCTCTTGATATAACCACTGTCGGTGGTCTCACCGCTTATAATTTCCACGAGCTTCATGATTACTGGAGGGTTGAAGAAATGCAATCCGACAACCCTCTCCGGGTGTTTAAGCCCTTTTGCTATGTCCGTTATCCTTATGTTTGAGGTGTTGGTCGCAAGCAAAGCCTCTGCTGGAGCTGCCCTGTCCATCCTTTCAAAGACATTTTTCTTGAGTTCAAGTCTTTCAGGCACTGCTTCCACAGCCGCTGTCACTCCTTTGCAGGCCTCTTCGATGGATGTGAAAGCTGTTATTCTGGACAGCACGGTGTCTGGTGACTCGCCTATCCGACCCCGATCTGCAAGCCTCTGGAGACTTTCCTTAACCCTGTCTAGTGCAGCCTTGACAACATTGGAGTCGACATCACACAGTCTTACAGCATATCCACTGATGGCAAAGAGTTCGGCAATTCCGTGTCCCATCTCACCTGCGCCTATGACTGCAACTTCTTTGCCTGCAGGCACGCTCATCACCCTTTACCGCGCCTTTTCTATTGCAGAGACAAGCGCTTGTGCAGCCATTATATCGCCACCAACCTTAAGCTTCCCTGTCATGAAAGCATGTATGGGATTGGTTTTACCCTCAAGTACTGATTGGAGAAGTGTGTCCTCGCATGTGATTTCTATGTTGGCCTCGTTTATCTTTCCCTTCTCCACGACTGCCTTCCCATCTGCTTCGTGTATGTTGAATATCTCACCTGTGTTGAACTGAACAGGTGAAACCGAGAGTAGTTCCTTCCTCAGTTCCTCATTTTCATTCACCTTTACCAATAATTTGGACAGCACTTCAAAAGATGACATGGGTCTCTGAAGCCTCTTACATATTATAAATCATTTAACACTCATCTCTTTCAGCGCCTTGGCGGCGACCTCGAGAAAGGTGGACGCATGCTCTTCCGTGATCCAGCCCATATGCCCCACCCTGAAATACCTCCCAGCTAGCGCAGGATGCACTCCGGTTGCAATTTCCACGCCGTGCTTCATGCACGCTTCAACGAAACTGTCAGCGTGCTGCAGGCGCACAGCCGTAACCGTGTTGCTTCTACAGTGTTCTGAGGCCACAATGCTCATGTTCAGCTCCTCAACACCTTTACGTATGAGTTCTGCCACTCGCCTGTGTCTTTCAATCCTCTTCTCCATTCCCTCCTCAAGGGTGAGCCTTACTGACCTGGAAAGAGAGAGCACTGTCTGAATGGGCGGAGTTGCAAAGTATTTCCTCTCTACATTGATCATTGCCTTTGAAACTTCGCCCCAGTTCTTCAGATTGTTGTAGAAGGGAGCGAGATTGTCCGCAGTTTCCAGCAACTCCTCCCTCAAAAGGACTATTCCAAGTCCGGGCGAGGCTCCTAGCCCCTTCTGACTCGCAGTGACAAGTACATCTATCCCCCAGTCATCCATCTCTATTTTCTCACCTCCTGCGGAAGCAACTGCATCAACAACCACGATCTCGCAGACCTCGCGAGCTCTTCGGGACAGTTTCCTTATGTCTGCTCTTACCCCGGTGCTAGTCTCAACATGCGTCATGCATACCATCCTGTAACCGGTGCGTCCCTGCAGCACTTCCTCCACTACAGTCTCACCCGGCTCTGCCTCAATAACGTCCACTTGGACAGGGTACCGTTGAAAAATTGAGCGCCACCTATTTCCGAAGACACCATTGCTGAGTACTAGCACCCTGTCCCCCTTCCTAAGAAGGGTTGTAATGGATTCCATTGCAGACGTTCCGCTTCCTGGTATGAGTACCGGGAGCATTCTATCCGATGCTCCACATATTGTTCGCAGTCCGAGAAGGGCAGTCTGTGTGGCCAATATCGTTTCCGGGGAGGCGAAACCGGCAGATACATCCACTCCTGCTTCCAGGACATCCCTGCGGGGGACACAGGGGCCCATGTGCATCAAAAGTCTATCACTCATAGGCCCCTTTAATGATTGGATTGTTAAATGCATTACCAAGGATGAGACATTTGAAGGGAAATTCTGGCCAAAACAATTATAAGCAGATAGAAAAAATTTGAAGTGAATGGAGGAAGTTCCGAAACCCCTTCACGTGCTCCTCGTCACCGAGGACAAGCAAAAGGTGAAGGATGATATAGAATTCCTTGGCTCCCTGCCCGGGTTGAGCCTGAATGTCATTTCCCCAATGAATTTCATCATGGCTGCAGGAGGACCGGATCCTGGGAGAGTAGCGCTGCTCGAGTTTCCGTTCGTGAATGAGGATGAGCAGCAATTCCTTACCATGCTTGGGACTTCCTTTCAGCATCTGCCAATTGTGGTTGTTACAGCGGATCCACTGCTTTATTTGAACTATACACAGGGAGGACGGGTGACGCTGGTGGTGCGGGAGCCTGGCTACAGATACAGGCTTCTCGAGGCTATGAGAGCTGCGAGGGAGACCGCCACCGCGCTCGCAGAACGTGAACTCATAAGAAAGAGGCTGGAAGAATATTCGCATTATCTTGAGATGATTAACAAAATCATGGAGCATGACATAGGTGACCTGAATCAGGCAATTCTCACTTTTTCCGAACTTCTGCAGAGATCTCAAACGCCGGTGAACAGTCAGCTAGTGGCGAACATTATATCGGAGGCGAAAACGGTTGCATCTCTCATAAACTCATTTTCAAGTCTAACTCATCTGGCAAAGGGTAATGTGCAAGATTTGTCAATGGAATCCAGGGAAATGCTTCGTGCTTTGGAGGAGGGTTTGGAGGCTTTCAAGGTTGAAACCGGAAAGATGTGCATGCGTATGGTTGAGATACCGGCCAATATCAAAGTTGTGGCGGATGTGAGCCTCCCCTCCCTGTTCAAACATGCGGCAGCTTATGTTAGCACTGTGAATGCAGAGGCAGCAGAACTCGAAGTTCGTGTGCACGAGGGGTTTGCCCTTGAGCGTACTGTTTCAGTCACGATTTCCCCCAAAGGTGGAGGGCATACTCACATGCCGGCTACAATGAAGCATTTAGACGATGTGGACGAGCTGCTAGGCGGCAATGTGGACCTGATGTCCGTCATGATACTCAGTAAGCGCTATGGCGGGACTGTTTCCGTAAATTCATCAGGATTGAGCAACGGAGGGTGCAGTTTCCTTTCCATCTCGCTGCCTGTAGCGGTCTGAGCCAGCCCGCTCATGCAGATAGCGCTGTGCGTCCAGGGCGGCCATACACCCCCATCCTGCTGCAGTGACAGCTTGTCTGTACTTGTGATCGTGCACATCTCCTGCGGCAAATACACCAGGAACGCTTGTGGATGTGCCCCCTTTAAGTTTAATATAACCCTTCTCATCGAGTTCAAGCTGTCCATTAAAAACATCCGTGTTTGGCTTATGCCCAATTGCAACAAAAACACCCTTTACAGGCAGTATTTTTGTCTCACCACTCTTCACATCCCTTATCCTTACACCCGAAACCGTCTTATCTCCAAGTATTTCTTCGACGACCGCGTTCCAGACGAAGGAGATCTTCGGATTTTCCATCGCTTTCTTTGCCATTATGGGGGAAGCACGGAGTTGATCTCGGCGATGCACTATTGTTATGGAGGACGCGAAACGTGTCAGAAATAGTGCTTCCTCCATCGCGGAATCTCCGCCACCAATTACTGCCAGGGGCACGTTCTTGAAGAAGGCCCCATCACAAGTTGCACAGCCCGAAACACCTCTCCCCATAAGTTTCTTTTCCGATTCGAGGCCTAGCCAAAGCGCACTGGCGCCAGTCGCAACTATAACGGCACCAGCCTCAAATTCCCTACCCCCTGCTTTAACAACAAGTGGCCTGGAGTTAAAATTCACCGAAGTCACGTCATCATCAAGAAATTCGGTGTTGAAGCGCTCAGCCTGCTCCCTCATTTTGACCATCAAGTCCGGGCCAAGTATAGGGTCAGGAAAACCCGGAAAGTTTTCAACCTCACTCGTGATCATCAACTGTCCGCCAGGTGTCCTACCCGCAATTACAATCGTATCGAGCAGTGCCCTCGAACTGTATATAGCGGCGGTTAGTCCAGCCGGCCCTGAACCGATTATCACCACGTCCTTTTTTTCAGCCACGTCTCTATGGATGATGTGCGTATAGAATATGTTTTCGCCTAGTCGGTCCGCATTCAGTGAGTCAATGCTCTGCTGGTATGATTTAGCGCACGCCTCTTTGGCACCTGATATTTTAGTATCTCATTTATGTCCATATTCAGGAAGTTCGCAAGCAGCTGAAGTCTGTACAGTGTGAAAGGTTGTGCACCATTCATCAACTGCCTGACACTCCAACCGGGATGCACCCTGGACCTATATCCCAGAACTCTTCCTAGTTGGTTAACGCTTCCTGCCTTTTCAATTGCGTTGCCGAGGAGCTCAGTCCTGTAGTCCGCGGAAAGCCATATTTTGTCATCAAGACTGTTTGGCCTCATACCGGATATTTCAGCCATTGAGAACCACACTTTTGGCCTATTTATATTCCATTTTTGGTGCAAGCGTTGAACCGTCTGCCTTTTAATCACTGAAAGCATGCATGGAATCATGGTAGCGGAAATGGATGTGGTTGCATTCCGTGAAAAGGGCGGTGTGGACAAGCTGAGGATGGAGAAGATGCCTGTCCCTGAGCCTGGAGATGACGAGGTGCTGCTCAATGTGCTTGCGACTTCGGTAAATCATCTCGACATTACCACGCGTAACGGAACCGCCAGGGTGGAATTGAGTCTGCCGCACATACCTGGTTGCGATGCAGTGGGAACCATAGCGGGAAAGGGGAAGCATGTGGTGGATTTTGAAATTGGTGAAACCGTGGTGGTGAATCCGGGCATTAGTTGCGGTAGATGCAGGATGTGTACAACTGGCAGGGGGAGTCTATGTGAGAGTTTCTACATCCTTGGCGAACATGTAAACGGCGCATGTGCTGAATATGTCACCATTCCCTCTAGAAATTTGAAGCGTGTTCCCCGCGGATTTCCGTTCATTATTGCAGCGGCAGCTCCATTGGTCTATCTTACCGCTTGGCATGCACTCGTTGTAAGGGCGGGCATAAGATTTGGGGAAGATGTGTTTGTGAGTGGAGCAAGCGGAGGTGTTTCCACGGCAGCTATACAGGTTGCGAAGCTGTTCGGTGGACGGGTAGTGGGCGGTACAAGAAGCAACGAGAAAGTTTCCAGGATAATGGCCACAGGTGCAGATGAAGTGGTGCTGACTTCAGAACAAGACTGGTCCAAGAGCTACATCAAGGAGCATGGAGGCTTCGATATAGTTGTCGATGGAACGGGTGCAGCAACATGGCGTGACAACCTAAGACTGCTGCGCAAGGGTGGGCGGATAGTGAATTACGGCATTACGGGTGGAAGCAGCACCACGCTCGAGCTCTCCCACCTTTTTTGGAAGCAGCAGCAGATTGTGGGTTCAACGATGGGGGATGTATCTGACTTTGAGACGGTTATGGATCTCGTCTTCTCGGGAAGACTTAAGCCTGTAGTGGACCGGGTATATAGTTTGAGAGATACGCCAGCTGCACAGGATTATGTGGAGAGGGCCAAGCAGGTTGGCAAGGTAGTTATAGTGAATGGCGAAACGGATACGGGTGCCCGATTTCTGCATTCCTCAGACAAGACTTAAATAAAGAGTCTCCTAATGTAATCGTGGTGATGAGCAATGTTCAGCATAGAGATGACCGATAGGGCAATTGAAAAGGTCAAGGCGTTGATGCCCAGGGATGCCGGAAAGACTCCCTTCCTGCGTGTCTATATTGCCGGAGGCGGATGCGGCGGCTTCAAGTACGGTCTTACATTTGACCAAAAGCTGGATGTGCTGAATGATTTCCAAATAGATAAGGGAGGAGTCAAGATAGTGGTGGACAGGGAGAGCGCTGCGTTCCTGGAGGGAACAACCATAGATTACGTTGATAGTCTTCAGGGTTCAGGTTTCACATTCAGCAATCCCAATGCAAAGAGTACCTGCAGCTGCGGGCAGTCATTCACTGCCTGAAAATTTTTCGAGCTTCAATTTTTCGAAGAGAAGCGTTTTTCCTCTTTCAACGTCCTGCAAGCCTAAAACAAATTCCACCCTTCCGTTCTTTCTATTTATGATGTAGATAGAGTTGACGCCCACCGATGCCCTATTGAGCTTACTAAGAAGCCTTGCCAATGAGCCAGGTTTGTCATCGATGCTTATAGTTATTATCTCACTTTCTGAATAATCGAATTTTTGGCGCATTAACTGTCTACATGTTGCATCATCGCTCGTCACAAAATGCACTCTTCCACCCTCTCCTCCATCCGGCTCCATTGCAAGTGTGAGTATGTTGATGCCGTTTCTCCCCAGCAGGTCAGCAAGCTGCGCTATCTCCGTCCTTTTAGCGAGAACCACACTGAATTCCTTCAAATGTTGCCCCCTTGGGCTGGCGCGTGTATGATATTATTTTCAAATGTTTTAATTGTTTTGCTGACTGGCAAGTTTTTTGTGAAATCAGTATATTGTCGATGTGGAGGCACGCAAGTTGAAACTGATATCATTCAGGGACGGAGAGACATATGGGGCCGGTGTGGTGGAGGAAGGGGATGTGTATCCCATCCATGAGGGGGAGAAGTCATTGGATATGCACGAAGTCATTAAGGCATGGAGGGATAATGGAAAAATGGAGAAGCTAATAGAGGAAGCGTTATCAGGCAAAAAGCGCTCGCTTGAAAAGCTGAAAATCGCTCCATGCATCCCGATGCCGGAGAGGATATTCTGCATCGGTCTGAATTACAGAAGTCATGCCAGGGAGACCGGCGCGCGTCTGCCCGATTCCCCCGTGATATTCAGTAAATTCTCTGATTCCATTGCTGCGCACAGTGACACTATACCCGTACCAAAATATGGAACATGGCTAGACTATGAAGGGGAATTGGCGTTCGTTATCGGTAAATCCTGTTTTGATGTAGAGGAGAGTGCCGCAGCCGATTACATCTTTGGTTATTTCTGCTCCAATGATGTCAGTGCAAGAGACTTGCAATTCAAGACAAGTCAATGGCTGCTGGGCAAGAGCCTTGAGCACTTCTGTCCCATCGGGCCTTATGTTGTTACTGCCGACAGTATAGACGCCACTTCGCTAATACTGAAAACTGAGGTGAATGGCAAAACTGTTCAGAACGCGAACACTGCGGACATGATATTCAGCTGCAACTACCTCGTATCCTATCTTTCCAAATACTTCAGGCTCATGCCTGGAGACATAGTACTGACAGGCACCCCAGACGGCGTCATCCTTGGAAAACCTGTTTCGGAGAGGAAATGGCTGATGTCCGGGGACAAGGTGAGTGTAACAATCACCGGACTTGGTACATTAACCAACAGCTTTGTTTGATCTACTTTGTTCCCTTTGCCCAGTTCTCACCCAGTCTGATACGTTCTGTGGTAGTAGGATGAGTTGCGAAAAAAATCTTCCTCCATCTGGGCACATCCTCTTCCATGAGGTTGATGTCGCAAAGCCGCTTCTCGCTTGAAATGAATGCAACCGGGTCCTTTACCATTTGAAGTGAAAACAGATCCGCCCTTGTCTCTCGCGCCCTTGAGTAGTAGTTCGTGGCGGGGGTCAGTGCCAGTTCGAAGAGAAGCATCGCAAGTGCCAACCAGAGCAGCAGGTTGGCATCCATCAGACCGTAGACTAGGTGATAATGCAGCACAAAGGAAAGCATCGTGCGCATCACCAGTGCACCGGCAATCAGCAATATACCTTGTAGCAGCAGCGAGCGTGCGGTGTCGCCGTTCACGCAATGACCTATCTCGTGAGCTACTATTGTCTCCACTTCCCGCTCATTGAATTTTTTGAGTAGGTTATCGAAGAGCACCATACGTTTACTTCGCCCTATGCCAGTGACGAAGGCATTTGCACCAGTGGATCTGCCGCTCTCCCTCATAACATAGACATGCAATCGCCTTACCCCTGCCTTTTGCGCCATGCTCTCTATTTGAGCTTTGAGAGCCGATTCTTCGAGGGGTTGCAGTTTGATGAAAAAACGTGTCAGCAGCAACGGAAAAAGGATGGAGTAGACCACAGTAGCGGCCATCACGGCTCCTGCAGCTGCAATCCACCAGTAGGGTGTGGAGACTATGAGCAGTAGAATCAGCTCCGCTCCTATACATGAGAAAACGATTGAGAGTGCATACTCCCTACCCCTGTCCGCTAGCCACCGCCAGATGCTCTGTTTGGATGTACCAGCACGTTTGGCCATCCTGTATCCTGCATAGCGAAATGGAAAGGTGATGAGGTAGAAGGCTGATGTTATTGTGGAGATGAAAATGAGGGAGGCTACATTCCACTGAAACACTGAGAGCAGGACCGCATAGCGCTCCGATATTCCCGATAGAAGGAGGAACAGCAGTGCAGCCACGCCTGCTAAACTGGAGCCGAGTCCGATGCGAACCCTTCTTTCAGATATGACTTTGGCCTTCCGTCTAGTTTCGGGATCAAATTCATATGGAAATGGCTGCGCTATGTCCGCAGGATCTTCCTTCGCGTTTGATATATCAGGCATGTCCGTCTCTAAGGCGCGAAAGGTTAAGCCTAACACTTTCTTTGATTGTTGAAAGTGCTATAATTGTTTTAGTCCTGCTGAAATGACCAGATCTCGACAGACGAAGAATGATCTCCTCAAGTGTCTGCATATCCTTTGTTCTCACCTTAATTATAAGATCTTCATCACCGGCAAGATGATGGCATTCCTGCACATCGCCTATGCTATTGATGAGCTCCACCACGGACGGATCCCCAAGGGATCCGCCTGTCTTAAAATAAAGCATTATGAATGCTGTGATGGAAAGGTCAACTCGCTTTGGGTCCACTATGGCTGAGAAGCCGGTGATTATCCCCTGCCTTAGCATGCTCTGTATTCTTTCGTGAACGGTGGGAGCGGCAAGACCGACCCTTTCACCGATCTCTTTAAGCGGCATCCTGGAATCTGCTTGAAGCAGTTCCAGAATTGTGATATCCTTTTCGTCCATTTAAATACTGTACCAATAAAGATTCGGTTAAAGATTTCCATTCTTTTCGATATTTAGATTTACTTATTGCTTTTCGAAATATTTTCATCGTTGGGCTTATATACCTAATAGTTTTAGTAGAATTTAGAAAAAAGGTGAATAAAATGACAGACACATGGGATTTCATTGCAATTAATTCACTGAATGGTGGAAGAATAAAGGACAGAAAAGACTACATGAATTTGATTGCAATCGAAGAAAGCAGGAAGCTCAACAGAAAGCGCCACATACATATCTCGAAGCTCGTCCACAGAATCATGCGCAGCCATTGAAGGCGCTTGAAAACAATTTGTATTCGAAACTGTTTCCTGCGGCTATGCAGATGAAAAGAGTTAACTCTAGCGACGCGCCTAAGGCAATCGGCCCCTATTCGCAGGCGGTGGATACTGGCACCCTATTATTCGTGTCCGGGCAACTAGGTCTGGATCCGAAGACAGGTGCTTTTGCATCCGAAGATGCAGCAGAACAGACAGCTCAATGTCTACGAAATCTGGAAGCGATATTGAAGACGGCTGGGCTTGGGAAAGGCAATGTCGTGAAAACCACCGTCTTCGTTACTGATTTGAGGGAATTCGAGAAGATAAACAACGCTTATGCCTCCTTCTTCGGTGAAGAAAGACCTGCGCGTTCTACAGTGCAAGTCGCAGCTCTTCCGCGTGGAGGAAAAGTAGAGATAGAAGCAGTGGCGGCCCGGTAGACCTTTATCTGCGTGCAAGGGAATATTTGCCGGAAAGGATTTTATCAGATGGCTCCATACGGCAACCGGGGGATATGAGCGAAGAACTCAGGAGACCTGTGGTGACGCTGCTTACGGACTTCGGCTCCGGAGGTGGATATATCGGAGCTATGAAAGGAGTGATTCTCAGGCGCGTAGCCGCGGATATTGTTGACATAACGCATGCCATACCTCCGCAGTCCATCGAGGCCGGGGCTCTGGTGCTCAGAAGTGTCGCAGGCTTTTTTCCTGAAAACACGATTCATGTGGTGGTAATTGATCCAGGTGTGGGAAGCTCAAGGAAAGCGATAGCCATACATGCAGGGAACCATTATTTCATTGGACCCGACAATGGTGTATTGATACCCGCAGCCAGGAAGGCCGGAAAGCTGGATGTCAGGGAAATTGATGTGAGGAAAATCGGACTACCTGAAGTATCAAATACCTTCCATGGAAGGGATGTGTTTGCCCCCGCCGCGGCGTTTCTTGCTGCAGGGAGTTCCTTCCAGAAGATTGGAAGAAGCCTGAGTCGCTATGTACCCCTGGAAATAGAGGAATGCAGGAAGGTTTCCGGCGGACTTGCAGGTAGGATCGTATATGTAGATTCCTTCGGTAACCTGTTGACCGGAATACCTGCTGATACATTTAAGCAGGTGTTCAGTTACGGCGACCGTATATCACTGCACCTTGGAGACAGGAGGACCATGGTGCAATTCAAACCGACATATGCGAGTGTTGATGTAGGCTCACCACTGATATTGATAGGATCTCACAGTTTCGTTGAGATCGCTGTCAGGAATGGCAGCGCACTGAATTTTTTCGAAGCTAACCCGGGGCAGGAAGTACTTTTCAAGAAACCCGTATTTTAGTTGAATGCTGTTAGGGTTTTGATTTGTAAATAGCTATATGGTTCCCTATTTGAATACAAAAGTGAATCATATACTGAATCAATATATTTGATCAACAGAATCATCAGCCGATGTAAATACAATAAAATAAAGGCCATTGATTACACCAGAATCCACCGGGAACCAAGTGGGGTATGGCAGAAGGGTTTGGGTGTCACTATTTTCGCGCTCGACCTCGGGTTCTCCCATGCCTGCTCTGTTTGATATTCCGGATAGCCTAGAGTAAGGTTAATCATGGGATGGAGCGTATACACATGGATGAACACAGCGCGGTGAGACTGAACATGAGTGAAAGTGCTATGCAGGCGGGAAAGCCGGGAAATGAAGCCCAAGAACCGGTTAAAGAGGAAAAGCACCTGCTAAGGTTTCAGAGAAGATTCACGGCCCCTGGCGAAGATCCGTTTCTCACCACCAAATGGACAAAGCGCAATTCAGTAATTACCGAGCGCGATGGAAAGGTCATATTCAATATGGAGGATATCGATGCTCCAGAGGAATGGAGCCAGCTCGCGGTTGACATAGCCGCATCCAAGTATTTTAGAAAGGCCGGTGTTCACGAGGGTGGATCAGAGAAGAGCATAAGGCAGCTTATTTACAGGATTGCGCACACACTCAGACGCGCAGGTGAGGAATATGGTTACTTCAGAGGGGCAGATGCAGATAATTTCGAAGCTGAACTGACGTACATGCTGCTACATCAGATGGGCGCATTTAACTCGCCCGTATGGTTTAATGTTGGCCTCTATCATCAGTACGGCATCAAGGGGAGCGGGGGAAACTTTGCATGGGATATGCAGAAGCAGGATGTCTTTGAAACAGAGGATGCATACTCGAGACCACAATGTTCTGCCTGTTTCATACAATCGGTCGAAGACGATCTCATGTCTATCTTCGAACTCGTTAAAAACGAGGCTAGATTGTTCAAATACGGATCCGGCACCGGCACAAATTTTTCAAGAATCAGGTCATCTGAAGAAAAGCTTTCCGGAGGAGGCACATCTTCGGGTCTAATGTCGTTTTTAAAGGTACTGGATGCAGGAGCGGGAGCAACAAAGTCCGGGGGGACAACGCGCAGGGCTGCGAAGATGGTGATACTCAACGCAGATCACCCGGAAATATTGGAATTTATAAACTGGAAGGTCAAGGAAGAGGAGAAGGTTCGCGCGCTATTGGCCGCGGGATATTCAGGAGGATTTGAGGGAGAGGCATATCTGACAGTTTCCGGGCAGAATTCGAATAATTCGGTCAGGGTGAAGGATGATTTCATGCAGGCTGTCCTGGATGACAGGGAATGGAATACCATCTACAGAACCACCGGAGAGATAGCCCGTGTTTACAAGGCGAGGGAACTGATGGAGGCGATAGCGAAGGCAGCCTGGGCATCTGCTGATCCTGGCCTGCAGTTTGATACCACCATAAACAAATGGAATACATGTCCGAATTCAGGAAGGATCAATGCGTCAAATCCCTGCTCTGAATACATGTTCCTCGATGACACTGCATGCAATCTCGCATCACTGAACGTTGTCAGATTTATGGATGATAATGGAAGGGTGGATGTTGAATCGTTAAGACACGCCATTCGCACCTTCACCGTTGCTATGGACATCATAGTTGACTTTGCATCCTATCCCACGAAAAAGATAGCATACAACAGTCACATCTACAGAACATTAGGACTTGGCTTCGCAAACATGGGAACGGCAGTAATGCTGCGCGGAGACCCGTACGACAGCGACAGGGCAAGAGCTTTTGCTTCGCTGATTTCGGCCATAATCACAGGTCACTGCTACCGCACCTCTGCGGAAATATCATCAGTCCTTGGTCCATTCGCTGCATTTGAGGAGAACAGGGAAGCGATGCTCGATGTGATGCACATGCACCGAGCGGCACTTGCATCCATTGGTTCTGAAGATGCCGAATCGGAGCTAATTGCTGCGGCGCATGATGACTGGGATGAGACCATCAAA
Source organism: Methanomassiliicoccales archaeon (assembly GCA_038881315.1). Lineage (GTDB taxonomy): Archaea > Thermoplasmatota > Thermoplasmata > Sysuiplasmatales > Sysuiplasmataceae > JAVZQA01. The sequence continues at coordinate 18,349 of JAVZQA010000002.1, forward strand.
CTCGGCGAAAAATACGGCTTCCGCAATGCACAGGCTTCCAATGTCGCACCAACAGGCACCATAGGTCTGCTCATGGACTGCGATACCACAGGCATAGAGCCAGATTTTGCGATTGTTAAATGGAAGAAGCTGGCGGGAGGCGGGCATCTCAGAATAGTCAACAAATCGGTGGAGATCGCACTACGCAGACTGGGATATAATGAGGAGACTGCAAAGCGGATCATTACGCGACTGCTCGGACACGGAACTCTGGAGGGTGCGCCATTCATAACGAAGGAGAGTTTGAGCAACAGAGGACTGTCAAGGGAGCAGATAGAGGAGGCATTTGCTGTAGTAGCCTCGCGGAAAGTTCTGGATGACAGTACCCCTCATCTCTCGGAGGAGGCGTTGCTGAAATTAGGATATGACAAGGAGCAGATTAAGGCCGCCAGGGATTATGTGAACGGCGTGCAGGCGATGGAGCTTGTTCCTGAGGTAAGGAAAGAACACCTTGCTGTCTTTGACTGCGCAAACAAGCCTCCTGGGGGGACGAGATATATAGAGCCCATGGGACACGTCCGCATGATGGCGGCTGTGCAGCCCTTCATGTCCGGCGCCATATCCAAGACCGTTAACATGCCAAATCATGTAACATGGGAGCAGATACAGGAACTTTACATCCAGGCTTGGAAGATGGGACTGAAGGCCATAGCTGTTTACAGAGACGGGTCGAAAGCATCTCAGCCGTTAAGCACCGTTGCCGAGGAGGTCAAGAAGAGTGCCAAACTCCCACGTGGTGTCAAACGTGAACTACCGAAGATGCGTGGCGGCTTTACACTAGAATCCACAATAGCTGGACACAAACTGTTCTTACGCACTGGTGAATATGAAGACGGACAGCTCGGCGAGATATTCATAGATATGTACAAAGAGGGTTCGTCATACAGGAGCATACTGAACGGGTTCGCAATAGCTGTCTCCATAGGTCTCCAGTATGGTGTTCCCCTGGAGAAATACGTTAACGCTTTCACCTTTACCCGCTTTGAACCGCAGGGCATAACAGATCATCCGAACATCAGAACCTGCACTTCTGTCCTCGATTTCATATTCAGGGTGCTGGGCATGGAGTATCTGGGCAGAACAGATTTTGTCCAGGTGCGGAAGCCGGTGGATGGCAATGGGGATGAGCCGCAAAGAAGTGGCTTCATTCATCCTGCCACACGTTCGCTCGACGAATTTGCACCAGAGACAAATGATATGGGGCCCGAGGCTCAGGATGAAGACGCTCCACTCTGCCAGATCTGTGGCTATGTAACTGTGCGCAATGGAAGCTGCTACAAATGCCTGAACTGCGGCAGCACTACGGGGTGTTCCTGAGAAGTGCATTCATGCTGCCGCTCCTAAAGCCAGCAAGGTCAAGGGTGACGAACAGGAAACCCGAACTGCTGACAACCTCCACAACCCTCTTTCTCATCTCTTCGTCGATTAAGAGGGGTATCTCTGCCACAGGTATCTCAATGCGCGCGACTGCTCCGTGCACCCTGACCCTGCACTGTGTAAAACCAAGTGCATGCAGCCCGTCCTCCGCCTTCTCCACCCGTTTGAGGAGTTCTGTATCAATGTGCTGTCCGTACTGAATCCGTGAGGAAAGACATGCATTTGAGGGACGCGAAGAGGCTTTCAGACCGACCCTGGCGGCCTCCTGCCTTATTTCCGCCTTTGTCAATCCAAATTCCATCAGTGGCATCCATATACCCAGCTCTCTTGCAGCCGCAATTCCAGGTCTGTAATCTGACAAATCATCCGCATTGATTCCTATGGCCGCTGCTGCCATCCCCTCCCTTTTGGCGATCTCAAGCAGTTGTTCAGAGAGTTCGTGCCTGCAATAGAAACAGCGTTTGCCATCATTCTTCAGATACTTTTCATCCTCGAGTTCGTGTGTTTCAACAATCACGTGCCGTATACCTATTTCAAGTGCATTTTTTCTTGCCTCGGCTATATCTTCCTGAGCGACTGCAGGCGAAACTGCAGTCACTGCAATCGCATTTGCCCCCAGTGCACTGCTTGCCAGATAAGCGAGCAGAGCGCTGTCTACACCCGAAGAAAGGCCAACAACGAGTGAACCTTTTGAACTAATGGCCCTGCGAATCGCATCTATCTTCTGTTCGCAGCTACCAGCTGTTTGCTCTTCCATGGCCATGCACGTATGTAAGGCGGACTGGAATAAGAGCGTGATGGACTATCCCAACTTTTCCCTTCTCATCCGCAGTTCCTTTACCTGGGAGACCAGCTTGTCCACCTTCTCCTGGGCAAGAAAGACGAGGCGCTCATATTTCTCCTTGCTGATTTTTTCCTCTCGCAGCATCTTCTTCAGGTCATCTATCCTGTCCTCATACTCCGCACGTATGGCGTTTAGCCGCTTTATCTTCCTCTCTATCCGCTCCTCTGGCCCGCTGAACATTCAACATGGTATATCACGTCAAGTGTATAAAAAACTTTGAAGCTCAGAAGGAGGAGAGGGCGAAGTGTCCCCTCTCGTACCTGCCAATGTCCACCCTTTCAAGCGGGGAAAATCTCCTGCCGAGTGTCTTCTCCGCCTCTGCTACCACCTCACCTGCAGGCCTGGTGGAATCAACACTTGCAGTTTTGAGGAAAAAGATGAAGGAACGCAGTGATCTGAAAGCCTCCATATTCCGTAAAAGTATGCCCAGCTGATCCCTCTGGGCTATATCCTGTATCAGAAATTCGGGCTCCTCTACAAGCTGTGCGTACCCCTCAGGAGAAGATGCATCCCCCATAACAGGTACAATGTTTGGATAAGTGAGGGCTATCTTCTGAAGGCTGCGCAAAGGTTCGCTGAAAAGTTCCACTGCATATATTGTGGAGGTTGGCGCGACATCCGCCAGATGGCTTACTGTTGTACCATAGGAACCACCGAGGTAGAGGATGCGACGGACATCTGCAAAACCTGTATTGAGACCACCACAGAGTATGTATGCAGCAACCTTGCTTCTATACGGATTCCAGCTACGGTATTCCATACCCTCCCTCACAACTACGGTCTGGCCTGGCAGGCGCCATCCAGGTGCCGCATTTAGGGTATACAGTCTTCCTTCTTCGTAAAGTGTCCGTGGCGGAAGGTGGATTTCCACGGCAGGACACAATAGGCAAGCATTTAAGTCTGTTTCTGGATTAAATCGCGTGAAGGAAGAATTCATAAAGATCGCAAATGCGGTGCGGGAAGCAGTCATGCCTGTGGCGGGGACACCAGAGGCGAGAGAAATTGTTGGGAAGGGGGCAGATGGAGCCGCCTCCTTCAAGATAGACAGAACGGCGGAGAATGCGGCACTCAATGCCATCAAGGATTTGGGGCTCAAATTCAACATACTCACCGAGGAAACAGGTTTCGTTGACGGTGGAGGGACCGAAACAATTGTGATAGACCCTGTAGACGGATCCAGGAACGCCATCAATGGGTTACCCATGTACTCCTTCTCAATAGCTGTTGGGAGCCGCGGTCTTTCAGGAATGCGGGAAGGACTAGTCATGGATCTGCAGTCTGGCAGAGTATATTTTGCAGAGAAGGGGCTTGGTGCAACCTGTGACAACAGAAGCATCAGGACGAGGGAATACAACGAGCGAGGCTCCATATTCCTCTTGAATCTGGGAGCAAATGCGTCAACAAGCGTTCTAGATTTTGCAAGAAGAAGTGCAATAGTGCGTTCATACGGCTCTGCAGCTCTGGAGATGTGCCTGGTAGCAGAGGGCAGAGCGGATCTTTATGTGAACAAGAGCATCGACTCTGCACACTCCATGCGCATTGTGGATATAGCTGCGGCTGCACTCATATTGCGTGAAGCTGGAGGAGAGATATATGACACCACGGGGAACTTGCTCGATATGGAACTCCGCATAGATGATAGAAAGGGGGTCATCGCTGTAGGGGATAAAAACCTCAGACGCATGGTGGTTTGATGAAACTGGGCTTCCACGGCAACACCTCCCTTCCTGCCTTTAGTGAAATGGCTGGAAAGCTGGTCAGGCATCTGCGCAAGGAGGACCAGATTGAGAGTGAGACTGCGCGCGTGCTCGGTATGAAGGGTGTGCCTCTGAGCAAGATGGACGTCGACGTGCTGATTGTCCTTGGCGGCGACGGAACAATGCTGCGAGCCTTCATGCGCTGTGACCTTCCTCTCTTTGGAATAAATGCTGGCAAGGTAGGTTTCTTGACACAGGGAAACGCAATGGAGATGGATACGCTTATTCCAAGGCTGCGCGCCGGGCTTTTTGAAATAGAGGAGGCCATGAAGCTCTCACCACGGATAAACGGCAGGAGAAAGGCAGACGCCGTCAATGAGGCCGTGGTGCACAGTTCAGACATTGGAAAGGTGAGACATTTCAACATATCCATTGGCAGGCATGAGGTGGGAATTGTCAGGGCTGACGGCATAATCATTTCTACCCCCACAGGTTCCACTTCGTATTCACTTGCAGCCGGCGGTCCAATAGTGGACCCAAGCGCAAGTGTCATTGTCGTATCACCGATAGCACCGTATGGTATCTCTTCCAGGCCCATTGTGTGTGCGCCTGATGCAGGCATACGCATTACAATAGAAGGAGAAAGACCGTGCAAGTTAGTGATTGACGGTCAGGTCTCGCTAAAGCTCAGTGGCAGTGAGGTGCTGGAATTCACCGCTTCCAAAAAAAGGGCGCGTTTCGTTCGCCTGGAGCATGATTTTTACAGTAGAATACGTTCCAAACTAACGGTATAGCTATGCCACTGTTCAGCAGAAGGAGAGTCTCTGGCCGTGCCTCGGCAGAAATAGACAGCATAAAACTGGATGTGCTGGAAGCGATTATGGAGGCCTCCAAGCGAACCCTGCCGAATGAATTCGTTGCAGGACTCCGAGCTTCTGGAAACACAATTGTGGAGCTTGCACTCTTTCCAGGCGCAGTGCGCAACTTTCACTCCGCTACATTCAACTATCATGGCGTTCTGGGGGATTTCAGAACAGTCGGGACTGTGCACTCGCATCCTTCCGGAGTGATAAGGCCCAGTGCACAGGATCTCCGTATGTTCACTGCTTCAGGTAGAGTTCACATGATCGCGGGGTATCCTTTTCGGCTAACTGACTGGAGGGCTTTCGACAAAACAGGCTCACCCGTGATGCTCTCCGTCGTGCGTGACTGAACGATACACTGAGAGTATTTTCGAAGCAACCGCCTCACTGGAGAAAACTGCCGCCCGCTCCACACAGTGACTGCCCATCTCCATCCTCAGTTCTTCGTTGCTGAAAAGCCTGCGTAGTTTTTCTGCAATGGCTTCCGGATTCATCGGAGGACAAACGAAGCCATGTAGCCCGTCCCGTATGACCTCTCTAACACCTGGTATATCGCTCACCACGAGGGGCGTACCGCATGCCATGGCCTCAATCGCAGCGATACTAAATGCCTCAAGCCTGGAAGTGGATGGAATCACCACCACATCGGCTGCTCTATAGAGGGAGGGAAGTTCGTCGTCAGGCACATCACCCAACATGCTTATCTTGTCCTCCAGCTGCCTGGAGAGCATAAATCGCTTAAGATGCGGTGCATACTCTCCGTCCCCTGCTATCAGTAGTGTGACATCCCGATCCATGTAGCGCATCGCTTCCATCAGGTAAGAAACCCCCTTGTGCCTTACCAGCCTTCCCACAAACAGAACTATATGTTTGTCCTGCAGGCCAAGTTTGCGCCTCATTCTTTCCCTATCCAAAACATCGGGGTGGAAGCGCCTCACATCCGCACTGACTGGTATGATCTCGCTCTCTATCTTCCAGGTGTTTATGGATGTCGATGAATAGGTCCAGCTGGTCACCATCACCCGCCTTGCTCTGGAAACTATTTTTCCTGTGATGAATCTGTCCGCAGCCCGTATTAAGGGGGAAAGGGCTCTGAGCGGCACATCGGAGTCGCAATGATAGGTTAGAACAAAAGGGGGGCTTCTGTAGCGCATTGCAGATGACGCCACGTAGGAGAAGCTGGGAGGAGGGGTATGCCCATGCACTATGTCAGCCTCAATGCCCCTCATAAAACGACTCAGCCTCGAGGGAATGGGGGTTCGCAGCAGCGTCGCGAGCAGGGGCACTCTCAAGACACGCACTCCACTGATCTTTTCTTCTTCCGGCAGTGCCTTCATGTACCTTGAGGTGAGCACCGTTACCTCATGCCCCATGCGGCTGAGCTCCACAGATATATCACGGACGAAGCTTTCGACGCCACCGTGGTGGGGGGCATAATATGGGCTGATTTGCAGTACCCGCAATTGAGCTCAACCCTTTCCCGCGCTCTTCCTCTCCTCAAGGCGCTCAAGCAGTGCAGCCACCAAAAAGGGGAGTGTTATTGTGGCGTCTCCTTCGACTGTCACATGCCTGGCACGCGGCCTTACCTTTCCCCACGATATCGCTTCCCTTATCTGTGCGCCGGAGAGACTTCCGTCGTATTCGGCCGCAGTTGTGAGATAAACCACATAGTCCAACCCTCCCCTGAATTGATTCCACCATATGGTGTGGTGCTTCGAAATTCCCCCACCGATCATCAGTGCCCCAGCCTTTTCTGCAGAAAATATAACGTCCGACAGTGCATGTTCTTCGGCAAGCAAATCTAGCCAGAAATCCCGGTGCCCTTCCCAAAATGACCAAAGCTGCGAACCCACAGAACCGTCTGTGATGCCGGGCACAAAGACAGGTATGCTGTTCTTGCTCGCCCAATGAAGTATGCTGCTTTCTGGCAGTCGTTCGCCAATGATGCTGATAAGCTCAAATGGTGCAATCCTTCGTTTTCCCTTTTTGTAAATATCCTCAAGAAGCGGTTGAACAAAACGCTCTATTGCTGTCCCATAACTCGCATCTGGAATGAGTATGTTGCCTAGCCTGTTTATGTGCCTCCTGCGCAACTCCCTGTCATCGAGCAGAAAGTCCCCGTGATAGTATTTTTTCACAGAGCGGGCTATATCATGATCGAGTGTGCCACAGGTGGTAATTATGGCATTCGCCATCTTTCGTCTTACCAGTTCCTTTATCACTCCTCGAGTGCCGGTTGAAACTATGTCAGCCGGAAAGGAAAGGAAGACAAACGCCCCATCCGCCATCATGTCTTCCAATATGTCTGCTGCCATTCCCAGCTTTTTGGCAGTGAAACCACCGGAGAGGTACATCTGTCGGGCCATGTCGGAAAAGCCTCTGCAGCTGCTGACATCAATGTCCACGACCTCAGTCCTTGCCGTACTATCACCATCCTGGCAATCGGTGACAAAGGCATATAATTTGCCTGGCATGGATAGGCAAACGTTGAATAGTTGCTTTCCAATAAGACGGAAGGTGCAAACATCTTGAATGATCGGATTCCACCGCATTCACACTGCAGGGAATGCGGGAAAGCTGTAGCGGAGAATACACTCTACTGTTCTCCGAAGTGTGAGGCAGCTCATAAAGAGAAGCTCAGGAGGAGGAGAAACCAGCTGTATACATACTATGCTCTGCTTCTTGTTTTTCTCATCTTGGCACTAATAGCGCTGGGACTCAGATGATATACAGGGCAGTATGTCTCGGAGGCACATTCAATGTGTTGCATGCTGGGCACAGGGCTTTGCTTGACGCTGCCTTCTCACTTGGAAAACATGTTTACATAGGCATCACCGCGGACAGATTCGCATCATCTTCGAGAACTAGGGTCAGACCTTACAGGTACAGGGCTGCAGCGGTCAGAAAATACTGTTCCCGCTTTGCAAAGAGCTGTGAAATAAGCCCTCTCTCCGATCCATACGGGCCGGCGGCTTATGCTCCGCATCTGCAGGCTATCGTTGTGACCGAGGATAATGCATTCAGGAGCGATGAAATCAATAAGATAAGAAGGAAAAATGGCGTCCCTCCTCTGCAGGTGTATGTTCTTACTCTGCTACGCACCTTTGACGGTAGAACACTGAGCTCCTCACGAATACTTTCAGGAGAGTGTAATCCGAAGGGGGTGTTGCTTCGACATCTCAAAGTGGGGGTAGGAACAAAGAGCCCTCCAAAAATGGAGGGCGTTAGGGAGGCATTCGCGTTATTGGGAAAGCGCAATTTCAAAGGCGTCACTCTCCACACTGTGCGTGTCTCAAGCGGAGTTTCTGAACAGCCTTTTGGGGAACAAACACTGCAGGGGGCAGTGCGCAGGGCTGAAAACGCGATTGAAGGGAATGATCTCGGTGTAGGCATCGAGGCTGGTCTCATTCGCCAACCTGATGGTGGATTTCTTGATGTGCAGTATTGTGCCATAATTGATGCTGCAGGCAGGACAACTGTAGGCCACGGAATAGGTTTTGCTTATCCGAAGGATGTGATTGAAAGAGCACTCGGCGGGGAGACTGTGGGTGAGATTATTTCAGAATTGAGTGGTGTAAAGTCCATAGGCAGAAAGGAAGGAGCAGTAGGGTATCTGTCACGTGGTATTCTGAGCAGAGCCGCGATAACCAGGGATGCAGTCATTGCCGCCCTTATTCCTAGAATTAGGCCGGATCTATATTTCGGAGAGGGAACTTTAAAGAGAACGGAAGCAGTTGTTTAGACTGATTGAAAGCCACCTACAATAACGGCAATGGAAGGGCGATGCGAGGCAAAGAGGCAGACAAGGAACTGCTCCATGCGCTCTTTCTTGACGGCAGAGCCACACTCTACAAGCTTTCTTCCATAACCGGGATGTCGGTGCAGCTCACTAGGTACAGACTAAGGAAACTGCAAGAGGAGGGCGTACTCAAGCGTATGCATCTCTTCGTGCATCCCAATGCAGTGGGGAAAATGGTGGGCTTCGCCGCCTTTACTTCCAGTCCGGCCATACATGAAGATGTTTTTGCCACGTTCAGATGTCTGGAGCGAACTACAGTATTCGGTTTTGCTTCTGCAAATGAGGAAGATCTGCGCTCCATAATTGGACTCCACACCGCATCTTTCGGTACGCCTGTCATGAGTTACATTCCCAACAGGCAAACGCTTTGGGATCTAAGCCAGGAGGAGTTTACAGTCTTAAGAACAATGAGTGCAGATCCAAGGACGGCCTTTTCTCTTCTGGCGAAATCGACTGGATTGAGGGCGGAGAGAATTAAACGGAGGTTTAACGCACTCCTGGCCAGGGGAGTGGTCAAGGTTATACCAATTGTGGATCTGGAAAGGGCAGACATAGTTCTTTTTGCAGTCATAACCAAGAGCTTCCAGAGGCTGAGGGACAGACTGGCCGGAAGCACCATATTCAGCTTCAGCGAGCAGGACTTCGGCGTTGTCATATGTATGGCAAACACATATGGTGCGGCAAGGCGTGTGATAGAGGCATCGAGAGAGACAGATCCGGACCTTGAGGCCATGATAGTAATCGACTATGATTTTGGAGAGATTTTGTAAAATTTTTTTTCACCAAATATTAAGACTGGGACAATGAAAGCGGGGTTTGATGAATAGAAACCGACACTCCATATCTGAATTCATAGTCCGTCGAAAGCGCCTAATTGTCATCATATGGGCATTTCTCCTACTTGCTTCAGTACCTGCTATAATGGTTTATAGCAACTACCTGTCTTATTCGGTGAACTCTTCATCGGTGCATTCTCAATCACAAACTGTGAATGAGATACTGTCTTCCTCGGGCACTGCAGCAGTGAATTCAACTCTGTTTGTTGTAGTAGGTGAAAATGCATCGACCTTCAGCTCATTCTACAAGACAGAAAACTTCACATCTTCTGTCTATGCATCCGGTATTTCATACCTGGCGTCCGTTGAAACCCCATATTCTGCCTATTCCTCCTACCTGACTGGTATTTCGCATGCACTGGGTCCCACAGTCAACAGCACCTTTAGCGCCATGCAGTCAGCCGCAAGCCAAATCTATACTTTTCCTCTCAAATTCTATGAAAACTGGGGTGCACTAAATTACTCATACTCCAGCATAAACACTGCTGCGAGTGAAAGCGGATATAACGGCACCGCATATCAACAGCATGTCATTACTTTTGTTCGCTCTTATTTCAGTAACTATTCGGCATTCGTGTTAGTAGGGAATGCGATACATGACTCCATACCAATACTGAACAGTACCTCTGCGGACGCATTCATGTCACTTGGCCCTTCCGTTAATTTCACCCATTATTGGTTGTATGTGAATGAGGCAACGTCCACGTTTTTAGCCGATTATTATGGAATACATGTTTCCCCGGAATTTGTGAATGCAACAGTTTCAGGTGAAAATCCAGGCAAATACTTCGTTTCACATTATCTTCTTGAAGATATGCCGAGCGCCATTGCTTCCCGCTTCATTGCCCCTGGTGGCAAGACGTTTTTGGTGTATATTGTTTTCAGTGTACAGGAAGGATTTGCAGGAAAAAATGATTTCGTACCGTCCCAGGCAGCCTCACCTGTGCTGATTAGTCTTGTGAAGCAGTATTTCGGTGGGACTGGATACCTAACAGGTAATGGCGCAATAAGCTACCAGATACAGCAGGTGACCTCAAAAGCGGGTTTCGTCTTCGGAGTGCTCTTCCTGATACTTGGTCTGGCAGTCGGACTCACGCTTTACACATGGAAGGCAGGTCTGCTCTCCATCCTCTTTGTCGGCATCGCCACAGCCTTGGGGTACGTCTCCATTTTCCTTACAGGGATACTGCTAAAACAAGTGAATTATATCGTGAACTACACGCTGACTGCGGTAGCTGTTGGTATAACCACAGATTATTTCGTTTTCATCTCATCGACTTTCAGAGAGGAGCTGATTGACGGGCAGCCATCCTCCAATGCGATGCGTTCAACTGCTAGCAGAGCAGGCCGAGTTGTGATCATTAGCGGTAGTACAGTTGCGGCGAGCCTATTCACCTTTTATTTCATCCCAGGTTACGAAAGCTGGGGGGTTGTACTCGCGGTTGCGGTTATGCTTATTGTTGTTATGATCACCACACTCTTGCCCGATATATTGCTGTTAATTGGTCCCCGTATCTTTTCAAAGAAGACGCTTTCATCTTCAGTACCCTCTTCCCGCAGGAGTTTCTTCTACAGGGCCGCATATACATCAGCAAGAAAAAAGTACCTTGTGGCCGGCATTGTTTTGCTGCTTGCTGCACCTTCTGTGTATCTCTTCCTCACCCTTCCAACGACTTACAATTTCGATGCAGGACTTCCACAGGGACTGGAATCGGTAAGGGGTCTGAATGTGCTTGAACAGCAGTTCGGTTCCAATCTTTTGTATCCAATTGTTGTGCTCTACCATCTGAATGCAAACTCGACCCACCTCAATTCAATGCAAAACAGCACATTACTTTCATTCACTCGCTTCCTGTTTACAATAAATGGAGTCGAATCAGTTTATGGGCCATTTTCCTCAGGTACACAGGTAAACACTACTTCCGGAGCAATACAGTATCTGATAGTTAACGGGACTTACGCCCTGTACACCGTTTATACCACATACGGACCCTATAGCTCCGCTGCAGCACATGTAGTAAAGGAAATAAGGGCATACAAAGGCACTCTTGTCGGGGGACTTGCGGCCTCAGTGGTGGATCAGTCAAGTCTCAATGGGCGGCTCTTCTCCACACTTGAAGTGCTCATAGCTGCGGTGATAGGCATCATTGTGTTTATTGCCTTCAGAAAATTGCGCTATCCGCTCATATCCCTATCAGGCGTATTCATAAGCATCTGTTGGAGCACTTCCCTGGTCTATCTTATTTCTGTGTACATCCTGCACTATGCACTCATCTACCTTATTCCCGTCATCCTCTTTATCATACTCATGTCGCTCGGTAGCGATTATACAGTGTTTATATTCTCAAGGGTGAGGGAGGCGCTCCAGAGGGAGGAAAGCATCGAATCCCTCGCTGGTTCATTCAGAAGCACTGGGAGGGTTGTTACTGGTCTAGGTTTGATATTGGCAGTATCTCTTGGCTCCCTTGCATTTATTCCTGACGGCTTTCTGGAAGAACTTGGACTTGCATTCGTGATTTCCTTGCTGGTTGACACGTTCATTGTAAGGCTATTTTATTTCCCTTCCATGATTTCCATCTTCGGAAAGTTAAGTGTAAATGGGGTTGAGGCCCCAGAGGAAGTGGGTAAGAGGAAATGGCGCTGAGGGGGAGATTTGAACTCCCGAGTCGCAGAGCGACACCGGCTATCTTGACTACTCTCAAGGCCGGCGCTTTGAACCGGGCTAAGCTACCTCAGCATTCCATTGAAGTCGATATCGACCTCCAGTGCGGCAATGGGGGCATTGAGATTAAAGTTTGTTATGAGCTGAGGATGCAGTTCTCCAAACACACCAGCAGTGTTTCCATTAATCACTATGTTCATGCTTCTACCACTTATGAATCTAGGATCATCGGAAGGAGTAAATGCCGCATTTAGTCGGAGATCCCTCACGAGTGCTTCTGCAAGTGATTTCGCTTCTGCAAATGAAGCCTTTGCATGCATACTGATTGCAGCAAAGTGCTTTTCTCTCCTCGGCCTGTGAACATCCCCTATTTCAAAGATGCGCTGAGGAAGTTCGTTATGCTTGTTCGTTTCAAGGAGCACGAGCATCGATGTGAGCAGAGAAGTGCGCAATATGTCCATCTCTTCAGGCACCGGATTTCGAATCTGCACTGTTTGGACCTCAGGTTGCATACCGCGTAGGAATTCCAGGCCTTTTCCGGAGATCATAAATGTTAGAACCTGTGAATAGCCGTATCCAATCATTGTTTCAGTCACTCGCTCCTCTAGAATGGTTGATGGCAACAGCCCACCGTTTGTCTGACTGTGTGGCATGGAAGCGCCAAATTTCTCAAAGCCATAGGCTATGGCGACATCCTCAATCAGATCCACGGGATGCATTATGTCAATGCGGAATGGAGGATATGCGACTTTTAGTCCGTCTCCATCGACTTCCGCTCTATGCCCCATCTTAGTCAGCAATTCCGCTATCTGACTGATCTGTAATTTGAAACCCATGAGGCGCCCTACTTCCGATGGAGACAGTCGCGTGCTGCGCCATTCCATGTTGGGGGTTTCCTTCCTTTCATCGCCCCTTACCACTGTCACAGAACTTATGACGCATCCCCTGTCTGCGAGTGCGGCACTCAAAATATTCAGCACGACGCTGCAGGCGCGTTCCTCCATGCCAGTGACATCAATGAAAAGACGTTCGCTACCCTCATGCAGCGCCGTGAGCGTTCCATTTATTATCGGTGGCATGGAAAGGACATTGCCGTCTGCGTCCCTCAGTAGTGGATACAGACCGTTATTGAGAAGGGCACCGTATTCCTTTCCCTTCTCATGCAATTCTAAAATTTCGTAGATATTCATTGACCTTTCAGATCCCAAGGGGACGAAGGAAAAAGTGTCATCGGAGGTTGCAGTATAATGGAGCGGAAAGCGGATGGCACTTATATCGTGGATCCCGATTGCCACTTTTTCACGCCTCCTTCCCACTGTTGTGTGCAATTTTTCCTGCAATTCAATTATGGAATCTATCACGCGCTTCCGTAGGGGAACACCTTCTACAATGGCGCCCACAAATACGGGGCGCACATCGAGAACTGACTCTTCAATATACACAAGTCTGTTCGACCGGCCCACAACATATTTGAGCCTCGAATCAGTGTAAAGTGTCTTCAAAGAACGGGCTACTCCTTCCACAGAATAGTGGTCTGGCCTATTAGGGAAAAATTCAAATCTAAGTACATTCCCTTCGGATCCTTCGAAACTCGCACCAAGCATTGGTATCCGTTCTATGAACCACTCCCGGCTTTTGCTTATACCGCTAAGCTGGATGAGCTCCCCAAGATCCACTTCTATTACAGGCATCGAACGATGCGCACCATTTCATTTCACATATTAATATCGTTTACCTATCAGACCTTCTTCATCTTGATAGGCGCCTATGCGCTTCCGCCAGCTCGCCGGCAGATTGAGCTCCGAGGGTGGATATCTCTCCTGCCAGTATCAGCGCCCCGGCTATTTCGGCCAGCTTTGCCGCTTTTCCCTCACCATAACATCCCATGATTTCTAAAGCTTCCCTCTGTGTTGGCAGCTTTGTGCCTCCACCAATTGTTCCTATCTCAAGCGATGGGATGGTGACAGAAAAGTAAAGGCCGTCTTCAGTGTTTTCAGCGGTTGAAATACCGAGGCTCGCGTCTACAGCCTGAGCTGCATCCTGTCCAGTGGCTATGAAAAGCGCTGCGGCCATGTTAGCGAAATGCGAGTTGAAACCCATGGATAGGGACATAGCACTTCCAAGCAGATTCTTCCTGTAAGCTGTTTCAGCTACAGAGGAGGAGGTAGTATGCAGTTTCCTTTCAACAGTTTCTTCCGGTATGACAGCTTCGGCCAGAACCGTCTTTCCTCTGCCCTGAATGAAATTTATGGCCGCTGCCTTTTTGTCCGTGCACATATTTCCGGAGACAGAAATGGTCTTTGCGCCCGTTGAATTTTCGATTTCATCGCAGAGTTCCTGAGAGGCTATGGTGGCCATGTTCATGCCCATGGCATCTCCTGTTCTAAATGCAAAGCGGATATAAAGCGTTCTTCCGCAGATAAATGGTGTGGCAGAAAGCAGAGATGCATGTGATGATATGTGTCTAACCTTCTCCCTCATATCCTCCAGATGGGCGGCCACCCACTCAGAGACTTTAACAGCATGCGCAATGCCTTCTGTCCTAAATACAGGAGCACGCGTCATGGCATCCCTGACAATCATAACCCTCACTCCCCCAGAGGATGTGAGAACGGAGCAGCCACGGTTAATGGTTGCGAGAAGAGCGGCCTCTGTCGTAGCCAGCGGAATATAGAAATCACCGTCAGCCGCCTGGCCTTTGACACGAAGGGGGCCAACTACACCTAGTGGCACCTGTGTGAAGCCTATGAAATTCTCAATATTTTTTGAAATGACAGATGGATTCACTGAGTGGGAGACAATGTGCCTGAGCTTTAGGCCGCATTCCCTTTCCACAACATCTATTCTCTCTTTTATAGCGCCGTTATCATTTCCACGGGGCAAACTGCTCGGAGGCATGGTGGTGCATGGTGTCGTGCAATAGATAAATGATTCCCGCCCACGGGTATAAAAGAAAAACTTTAATGCGACATGTGGTTAAGCCCTGCGAGGGCCCGTAGCTTAGCCAGGCTGGAGCGCCCGGCTGATAACCGGGAGGTCAAGAGTCCAAATCTCTTCGGGCCCACGTTTTACTTGTCGAATGCGCAGGTAATTCCATAGAACGAGATACAAATAATTGACATACCAGCCACACCAGAGGCTGCTCTTTCAGTTGCCAATACATAAATTAATCCTTGTGAATGTTAAATCGTAAGTCAAGTTGGCACCAACTGTGCCCCCAATCGCCAAATCTTTGTTAGATGCTTATGCCAATTACATCGATGGTGCGCTGAACTTATGACATGGCTGATGGTAGTTCCACCTTTACCAATAGCCCTTACCGCGACACGAAATGAAGAAACATCTGCACATACCTGATTAAAATTAGAGTGTGAGTTTCGCTGAGTGTCAACTTCACTTCCACGCATACTCGTGGCGCTGTGCGTGTTCGTTTGTCAGTAGGCCAACTAGATCCACCGAACGCTGCATAAAGCATTCCCCCTAAAACGCCATTTACTAGATAAATGGATATTGATAAATAATCGCCGAAAATGCTTTGCTTATAATCACCCTCAAATAACAACTCTTGCTCGAGAATTTTACCCCAAAGCAGCTAGTACGTTCCTGTTAGTGGTGTATCGATTGCAATATATTGTGTAATATTTCAATTTGGTTAAGACGAAGATTTAATTTCTCCCTCAGCTTCTATTTTTCCTGTCAGGATAATATTTTTGCCTTTTCTGTATATTATGATGCGTTCTCCGATTATTAGTCCTAAGGTAAATGTCAGCAAAGCTGTAACAACAAAATCTGCAGTAATATTTGTAGTCGAATAGAAAATCTCAAGGAACACCCTGACTATAAATCCCCCCAACCAAATAATTGTAAGCAATACAGATCTTTTGAAAAATAGCACCTGATTTCGATAGAAAAATTCAGGATTCTCTGAAATTTTCATACCCAATGGAATTGCGAGTAAAGCCAGAGCAATGCTAAGTGATATCTCATAAATGCTTAGATAATAAAAGAAAACTATCAAAATCAAAACATAAAGAATTGGGAGTATGAAAATTCTATTGCTGAATCTCGTCCCATGAATCATCCGGCGCATACGAAGTGCTATGACGAGTGCTAGTATAATCAAAAAGCCATAGAGTTCGTTATTAGAATAAGTAGTCGGCACGGTCATGATTATCTGCGAACATGAACTTGTATGCATTAAACGTTTTCTTATTTTTAAAGCTGCCTACTGAAAAAAGAAAACAAAATATTACGCTGAAAGAAGTTGGTTCTTAGTTATAATTAAACAGATTTCATATATAATTAACTCTCAATCAAGTTTAAAGTCTCAACACTGCTCTTGTAATTCATCTTTCCGCATAATTTGGCAGCCCTATCTATCTCATCTTTGACTTTCACCAAAACTCGTAGAGGCTGCATTAGATGCTTCTGTTCTTGACAAATACCTCAATATAGACTGATTTGCAGCATTTTGTTAGATCTAAAATATGTTGATTGATACATAATTATGATACATGGATGTATGCCGAATAATTCATATGAATTTTGTTGAGCGTCCGTTTGGAGTGAAAAGACTCCTCAATATGAGCAAAAAACGAGTCCGAATGAGTTGATTTTGCCAATATTGTGTAACACTAAAGACGAAGACAATTGATCATATATTTTACTTGCATCTAAACTTGATTGAGCACAACTATTTTTTAATTCAACGAGTTATTCTCATTGAAGATGGATCTTCAAGAATTCAGGATGAAATCTTCCGAGCTGAAGAGATTGGGTTTTTATCAAATCCATGAGACGAGGTTCAACTGGCATTGGTTTCACTCTAGAGTCTCATCTCGGCATCTGTGAAAATAATCTCTTTTCTCCAGATCTCGGCAACATCGAACTCAAGGCTCACAGGGAAGGATCTCAAAGCATGATCACATTATTCACATTTAATGGGGCGGCGTGGGAGATGGAACCACTTAAAGCAGTTAAGAAATACGGGACTGAGGATGTTAATGGCAGAATTGGACTGTATTTTACCATGTCCAGGTTCCCGAATTCGGCTGGACTTTATCTAGATCCACAGGACGAATTTGTGGCAATAAAGCATGAAGATGGGACGGAGATTGTGAAGCGGATGTATGCTGACCTAGCAGAGAGATTTGCCAAGAAGCTGCCTTCTCTTCTGCTAATATATGCTCATGTACAGTGCAGGGGGAGGAAGAATGGTTTCATTTCTATTCTGCACGCTTAATGAAGTGGACAGCTCCAGAAATAATAGGGGAGCACATTAAAAACGGGACAATTTTAATTGATCTTAGATTGCATGACAAAGGAACAATTGCTCG
>JAVZQA010000003.1:0-33850 GCA_038881315.1 Methanomassiliicoccales archaeon
CAGAGGTAGTGATAGGAGCAAAGACCAGAGACGAGCTTTTCTTCGAAAGGAGAATGACAAACGCAGGCGCTAATGTGCATTTGTGTACCGATGACGGTAGTGTGGGACACCACGGCCAGGTGACAGACGTGGTCAAAAGAGTGATTTCTGATGGGAAATGCAGAAGACTTGTTGCGTGTGGCCCTGAAAGGATGCTCTATGCCGTTGCAAAGATTGCACATGATGCTGGCATAAGTTCTCAGATTTCGGTTGAAAGGCATATGAAATGCGGTATAGGCATTTGTGATGCGTGTTCGCTGGATGGCAGACTTGTTTGCCTTGATGGACCGATTTTTGATGGCGAGGTTCTGCTCAAAACTGAGGATTTTGGCAGATACAGGCTTGCACCTGACGGCCGAAAGGTGCCGATTTGAACGATTTAAGCAAGTGGATCAGCAAAGCATTTATGCACACAGGGTGTATGATACACCATGGTACTCGCGCTTGGTGAGAAAAGGAAGCAGAGTGCTGATGAAATTGGGCAGACACTGAAGGATAGCATCCTCAGCGGGGAGAAGGAAAAGAAGCGCGAGCAGCTTTACAACCTTTCCTGGGTAGAAATAAAGCCGCTATACACCCCTGACCCTGGTTTCGATTATGAGAGGAGTCTTGGCAAGCCAGGATGTTATCCTTTCACAAGGGGGATACATGAAACAATGTACACAGGCAAGCTGTGGACAATGCGCCAGTTTGCCGGCTTCGGAAGCGCCTTTGAAACAAACAAACGCTTCAAATACCTTCTATCGCACGGAGAAACAGGACTGAGCGTTGCTTTCGACTATCCGACGCTTTATGGCTATGACACAGACGCGCCAGAGGCCGAGGGTGAATACGGCAAATGCGGTGTTGCTGTATCCTCTCTGGAGGACATGATGGTGCTCTTTGATGGCATACCGTTGGACAAGGTAAGCACATCCATGACGATTAACGGGCCCGCGGCAATAATCTGGGCCATGTATCTTGGTGCCGCAGAAAGAAGGAACATTCCAAAGAGCAAACTGAGCGGAACCATACAGAATGATATACTCAAGGAATACATTGCTCAGAAGAGCTTTATTTTTCCGCCTGAACCCTCCATGCGACTAGTAATAGATACATTCGAGTACGGTATGGAGCATGTGCCGCGATGGAACACAATCAGCATAAGCGGCTACCACATTAGGGAAGCGGGTTCGACAGCCATACAGGAACTTGCATTCACACTTGCAGACGGCTTTGAGTATGTGAAAAGAGGCATAGAAAGAGGTCTTGACCCTGACAGATTTGTTCAGCGCCTTTCATTTTTCTTCAATGCACACAATGACTTCTTTGAAGAGATAGCCAAGTACAGGGCCGCCCGACGGATATGGGCCAGGGAGATGAAAGAGAGATTCGGCATAACCAACGAGCGTGCAATGAAGCTAAGATTCCACACGCAGACTGCAGGGTGCACCCTGACAGCAGAACAGCCGGAGAACAACATAGCCCGCGTCACCCTTCAGGGCGTGGCAGCAGTTCTTGGCGGCACACAGTCGCTGCACACAAATTCTCTCGACGAAGCACTGGCGCTGCCTACAGAACAGGCAGTCACACTTGCTCTACGCACACAGCAAATCATAGCACATGAAACAGGTGTTGCAAATGTCATAGATCCACTCGGTGGCTCCTACTACCTAGAATGGCTAACAGATGAGATGGAAGAACAGGCTTACAGGATATTTGATGAGATAGATCGCTACGGCAGCGTGATGAAAGCAATAGAAGCAGGATATTTCCAGAGGGCCATAACCGAATCCTCCTACAGATACCAGAAGGAAGTTGAGAGAAAGGAAAGAATAATAGTCGGTGTAAACAAGTATGCTTCTGCAGAACCTGTTGAAATACCTATTCTGCGCGTAGACCCTGCCGGAAGAGACAGACAGATAGCCAGATTGAGGCGTCTGAGAAGGGAGAGGGACAAGATGAAATGGGAAAGAGCCCTCGAGAGACTGAGGAAAGCTGCAGAAGGCGATGAAAATCTGATGCCATTCATACTCAGAGCTGTTAAAGCTGATGCCACACTTGGAGAAGTTGCAGCCCTGCTCCGGCAAACATTCGGAGAATACAAAGAAGAACTGATAATTTGAGGCGACAGGCATGCCCAGGAAGATCAGAGTGCTCATTGCAAAGCCGGGTCTTGACGGTCATGACAGGGGAGCAAAGGTGGTTGCCAGGGCACTCAGAGATGCAGGCATGGAGGTCATTTACACAGGTCTCCACCAGACGCCGGAACAAATAGTGCAGACTGCTATTCAGGAGGACGTGGATGCCATTGGTCTAAGTTGTCTTTCAGGAGCGCATGATGTTCTCTTCCCGCGTGTGATGGAGCTTGTAAAAAAGAATAAACTGAAAGTGCTCGTAACCGCAGGCGGCATAATACCAGATGAGGACATACCTATGCTGAAAAAATGCGGAATAGCGGCAGTCTTTGGGCCCGGAACACCTATCGAGGAGATAGTTGAATTCCACAGGAAGAAGCTCAATAGGAAGTAGGTGGAACTGCGTTGAATTATACCAGACTGGTCAACAGTCTAGTTAGAGGAGACAGAAAAGCCGCAGCTAAATTGATCTCCATTGTTGAGGATGAGGAGAAAGGGTACACCGATGCCATGAAGCTTGTATATGCAAGGACACACGGAGCAGAAGTGATCGGTTTCACAGGTTCCGCAGGTGTGGGGAAAAGCACGCTTGTGGCTCAGATTGCAGCCGCCATACGACGTCAGGGAAAAAAGTTAGGTATTATCGCCGTCGACCCTACGAGTCCGATTTCGGGAGGTGCAATTCTTGGCGACAGGATCAGGATGCCGGAAATTGCGGCAGACGAGAATATATTCATGAGGAGCATGGGAAGCAGGGGTGGAAGTGGAGGGCTTTCGACCCACGCGTTGAGCGCCGTCCGTATACTAGACGCCATGGGCTGCGATACGATTCTAGTCGAAACTGTTGGGGCTGGCCAGACGCAGGTGGACATAATGAATGCTGCGGACACCGTGGTTGTGGTGACCATGCCTGGAGCAGGGGATGAGGTGCAGTCGATTAAGGCCGGTCTGCTTGAAATCGCAGACATATATGTGGTGAACAAGATGGACATGCAGGGTGCGGAACTCATGGCGGAGCAGCTTGCCTCGATGCTCGAACTTGTGGAGCAGTGGGAAGGATGGAAACCACCTGTCCTTCTTACGAGCGCAAACACAGGCAAGGGAATACCCATGCTCATTGAAAAATTGGAAGAGCACAGGAAATACATGACGGGGACAGTGGCGACAGAGAGGCGGATGAGGCAGGCGAAGAGGGAGATATACACCCTTTTGTTCAACGAAATAGAGCGTAGACTTTCGGAGAGGATAGAGCAGCGCCATCTGGACGAGATGCTATCAAAGATCGTAGAGAAGAAGATGAGCCCGTATGAGGCTGCAGAACAACTTGCATCAGCTTTAAAATGAGGTGCCTGTTTATAGCTCGAAAGGAAAATGCCGGGATGACAGAGTGGTCATGTGGCAGACTGCAGAGCTGAATGCGTCGCACCGTGATCTGCAGACAGGAGTTCAAATCTCCTTCCCGGCTCCATTTATAAGATCGGATGAGATTAACAGCCCATGGATTGCCAAAGTCTGAAGGTGTAGGAGCCTCTCTTCAGCACATATTCTGGGTTATGAAAATATTCACACTGTTGAAATCACAGAAAATGATTTCACAATGATGCGGCTTTCCCTGCAATTATAATATTCCTTCTGTTCACGAATTTCCTGTTTCCAAATCCCTCAAGGGGCATAGCATATCCGAGCATCATAGACATTCTGCTGCATTAGTCATTGATCTTGATTTGAAAATTATCCACAAATTTCTTTGAGCTCTTGATGATGCTGCGGAATAGGAATAGTATACTTTGAAACTGATTCTTAAGAATTGACAGCGAAATAAAAATTCCGATGATCTTTAATCACGCGGAGAAATAAGGGACTCGTGGATGCAATAGAACGCCCTCTGAATCTATCTGCTACAGCTAAGCTAATGTTATCTCGTGCGAAAGGGTTGCGGAAGGTTAAGTCCGTAAACAAGGTTATGAAATAAACTGGAGTGTGTCTCACCACAGGGAATGATATGAAACAGCCAACTTTTAAATTTCTAGCAGTTCTCTCAGGTCGTTTACAGTGGGATATCCCTGACGTATTGATTTACCTATTTTTCTTTCAACATCGCTGATATCGATAAACTCATAGTCTCCAAAAGCCCAAATCGATGATGGGCTGAACTCCACAACATATTCATACTCATCCCCCTCCTGTTTCCCTTTCCTTTTCCATGGTTTCACGCTTTGCCCTGTCAACTATTGCACAACCCACGATTGTGTTGTAAATATGGAAGAATACCACTGAGCCTGCCTCTAATTCACCTAAACCCTTGCCTTTTTGACAAAATATATTCCATGCTTGGTGTCGTCTCAATTCTACATCCAGCCAGCCACGTAGCTCATATTCGTTTTCAAAATTTTGATCATCCGTCGTATGCGGAAAAAATACAATTTTGGACATAATTACAAAATGCAAAGCGAATAATTTGAAAATTACGATCGGATTCCACCCTTCATCCACTCATTGATAAACCGGAATCAAGTCTTCTCAACTTAAATATATTAATGCCTCACACGATATATTCTGCTCGGAAGAGGGATTCATCTCTTCCCTCGGATTCTCGAGTTTTCTGATCTATTGCGAGACAAGCAGGATAACCCTAACAAACAATCTTCGCAATGTGTGAGCAGTTCACCAGTTACGTCTTCAGTTATCCATTTTTCCTAATACCGTTGGCCTTTACACCAGAGAACTTCAGGAATCAGGCAGAAAGCCTGATGCCGCGGCTGCTAGCCTCAACAAATTGAGAAAACAAGAATGAATACAATGAAGTCAATAATGTATAATTCCGAGAATACAACCGGATTTTATCAGAATTTGATATTTACTACAGTACTACATAGCACCATACAAAAGTATTGATTAATAATAATATTATTGCAACCATTGTGATTGAAGAGCATGTGGAGGACGACATTATTGAAAAGAAGGGCAAAAGCGTTCAAGGAGGGGGTGCTGATACGAACCGTTTGTCTAAAAGAAGTACATGTTTGCAACCCTTCACTCATTATGGGGTAAATGGAAAGCGGAAGTTTGTGAACCTTCCAAAATGGAAATTGAGCATGCTTTCAGGCATGCTTTCAGATTTCTCTAAGACTTTACTTCCTGAATCTCAGTGCGAAGCACTATTAAGTGTAGCAGGATGGCTGAACCTGTCCTCCATGCCCCTAATATAAATCGGGTCTTTCTCTATCATCACGAAATCGCGTTTACAGGCTTTCGCGACATAACCGGTTGTGCCGGTTCCTGCAAGCGGATCAAGGACAAGGTCACCTTCATTCGTGGATGTGAGGATTACTCTGCGTAGCAGTTCAATAGGCTTCTGAGTCGGGTGAAGTTTCTTACCATCCCTTCCTTTGAGTCTTTCGCTACCTGTACACAGGGGCAGCATCCAGACGTTAGCTCCAACCTTGCCTGCGCCGAATCCTTTCGCGTACTCCTTGTTGAAAGTGTATTTCCTGGAAGCTTTGTCCCGTGAAGCCCATATGAGGGTTTCGGTGGCATTCGTGAAACGAACTTGCAGCCAGTTGGGCATCGGATTTGTCTTCAACCAGATGACGTCGTTCAGTATCCAGAAACCGAGATCCTGCATTATACGCCCGATGCGGAAAATGCTGTGATAGGTGGCGATCGCCCAGATCGTGGCTTCGGGTTTCATAAGCCTTCTAACTTCCCTGAAAAGTCTGTAGACAAATTCATCATACTGCTCAAAGGAGGAGAACTTGTCCCACTTATCCTCCACGCCCTCCACTTCTGTCTTAACAGTCCAGCGCCTAAGCTTCTTCCCAGGAAGCTGCAGAAAATAAGGAGGATCTATGAACACCATATCAAACAATTCGCCTGGTATTTTACTCAGAACATCGAAGGTGTCTCCTAGAATAACTTTGTTCCGTATAGCATCTGAGGAATAAGTCTCAATATCATCGCTGTCCTGAAGAACAAAACCTTTGCTCCCTCCTCGTGACATACTGCCAGCGGAGCTTGCAGACTGCGTCCTGCTTAATCCTCCAACCACTAAATCATGCTCCCGGGCAGCCAATTTAGCGTGGAGTATGTGGGGAACTGCTAAAATATCTTTGGCAACACCTATAACCGACACCTGAACAAACGGATGCCATTCAGGAAGTAATCATCCATACTTTCAGCGACAATTTTCCAGCTAAACGGCTTGTGGCCTGTCTGATGTCGTATCTGTCGTGGAAGAGGGCTGCAAAGAATAACTAAACAGCTTTATGTCCGATTTTATTGAGTGTCTCTATGGCACCTGCCGCAATCTCCTTGACAATTTCGAGACCGATGCCATTTCTTCCCAGTTCTGCAGCTGCAACAAGTGTTGTGCCTGAACCGACAAACGGATCCAGAACAGTTTCACCAATGAAACTGTATGCCCTGATCAATCTGCGCGGAAGTTCCATTGGGAACGGTGCCACGTGATCCCTTCTGTCTCCACTCCCTTCCGGTGATATCAGCCAGACATCGCTGTTCTTAATCGAGAGCCAGAATTCTCTAGTCAGCTTGGACATGGACTTCTGTTCAGCGGAAAGATGGGAGTATTTTCCGTAGGTACCACCTGGTTTTTCCAGTTCAAGTATGAATTCATGTGAATTGTTTATCAATATACCACCTGGGTAGGGATAGCTTCCGAAATGAGCCCTTACCGAATTTGTCTTGTTCCATACAATATCCCTCTTGAATACGAAGCCGATCTCTTCGCAAATATCGATGGTCTTGCCCACAAGATTCAGTGACTTGAAGCCAGAAACAGCATCCCTCACAGGAAGATTCATGATGTTTATGAATGCCTTCCTACCAGGTTGTAGCACACGATAGACCTCTTTCCAAACCTTTCCTATTTCCCTAAACCAGCTATCCGTGTCATGTATGTCCCCAAGGTTTCCTCTTATACGCCTTCTTGAATACATTTTTGCGTCGAAATACGGCGGGGAGGTGATCATCAAGTGTACGCTGTTGCTTGGAATAAAGTCCATGCGCTGAGAGTTTCCATTGACCACTCTCTGCAAAGTTCCGTTTACGCTTATCTCCGTCAAACGAGGGACAGAGATTTTGGTTCGGTGAGTTGAGGAAGCGGTTATACTGTCGAATGCCTCCAGATCAGTAAGTTCAAATCGCATCTGTCCGCTTGCCGATTTATAGGTCTTGAGAAGGTTTCTACGCACGAGTTCGTGTATATGTCTGACTGATGTCCTCAAATAACGCGCGGCTTCTGTAGCCGAAAGATAAGATCTCTGCGAATAATCGTTTCCAAGCCGGTTGTCAGAGGCCATTGCCCGATGCCCGTGCGGCGCTTGATTACTTTTGAGTTTAATAATATGCGGTTGGCATGGATATGCTGAAACATGAATCCTTCGAGCGCCTAACATTAAACGCCTTTCCACATTCTGCAGTATTTGCGGGATGGAAGTAAACGCTACTGTGAAGAGGAATGGTATTTTGGCATAAAGGAAGAGAGTCGTAGTACTATCGAATTACCCATTAACTGAAGCATTTGGCAATCTGCTTGATGCATTGTGCGTGTAGACACAAATCATAATCAGGATCAATGTAAAAGTTGAATGCATTTCGTGTCGAGACAGCCTCTCCATGCGAAAAACATGTGGAGTGCTCATAAGGAGTGCGCACAAGGGATAGTTTCAATGAATGTCAGCTTCCTTTCTTATTTTTGTTAGCATGTCAAGAAACATCTTTCTTGTTAGCGTGCCGGTATTCGTATTTCTCGGACTCGGATGGTAGGATGCGCAGAGGAGTGGAAAATTCTCCATCCTGTAGATCGCACCGTGCCTGAATGTCATCCCCCTTGTATCCAGACCCTGCTCTCTCGCGTACCTGATGCAAGCGTCAAATGCAATTTTCCCCAGGGCAAGAATGGCCTTCTTGTGAGTTAAAAGGCGCATCTCCCTACTAAAGAAAGGATAGCAGTTATTGAATTCTTCCTTTTCAGGTATGTTGTCCGGGGGAACACACCTGACTGCTGCGAGCATGTATGCATCAATAAGCTTCAGACCATCTTTCCTTGATTCAGATATGGGCTGGTTTGCAAAACCTGCAGCATAAAGGCAGTCTATGAGAAATTTAGCAGATAGATCACCTGTAAAGACGCGGCCAGTACGGTTGCCGCCGTGGGGTGCAGGTGCAAGCCCCACTAAGACGAGAGAGGCCTTTGTATCACCGAATCCCGGCACGGGTTTTCCCCAGTACTCCCAGTCCACGTACCGTTTTGTCTTCTCTCTCGCTATTTTCTCTCTGAAGGCGACCAGGCGTGGACAGCGCCTGCACGCGATGATCTCTTTTCTAATCGATGAAAAGGTGTCTCTCTTCTTCAATTCGGTTCTGACATCCACAAATCTCACTGCTCATATGCAATAGGTGAAATAGTAATAAAAACTTCAAATTGAGGCAATGGACAAACATCTTGTGGATGTGCGCAAAGTAACCAAAATCTTCCCGAAGACATTGCTTTTAAGCCGTGGCCGTTCAAGAAGGGGCAAGGCGCTGGAAGAGGTATCTATGACAGCAGATCAGGGGGAGATCGTGGCTTTGCTGGGTGAAAACGGAGCTGGAAAGACTACTCTCCTCAAAATCATTGCGACACTCATAACGCCAACTTCTGGAGAAGTGTACGTTGGAGGGGTGGATGCCATAAGGAATGACAAGAAGGCAAAGGAACTCATCACATTCACAACAAACAGTGAGCGCTCCTTCTATTACAGGCTCGATGGCTGGAACAATCTGCGCTTCTTCTGTGGCCTCTATGGCATGAGTATGGCAGAGGTTAGGAAAAATATAGAACCATATCTCGACGCACTTTCCATGCGAAGTGCGATGGACATGGCTTACATGTACATGAGCACGGGCATGCGCAGAAAGCTGGCGTTTCTCAGAACACTTGCGCTGAAAAAACCAGTGATGCTACTTGACGAGCCCACAAGCAACATGGATCCCGTCTCCTCTCAGCAGGTGGCTGGAATATTGAAGGAGATAAAGGATGAGGGGCAAAGCACAATAATACTCAGCACAAATAATCTGGAGGATGCAGAACTGCTTTCGGACAGGGCACTGATTTTAGCCGGTGGCAGGGTCGCATACTCAGAAAGAATGCTGCCCGCCGATCTGAAAAGGGGGGTCATAGAGATTGTTGTGGAGGGGAGCGCTTATGCAAGGATGCAGCACATTCTACCCGGCGCCACGGAAACTGAATGGGAACGGGGTGTCAGGTACGTAAAGGAGTCGTCGAATGCAGTACACGAACTCAATCAAGCTCTCGACGCATTGAGAAGCGAAGGCATAAGGATCTTTTCAGCGAGGGTGTCGACACAGACATTCCGTGAACTGACCGAGAGGAAAGTGGAAGCATGAGTTCCAGTATGTCGGTATTCAGGAAAGCATATCTCTTCACCTTCATCAGGGGGCTGAGGGTCTGGACCACTTACAAATCTCAGGCCATATTCACAGTGCTAGGATGGCTGCTACCAGTCTTCCTATATTACTTCATAGCAACATACCTGGGCAGGAGCGCTGTGCAATCACTAGATCCCTCCGGAACCACCTACATAAGCTTCTTCGTGATAGGTCTGGCATTCCAGGGGTATGTAAGTGCTCTGGTTGCTTCCCTTTCCCAGCGTATCAGAACAGAGGAGGAGATGGGGACGCTTGAACATGTGATGCTTTCACCCACTGGGCCAGCAGCCATACTTGCCTATACAACGCTATGGCCGCTGCTCCTCAATTCGGTGCAGGCAGGAGTTGTGCTGCTCATTGGTATCTATCTGTTCGGGGTTAGATTGCATGTCAATCTGGCTGCAACAGCTCTCATACTGGTGCTGACACTGGCAAGCAACGCAGGTATAGGTATGATGGCCGCGGCCTATACTCTGTTCGCCAAGCAGGGAAATCCAATATCCCTTTTCTTCAGCACATTCAGTGTATTCATTTCAGGCGTGGTTTTTCCAGTGACCGTTCTTCCCTTTGCACTGCGCATTGTTTCATACGCAATACCCCTCACATGGGGGCTAGTGGGACTCAGGCTGGCAATGCTAAATGCTGCAGCCTTGCCTGCTCTCCTCCCTTATGTTGAATATCTTGGCATTGCATGCGCAATCAGTCTTCCCCTTGGTTTTCTACTGTTCAGGGCTGCATTTAACTTCGTGCGCAGACAGGGTACACTTTCAGGCTACTGAAAAGGCAGATGGGCAGAGTTTTGCCAAGGGACATATGTTGCATTTAGGATGCTTTGCACTGCACACTGCCCTTCCATGTGCAATGAGCCAATTAGTGTAGTCCCCCCAGTATCTCTTGGGGATAAGCTGCATGAGTTTCCTTTCAATCTTATCCTGCTGTTGCTGTCTTGTCAGTCCGAGCCTCTTGCTTATCCTTGCAACGTGCGTGTCAACAGCTATACCTTCATTTATATTGAAACCCACTGAAAGAAGTACGTTTGCTGTCTTCCTGGCAACACCTGGAAGAGTGAGGAGTTCTTCCATATTCGAAGGCACCTTGCCCCCGAATGACTCAACGATACTTGCACATGTCCCCTTTATGTATCTCGCCTTCTGCCTGTAGTATCCGCATGGTCTTATGATCCGCTCTATTTCCTTGAGAGGTGCGCGTGCCAGTCCTTCGGGTACGTGGAAAGAGGAGAATAGAGATGGGGTAACCCTGTTAACCATTGCATCTGTGCACTGAGCCGACAATATTATGGCGACAAGCAATTCTTCCCTTGAGCCATAATTCAGGGAACATCGTGCATCCGGATACGCCTTCTTAAGAATACGGATGATGTCCGAGACCTTGTTCTTTGTCTTTCCTTTCTCCTTCAGCCGGGCACTCATGACCCCACGTTGCCCTGTTTGAATGATTCATATCGCAGTATCATCCATGTGCCTGTCCCTTTTGCGCACAGTTTTCCAGACACATCGTATAGATCCATCTCACAGACAACCACATTTCTCCCTGCACGTATGACCTTAGCCTCGCAGTAAGTTTCAACCATGCTCACAGGCTCGAGGAAATTCACCTTCAATTCCACAGTAACCTGATTCCTGCCTGTGTTGACTGTGGCAGTTGCGGTCCCACCTGCCGCATCAATAAGTGAGCAGAGAGCACCACCGTTTATTATACCGCCGTGTCTGAGCAATTTTCCAGACGGCGGCATTTTCAGCTTTGCATACCCCTGACGTACCTCCACGACCTCTATTCCGAGCTCGTGCAAAAATGGGTCTCCTCGTATGATGGAGGCGAGCGCTGCCAGGGATGGGGGATCCGTTGCATCATGCCCCAAAGCCATGGAAACACCTACATGTATAACCGATTAAAACATTATGCATTGCCACCGACACTATCATTGGGAAGCGGCTGTCAGCCTATTCAACACATAATGCAGAATGCCTCCAGCGCTACAGTAACTGAGTTCCACTTCATTGTCTATACGCACCAGCAAGGAGGCGGTGCCTGCTTTTGCATCCTTCGTGGTATAGTGCATGGAAACACGTTGTCTCGGCTTCAGATCCTTTGGTATTTCAATACTGACAGTGCGCGACGGATCTATGGAAAGGGTGTTGAAGTCCTGGCCGTCTGTAAATTCGAGAGGGAGAATGCCCATACCTATGAGATTGCTCCTGTGAATTCGCTCAAAGCTCCTGGCCACAACTGCGCGCACACCGAGCAATTTTGGCCCCTTTGCGGCCCAGTCCCTTGAACTCCCGGTACCGTATTCACTCCCTGCAAAGACAATAAGCGGCACCCCTTCGTTCCTATATTTCATCGCGGCATCATAAATGGTCATTTTCTCCCCGTCCGGGAAATGCAGTGTGTAGCCTCCTTCCACCCCAGGCAGCAGCAAATTCTTTATGCGCCTGTTGGCAAAAGTACCCCGCACCATTACTCTGTCATTTCCACGCCTGGAGCCATAGGTGTTCATGTCGATGGGCGAGACTCCCATTGACTGCAGGTATTTCCATGCAGGACTGTCGGCGGCGATCGCGCCTGCAGGTGATATATGATCTGTGGTGAGGGCATCTCCGAACACTGCCAACACCCTGGCGTTCATTATAGATGATAGTATACTCTCCTGCCCCTCTTCAAAAAATGGAGGGGACTGGATGTAGGTGCTCTTGGGGTCCCAGCTGTAAAGAAGTCCTTGCGGGACTGGCAGATTGTTCCACTCCTCATTTGCAGTGAGTATGTCTGCATACCTCTTCCTGAACATGTCTGGTGTGATATATTTCGACATGTATTCCTTTATTTCCTTGTTGCCAGGCCAGATATCCTTGAGCATGACTCCAGATTTATCCAGCGATTCAGTCGTCAGATCCTTCAGCACAGTTCCAGCGATCGCAAAGGCAATGACAAGAGGCGGAGACATGAGGTAATTTGCCTTCACATCATTGTGAATGCGCGCTTCGAAATTTCTATTCCCTGACAATACACTTGCAACCGTCAGCCTGTTCTTTACGACCGCTGTAGCAACCGGCTCTGGAAGGGGACCACTGTTGCCAATACAGGTTGTGCAACCATATCCCACTAGATAGAAGCCGAGTTTTTCCAAATATTCCATTAGCCCTGCTGTTTTAAGATAGTCAGTGACAACCCTGGAACCCGGGGCAAAGCTTGTCTTCACCCTTCTGTCCACTTTTAGTCCGCGTGAGACAGCGTTTCTTGCCAGCAGTCCTGCGGCAAACATGACCTCAGGATTGCTCGTGTTTGTGCAGCTGGTGATCGCAGCTATCACTATATCCCCGTCCGACACTGTACCCTTTGCGCCGTCTGGATATTGAACCTCCACGGTCCTGAGACGCTGCGCCGAGGAAAGCAGATGCGAACCTGAGGATGCTTCCATCTCTTCCGTGCGTGAAGAATTGGAATTATTGAGAATGAATTCACGCTCAAAATTGTTCCTTATCTCCGTCAGGTCCATGCGACTCTGTGGGAGTTTGGGACCAGCCACGCTCGACCTGATTTTAGAGAGATCCAGTTCCACAACACTGCTGTACTTGACCTTAGAATAGTCGATATCGAATAAACCCTGAGATTGATAGTATTTCTTTACGATATGAATATGCTCCTCTGTTCTGCCGGTAAAACGCAGATAGTCGAGAGTCTCGTCATCGACAGGGAAAAGGGCAACTGTAGCGCCGTATTCCGGGCACATGTTTGTGAGTGTCGCTCTGTCAGGAACACTGAGATTCCTGATGCCAGGTCCATAAAATTCAACGAACTTGCCTACAACATTTTCCTTCCGCAGCATGTTTGTGAGCGTTAGCACGAGATCCGTGGCATTGACCCCTTCCCTCATTTCACCCGTAACGTGAACGCCAACAACCTGCGGCTGAGAGAAGGTTACTGGTTGATTGAGCACCGCGGCCTCCGCCTCTATTCCACCCACACCAAAACCAAAGACGCCAATGCCGTTCACCATGGTAGTGTGGGAATCGGTTCCCACCAGCGAGTCTGGATATGATAGAAGGTATTTTCCTATCTGCCTAACCGAAACAACCGTTGCGAGGTATTCGAGGTTTACCTGATGAACGATGCCAAGGGAAGGAGGGATAACTCTCAGATCACGAAACGATGAGGAGGCCCATTTCAGAAATGAATAGCGCTCGGAATTCCGTCGCATTTCCAATTTCTTATTCAGTTGGAATGCTTCCGAATTGCCATAAGCATCGACCTGCACGGAATGGTCGATAACAAGGTCAACAGGTACTTGTGGCTGTATCAACTCAGGGTCTTTGTTGAGCCGCTTTATCGCGTCTCTCATGGCTGCCAGGTCCACAATGGCAGGAACGCCAGTGAAATCCTGCATCAAAACGCGTGCCACTTTGAATGGAACCTCAACGTCCGCGGGGGAAGTAGGATTCCAGGATGCTAGCGAAATAACATCCTCCTTTCTTACCTCTCTGCCATCTAGATTGCGGAGCAGGGACTCAAGGACAATACGGATTGAAAGAGGAAGCTGACTGATTTTCCCCAAACCGGCTTGTTCGAGCGCTTCTAGCGAGTAGTAGTAAATTTCCCTGCCGCTATCATCAGTAAAGAAGTGCAGCGAAGCCCATTCATTATGAAACACTGGTGGAGTGGTATCTGACATAGTATGCTAAAAAGGAAGTTCTGTAATTAACCTTTTTTGAAAGTAGCGCAAATATCTTCATTGCCTTACGTAATGAGGACATGCTTTCAAACATTTTTTCTATCTCCTCTACAGACTTTCCCCTTGTTACCGGCATTATCCTCCAAAACAACAATGCAGCTGCAGTGGACAGTACGCCAAACACCAGCAGTGACCCTGAAATCTTAATGGCTGCATCCATGGAGGGGAAGAGTTCAACAATAGCAAAATTTGAGATCCAATCCACAAAGGCTAACAGTGAAGCCAGCTGTCAACGCACCTCTATAGGGAAATATTCATCCTGTATAATCCAGCCAGTGCCGCCCACTCCAAAGACGAAGAAGACGATAAAACATGCAAGCGCGACTAGCATACCAATGTCGTTGTTAATGTATTTCAGCAGGGTGCCAATGAAACCAAATAAGGCCATGCCCGCATGGCCCATTACAGCTAGCGGACGCCTACCGGCCTTATCAATCAATCTGAAACCGATATATGTCGCCACCACGTTGACGACTGTAAATATGGACGAAGCCTCCACACTGAAGACTTCCAGATTCGCCGCCCCGCTGACATGACCGAAAATGTGGAGCGAAGAAATTATTTTGGGGCCATAATAAAATGGTATGTTAATACCTGTAATTTGCTGGAATACCATGAATAGACCCACTATAATGAACGCGCACTTGGTGGCTGGCGTCCAGACTGAACCCTTCTGCCTCCCGTCTCTTCTCGGGGAATCTGAAAGTTTAATATGCAAACCCAGTTTCTTGAAGCCTCTTCCGCTTCCCTGTATTTTCCCTTATCGATAAGCCATCTGGGGGGACTCGGGCATCAGGAACCTAAGGGCCAGGCCAATAAATGAAGGGATGGCCGCAATACCCAACAGAATCCTCCAGTCGATAGAGTAAGCGGAAGAGCGCAGACCTTCAAGGACTGCAAGTCCTATCAGATAAGTGCTAAGAATGCCGATAGTGACCATCCACTGTTGCAAAATGCTCAAACTTCCCGCCTGTTCTTCGGTGAAAATTCGGCTATGTAGGCGGTAGCAATTGCCGAATCAGCGCATTGTGAGTGACATAGGGGAGGAGGCCTGAACTACGCCGATATTGGAGGTGTCATATCCAAAGAGGAAACCTCCTAAAGTGGATAGTAGTGTCAAAAGCCAGTAAAAGGCTGATACATTGAGCGTATCCAGCTTTTCTAGCGCACCCTCAGGGGTCATCACGGATGCGTTAGACATCCTGGCGGATATCGCCTAAATTTCAATAAATGTTTTCAGCGCGACAGAACAGAATTTGAGGCCTGGACGGCGAATGTGGGATCTCAAACACGGCGATATCTTCTGCCATCATGGACAGTAAGATATGAGGTATAAGCCACCAGGGAGATTTGAACTCCCGACCTGCTGATCTCATTGCCCGATGAGAACATACAAGTCAGCCGCTCTGCCAGCTGAGCTATGGTGGCGTGCAGGTGGCATCATCTGTCCTCTTTTTAAATCATTTTTGCTTCAGAGGTTTTTGTCCTTCCAGGAATTGGTGCTTTCAAATGACATCTCGCCAGTGCTCAGGCTGCTTGCTTCCTCATCTGTGAGGTGTGTTACGGTCACGCCCTGTCCTATAAGCGCACTATTGCCATATGGGTCTTCCACAATTATATGGAATGGAATTGCCCCCTCCCTCATGCTGCTTATTGTTTCCAGCAGCCTGTCACATTTCTCGCAGACATCCTTTTCTGCTCCCACCCTGAGTGCCCTGACCACCCCCTCCACCCTTTCCAGAACCCCCTCGGCGTTGGTAACAAAGCTTTCGGAAGCCACGCCGGGCTCTATATGAACACCCAATTCAGGAATTCGAAGTGTGCCTGAATTGGATCTAATAACGCGCAGGGAGAGATCGTGCTCAACAAACGCTTCATACCTCAAAGGTCCCCTGTTTTCAAGCATAATTACATCTGAATGCTTGAAGCCACAGCTTTCACATATGTATGTGGTCTGCACCGCATTCCCAATGATGGGGAGGCGCAGATTTACAATTATATTAAGCACTGTCCTTTTTCCGCAGGCTGCACATGGATTATCGAGTCTTATTTCGACAGGTGAACCTGATATCAGAGAATCATCATCCGGCCAGTCCATTACTCAGACCACAGTTAAATTCGTATACACCATACTTAAATCTATGGTGAACATGGCGATGAAATATCAATGCCCTTTGCCTATGGATTGCGATCCCCCACATCAACAATCCAGAAACCATTGCTCTCTTCTATCGTATTAACATCTATAGTTTTGGCAGGATTATTCAGGGAGGCCGCTATAATGATGCATTCACAAAGCAGCAGAGCAGAATTAGAGCGGAATTTCCTTTGTGCGCAATGCCATCTCCCCATTTCAGCAAACATGCAACTGAAACAGACTTCTGATGGATTGTCGCCCGTACTCTGACCAGACGTGAGGAAACTCGCTTACTTCAGTAGGCGCATGCTGGGAAAACTGTTCAACTGACCGTATTCCTCATGGCAATCTATTCTTCATGCGTACGGCGGTCAAGTCACTTCTGACACCCTTCCAACCAACGTTTGCTTTGTCTAATAATGGCAAGTGTCAAGGCGAGTATAGCCTTGCCTCATGCTCCCCATCCGCTGCCAAAAATAAGGGCATGAAGCTTGAGGATGCAGTGGCACCATAGTATCTGTGACACTTACCTGAATGCAAATCAGAAGAGGCGCACATCACACCGGACAGCATCCGTTAAAGCCCTCGTAGACTTGCGTCTGAAAGGCGTATTCTTATCGAGCTTGCTACGGCGCTTAGACCTCGATGAGTTCCTTTCTGGCTGTCGTGAGCACACGCGCTCCTCTGCTGGTCACTACGACATCATCCTCTATCCTCACCCCACCAAAACCGGGTACATATACACCTGGCTCAACTGTAACTACCATACCTTCCTCTAGTTTGTTCTTTCTTCCTCTGCTCAGTGCAGGATCGCCATCATGGACCTGAAGACCAAGACCGTGGCCCAGAGAGTGTATGAAACGCCCCTTGAACCTGCTACCGTCGATGACTTTTCTTGCAACTGCATCAACGTCTTCTTCGACGGCACCGGCCCTGATGCTCTCTATCGCCTCTGTCTGTGCCTGGAGTACTGTTTCATACATCTCCTTCTGCCTTCCATTCGCAGAGCCGAAGAAACATGTTCTCGTGAGATCGGAGCAGTAAGAAGCATATCTGCACCCAAAATCAGTCAGCACAAAGTGTCCCTTCCTCAGTTTGACTGCTCCCGGTGAATAGTGTGGAATTGCGCTCGTCTTGCCGAACGACACTATGGGAGAAAAGGAGTTACCGTCACCGCCTTCATTGTACATGGCGATAGTAAGTTGCTTCGCAAGTTCCCTTTCGGTCATCCCTTCCTTGAGTAGCGTTGGTATCATATCTGCAGCAGTGGAGACGATTCTGCATGCCTCTTTGATATTACGTATCTCTTCCTTGTCCTTAACCGCACGACACTTGCGTAATTCCGAACTGCAGTCGACCATCTTTCCGTTAAACTGCTTTCTTACGAAGGAATACATGCTCCAGTTAATAGCCGACCCGTTGTACCCCACTCTCTTTATCCTTGAGAGTTTTTTCTTGAGAAGACCCTTCAGCTCCTCCATGTTTTTCCAGACGCTCACAGAGACTTCAGTACCACCAAGCGCCTCCGTCTCCAGTGGAGTGGTGAGGACATCAACACCCGAAGGCTTCAAGATGGCGATCGACCCTTCAAAAATGCCTGACTTGGCATTCACAAAATATTTGAAGTTATGATCCAGCATCGTGTCAGATCCGTTAGCAACCACAACTGCATCGACCTTTCCGTCGAGCAACGAAAAAAACCTCTTCACCCTTTCCAGCATATAGGGTGTAAATACGGGAATATTAAAAAGATTGGTGCAGGGACAGGGGGCAGGGGACGGACTTAAAGTGGATTTTATGGAACTTTGAAATAAGCATACACTTTCACAGTTGGTGTGAAATATAAGCTGCTGGATCATACAGCGGACATATACATACAGGCGTTCGGCTCCAGCATAGAGGAGATCTTCGAAAACTCGGCCTATGCGCTCTTCGATCAGATTGCGGATATCTCAACAGTTAGACCAACTGGAGAGGAAAGGATTGAACTCGAGGACAGGGAGAAGGATTTGCTTCTTGTGGACTATCTCAATGAATTACTCTACATGCATGATGCCTTTAGACAGCTTTATTCCGAGTTCAATGTCTCGTTTGAAACCGGCAGACTTGTATCGAAGGTAAGGGGAGAAGAACTGGACAGAGAGAGACATGTTCTCAAGATGGATGTGAAGGCGGTAACTTATCATATGCTTGAGCTGAATCTCGCTGATGGATACGCAAAATTCATAATTGATGTATGAGGTATTTGAATGTCAAAGGCAACGGCTATTGCACACCCGATGCAAGGACTCATAAAATATCACGGTCTCCGCGATGAAAAACTGCGCATACCATTTCACGATTCAATTTCTGTCGCAACTGCACCATTATCGACGGTTACCACGGTCGAGGAAGCTGATGTTGGTGCCGACACCGCAATCATAGATGGAAAAACGGTAACAGGCAGGGCGATGGAAAGAATTAGTGACGTGCTGAACGAAGTCAGGAAGAGGGCAGGGTACGATGGTGGCTTCAAGGTTATTTCAAAAAATGATTTTCCGTCGGGTATAGGGCTCGGCGCGTCAGCCTCAGGCTTTGCTGCACTTGCAGAAGCAGCAACAGCATGTCTTGGTCTGAAACTTTCAAAAAAGGAGATATCATCCATAGCCAGACTTGGGGCAGGATCTGCCTCGAGATCTGTCACAGGCGGTTTTTCGCGCTGGAGAATGGGTACAGGCAACAGTGACAGTTATGCGGAAAAGATCGCAGGCGAAGAAGTTGGAATGCACATAATCATAGCCATAGTGGAGGCGGAAAAACAGACAGAAGATGCGCACAGAGAAGTGGTGCATTCTCCCCTCTTTCAGGGAAGACTCGCTTACTTGCATGGTGCACTTGCAGAAATGGAGAAGGCGATAAGAGAGCGTGAAGTCGAAAACATCGGGATGCTTGCAGAGAGGGATACGCTATCACTGCATGCAATCACCATGACCGGGCCTTCAATGCTCATCTTTTGGAGACCTGAAACTCTCAGTGTGATAAGAGAGGTGAGACAGATGCGGAAGGAAGGTATAGGCTGCTACTTTTCCATAGACACAGGTGCCTCTGTTTACATAAATTGCAGACAAGAGAGCATAAGAGAGATAGAAACGAGGATTCAGAATCTGGGAATAAGGACAATCAGATGCACCATAGGCGGCGAAAGCAGAACCATCAATTCGCACCTCTTTTAAGCCTGGCCTCCCGCATGTGTTCTCGTATTGCATCCTCCATCGTGCTTTCCCCTCTTGCCACAGAGATTGCCATTTCCCTGGATATCGTGGTTAGACCTCCACTTCTCAATCTGCTCCGCCTCTGTATTTCTCTCACCTCTCCTTCAGAGGGGTGAGGCGTGGGGGGACGGGTAATCCTGGAGCCGCGTGCTAGCGCAATCAGCGAAGCAGCCTGTTCATGTGAACCGTTGCCCCTGCTTGTCCTGTCCTCGTCCACAATCTCCACTATGCTGCAATTTTTCCATATTGCACGAATAATTCTGTCCCTGTTGGTGGGATCTCCCCTTCCTACGCGTGCGTGAACCCTCTCCCTGCCTACCAGGGAAGACAGGATTGAGGAATAATAATTAACACGTTCAGGGGAAGATGCAACCGCTGTAGCGATCACCTGACCCCGTGACAGGACCGCAATGCCTGGCCTCACGCCCGGATCTATGCCTAGAAAGACTATCCCATCTCTGACCTGCAAGCCACGATCCAGGAGCCAGGCTTTCATGCTTGCCTCCTCTGGCTCGCCATATAAAATTACATGTGATCCGTCAAGGATCAGACGGGACGGTCCGTGTTTAATAAGGATATTCACTCCCCCGTACCCCTTTATGTTCGAGGGCACCTCCCTGAATTTTGCCCCAAGTCTCCTGAGCCGAACAGCGACCTCATAAGTAAACCTGAAATCGTCTGAGGAGATGCCTATCAAAAAAGCGGCACCCCCTGCACCCATAAGCAGACAGTCTCATTCTCCTGTGAAGGAGATGCATGCTCAAGGCAAGGTTAGGCCACCTACCTGACGCATTCAGCATTCATTTCATGCATTTAAGTTTACTTATAGGCGAAAGAGCGGAGAGGACCACCGCCGAGTATTGTGCCACCAATTGATCTTGCCCTTAGCATGCCTCTCAACGGGACTCCTTTGATTTCGTTGAGACTACTCTTGTTAACCATCACAACACAAAGGAGTGGAATCCCACCCGCTTGCTTGATATCCTCTATTGCACACTCCATTGCATGTCCGGTGGATAGGACATCATCAACCACTATGATATGCTTGCCCACTGGCGAAGCATAATTGGAGCTAAAAGCTCCGCCAGAGGAGGCTCTTTCAGCAGGTGGCCTGTATACAAGCAATTCGGTACCCAGCGATTGGGACATGGATAGTGCCAGAGAGATGCCGTTGATTGCAATACCCGCAACACCTTCCGCCTTCTGATTCAGTCTTGCCATCTCCTCGCTCGCTATATCAGCCAGTATCTGGGCTACAAGAGACAAACGACGTGGACTTACACCAATAGAACGCCATCCTATCTTGACATCTGAAGGTGGAAGTAGTCCTTCGGAACCCTCTTCGAGAAGATAATTTACCGTATCCACACTCAGGTGCAATTCATCCCCTATCTCAAATGGCTTCAGTCCCTTTTTATGCAGTTCGTGGGCCCGGTTGGCAAGTTCCTTGACGTCGACCATACATCTCAGTGGTGTAGAGAGCATATTCCTTAAAAAATATGCCTCAAAGGAGAGGGCAGGATAGTCATTTTCTGACGCCGTTCACCGAAGTTACAGTCCTGCAGCCTCCAAAGAGCGACGCTCTGACGCTCTTACCAACAACAGCAGTGAGCGAAGCCCATCCGCGCTGATTGAATGTCTTTCAGCAATCCGGCACAGATAACCATTCAGTGACTCTATCTCTGTCCTCTTTCCCCTTTCAATGTCAACGAGCATGCTCGACCTGTTACCATAAGTGGAGCGACAGATGGAGAGCACCCGTCTTACGCATTGCGGCTTTTTCAAACTTAAATCCTCCGCATGTGCGATTGAGACAGCCTCCCCACACAATACACTCACTAATTCCCTGAGCGCAGGTTGCTCAACAAGGACACCGTTGGTTACATGGAGCAGGGCAGTCAGAGGATTGATACAAGAATTTGCGATGCCCTTTAGCCATATTTCCTTCATTATGTTTGAAGATACATAGGACTTGAGACCTGATGAATTGAGAATGGAATTAAATTTACTGACACCTTCTGCCGCAATTCCGTCTACTGATCCCAACAATGTCTTTCCACCTGTCACTATGCGAATCCGTGATGCAGAAAGAGGTGTTACCGCAAGCGTGGTGATGCCTGAAACTATGTTTCTTAAGCCTGCGCGTCTGAGATTGTGAAAACTATCGAAACCATTTTGGAGCGAAACCACCGAAGTTTCGTCTCGAAGACTGCCTTTAATGCTCTCGATTGCTGCAATTGTATCGTACGCCTTGACTGCGACAATCAGGAATTCCGCTTTTCGAAGAAACAAAGACGAGTGCTTCGCGTCGCATACTTGAGGCTTGAAGCTGCCTTTTATAAAACCCGACACCGTAATGCCTTTGGCAAGCTGCTGCAATTGTGATTTCTTGGCTATTAAGCACACTTCGTTGTGTCCACGCTGCAAAAAGCATGCAAGTGCCTTCCCCGTGGCACCAGCCCCCAGGATTGCCACTGACGCGCACATGACGGTGCCATATGGTAAAGAATATAACAATTGAATCTCTGTTGCCCGATGCCTGTGCAGGCACACTGGCCGGGGTGGGGTAGCGGTATCCTGTGGGACTGTGGATCCCTAGACCCGGGTTCAACTCCCGGTCCCGGCCCTTTCCATGGGTTCAAAAGGACTTGACGAGCATAAAAGACAATTCGTCTTGGATCATGCTGGCTCATGAGTTTAACTTAATGATGGCGAAGGTGAGGCACATCTACTTGACCGCAACTGCCAGGGAGCTTTGTTCCAAACTCGTTCCATCAGATGCCTTTCGCCCTGAGCCTAATTGCTATCATGGACAACTGCAAAGTGGTTTCGTGCCGCAGTTTTTCTGTACATAAATGATTGGAGGTGCCGCACAGCCCAGTTATCTTTAACAATGCGACGCTCCGAATGGCATTCTCCTACCGCCTTTGTGTGACTCCGACAAGTTGACCTCCACGCGGATGTTCACTTCAGGTATTGGCTGGAAGCCGACCCTTCGATTGAATTTGATTACTCCATACAGAGACAGAACCATCATCAATTACAGCGTTAGTATCCGCACATATTAACTCCGTTTTATGTCAT
Source organism: Methanomassiliicoccales archaeon (assembly GCA_038881315.1). GTDB lineage: Archaea > Thermoplasmatota > Thermoplasmata > Sysuiplasmatales > Sysuiplasmataceae > JAVZQA01. The sequence continues at coordinate 22,825 of JAVZQA010000003.1, forward strand.
CCTTCTCTATCGATCTGCTTCTGATCAACTTACGCCTGAAGCTAAGCCGTTCCACGAGTTCATTAAAATAATTCATATCCCAGAGCTTCAAATAATTTCTAACTTCTTCCAAAAATGATGTCAGGGACACAAAATTCTCTTCTGTAGTAGCCCACTCTCTTACGTCTCTGGGAGCAAACCATCTAAATGGCGCATCAAAGATTATAAGATCAAATTCTTTGCTTACACGACAGCCAGCTGCTTGCTCATCATGCCTCAGTCCTTGCCTATGGAAACAACCTTCCTTCTCACGTCCTCCACCATAATAACATGGTAGGGGTTTTCAAACAGTGGAGTGTTTCAGCTGACCATTGAGTATAAATCGGAGGGGACCACATTCTAGGTGCGTGGCTTTGGCCTGCGGAATACAAATAGCACAAGTACAACGGCCGCAACGATGATTGCTGCGATAAGATAGTCATCCACTGCATTGGAGGGTGCACCCTTGATGTAAATTGGAAAGCTTGTAGAGACCTGTCCGTTTTCAAAGAGCAAATTTCCAGTAGAATTTATTACAACTGTTGCAGTGATCGTCCCCGTTGGGTATGAGTAGGCTACCCATTGAAATGTTACGCTTGTTTTCTGCCCTGCGGATAAATTGACGGTCTCCGTCTCTATATATCTGCCATTTATGTAAAGGGATAGATTTGCATATGTCACACCGACCTGTCCCTCATTGATAACAGGCACTGTTATCACTATCGCATGAACGACGGTTATGAGGAACGACTTTGAAGCGTTAACCACAGAAGAACCGCTTCCGGAAGTAATATTGAATGTAGCAGTCACGATCTCAGCTGCTCCCCCGGCCGTTATGTTGATGTAGAAGACACCCAACGCGCTGGAGCCCGAAGTTGGAGTTATGCTCAAACCAGTGGTATTCTTGGCATGCAGAACTGCGCTGAACGAATAATTCGCTTTACCAGTCAAACTTGGTCCACCGGAAACACGTAGCACATAAGTGTGCGTGCTCCCCGAAGCTACCAGCGTAGGACCGGATAGCGTCGCAGAAACAGGCGGTGTCGCCGCGGTGGAAGGGGTTGCAGAAAGCAATGTCGCTGTGAGCAGTGCAAATACCAAAATGAATGGTAATCCCTTCATCTGATCAGCCTCTTCCTCTTCGCAACGTAGACAATTGCTATTATGAGAGCTGCCAGGATGAATATAATGACACCAAGGCGTGGCGTGATAAGAGGCGGATGAGAAGCCGATGAACCTGCACCTGAAACAGTTATACCGCTTAATGAGACCACTGGATTCGGGAGTGACAGGGGGACGCTGACTGCATAGTATGAACCTGTTTCCCTTTCAGTGACCGTCACGGTTGCAGGTATGATGGTTGAGGCATTCGTGCCGTAAGCCCTTAGTTGAACTGTCAGTGTTTGATTCTGCCCTGGATTCAGTGTGAAATATGTTATGTTGTAAAACGGCCCAGAGGAGGTGGTGTAAATCCCGCCATTCCATCCTTCACTCCTAAGTGCAGGCAGATTACTCATGGTGGCTACAAAATTGGCCTTGCTGTTCCCAGTGTTGTTGACAACGATTGTGAATGTCTCGACCCTTCCAGGGACCTCTGTCCCATAGCTTGAAAATGAGGCACTGTAGCCGTAAACAACAGGAACTGCCACATTGACCGAGGTGCTGGCATTTACTTTGGGTGAAATATAGGAATAAGCGCTGAATGTAACACTATCAGTACCACCTGCAGGATTGAAAGAGGAAAGAGTGACGTTAACAGTCGCTGATGAGGCATTGCCGGTGCCAAGAAGCAGATACGTCGGGTCGAAGGAAGCAAACCAGTGTGGTGTGTCCACTGCAAGGAACACAACATCAGGCACGTCCCCTGTATTATTCACCAGCAATCTTACCGTATCGAAGCCTGCTGTTCCCGGCGAATTCTGATATGAAAGAACCTTAAGGGACACAGAATAAGTCGGCACAAGAGAGAGCGGGATGCTCATAACAGATGCTGAGCTCACAGACACGTTCGACGAATAAGCATATTTATAGAGAGTGCCCTGAATAGTCACATTATAGGTTGCATTGAGCGAATACACACCTGCAGGAAGGAGTAGCGAGAATCTGCCTCCGCTACTGGTAATTGTGAAATTCCCAGTGCTGCTCTTGAATTGAATTGACGCATTGACAGATCCTATGCCGTCTGCAGAAACAGTTCCGCTGACCAGATAAGCAAAATTGAGCGTAGGATTGAAATTGTCAGGGGAGGGGGACACATATATTGTGGAAATGTTGCTGGCCTGCCCGTCGGTCGAATACACTTCCACAGTGTAATTGCCTGGAGCCAGGGATGCGCTGTAGGAGCCGTTTTGAAGGGTGGTGAATGATGTGTTGATAGCCGTGCCTCCTTTGGAAACAAAATACAACTCTGCCTGAACCGGCAACCCATAGAACATGCGGACTGTACCACTGAGTGTTACATTTGACAGGTGGGGCGACAGGGTTAGCGAGAGAGAGAGATTCTCATTCAGTGATACATTCTCCACTGCACTCAGCATCACATATCTAAGTACGCCGTTGTAAAGCATATTTGCCGACTTCGACGCCATGACAGTGTAATTACCCTCTGGCATCGTGACATCAAAGGTACCATTGGAGAGGACTGCAGCCTTGACAGTGTTGCCATTGCTTACTGCCACCACATTAACAATCGCTGGGCTAACAGTAGAACCATTATAATACAGAGTGCCCGACAGGTCAAACGCATCACGGAAATTCACCTGAGCGGTTCCCACGGAGGTGACATTTAGCTGCGAAAGGGAGGCATACTCAGTTCCATTTACGGATGCAAACGAATAAATCGTGTAGCTGCCAGCCTGAAGATAGATGCCCTCGCCTGTTCTCATGTTCGAAAAGGACAGCGGTTGAGGTAGCAATGTTCCAAATACATCAACCCTTGATGCATTGCTGTTCTTTGGGACACCGGAAGGATAGAGTAAACGCAGGGTCTGATTGTAAAGAAGGTGGAAATTAATAGCTAACGAGGTGCTCTGACCTACGGACAGTGTTACATTCCCTGGCACGGCATATGTCCTGTAAGTGGAGGTGTTAAATCCGGTAGCATTCACCATGTAAGTTCCAGGCGGGAGAGATATAGTAGCCACCGCACCTGAAACGATTGGGAAATACCTAGCAGAGCTGTCATTTACAGGTGAGAGATAAACAGATCCACCAGGCGGCAACTCGCCAGCTATTTCGAAATGCGCCTCCACTGCACTTGGGAACAACTCCACATTCACCAGTGTCGATGTGGACAGAGAGACGCTTCTGTGTGTATAGCCTGGGGCGGAGAAGTTCACCAGATACGAGTTGCCCGCCGGCAGCTGCAGAGAATAGCTGCCGGTAACAGAACCGAAGAAGATGTAGTTACTGCCTCCACTGTTGAATTCAAGCATTGGAGCTGAAATATTCGTGTATTTCCCAGTAAGCTCTGTGTAGACATTTCCCTTGTAACCCAGAGATTGCTGTTCGTTTATGTTCATGTGGACATTATGACCCTGAACAGCAACACTGCCAAGATACCCCCCATTACCCTGAGACATGACGGAATAGTTCCCTGATGGAATCGCAACAGCATATGAGCCGTTCTGAGCGGTGGTGATATTCAGAACAGCGTCTGCCCTTTCAAAATATATATTAGCCTGAACAGGGGCTCCATCAGAGCCTGTTACTATACCAGATATCCAGTAAGCCCGTAAATAATGTAGGGAGACATGCTGCCCACCGGAAACGTTGACAGCAGAGAGTATAGCGTATGGCACTGATGATTTGAAATAAATGGAATAAAGCGTGTAGTTGCCGTTGGGTAGAACCATAGAGAAGTTTCCAGTGGACGACGTTGTTGCAGAATAGGTGCCCAGACCATATTCGTTACCGTAGGCTATTACGGTTGCATCCGGCACGAAGGTTCCACCAATCTGCACACTGCCTGTCAGTTCCCCTTTCTGCAACGCACGCAGGACAAGCTTGCCATAGGACATGGTTGTGTTGAGAGGTGCAGGTGTAACTAGAGGTGACTGCATTGTGTATTCCCCGCCAGCAATAGTAACTGTGTAATTGCCTTCTATGAGATCGCCTGCAGAGAAGGTACCGTTTGGCGATGTGGTAGCATATTCCGAATAATTGCTGCCGGCGCCGCTTACCTTCACCGTGAGTTTACCAACGGGCGTATTATTCAGGTTCACGATTGTTCCATTGACGTAGTAGGGAGTCAGTGCAAGATTGACAGTTGATGTCTCACCATATGAAAGGCTCACATTGTTAACATGCAGCAATTCGCTCCCGCTCTGGACAAACATTTCATATTCGCCCGGCAGCAGGGCGCTGAAATTGTAGAAACCAGAATCGCTTACGTTGGCAGCATATGTCTGACCAGAAGTGGCGTTCCTTGCAAGAACTGTAACTCCCTTAACAGGCACTGAGTATTGAGCTGAAAATGTGTAATTGGCCGGCGCCTTGAAGAAAACATGGCCTGTCATGCCAGTCTGATTGAGCACCAAGGTACCCATGTTCATATCATACGCAGGAAGGCCTGTGCTCATGTTGATCACAGGATCCCTTAGCGCGGCTGCCTGACTCACATTGATCGAATACTGCTTGAGGATTAGACCTGTCTGGCTTAGATTTTCCTGCACCGATGTCAGAGGTCCTGTGCTGAGAACAACAGTGTCATTGCCCGCGACCGCAACCGCAGAATACTTGCCCTGAGCGTTTGTGTAGACAACATCGTGTGGTATACCCCACTGGTCAAGAATAGTAACCCTGATGCCTGAAGCGGGCTTACCGTTAGAGAGCAGAACAGTTCCGTTGACAAAGGCGCCTGGGAAGTACTGCATCAACACAATTCCGTTTTCAAAATCAGACGTTGGGCTTAAGTCGACTGTGTAATTGGTAAATGAGGGATTTTCCTTTATGAGCTTGATTGCGGTGGAATAGTCTATTGCAACCCAGGCGTTGGGATGCGCTGCAACATACTTCAGCGGCCATGGATTGTAATAGGCTGTTCTGTACACCATCTCAAAGTGGCTCATCATCCATCCAGGCAGCGGCTGATAATTTGATATCTGTGGATCTGTGGTGAAATCACCCGAAAGACCAGGCAAGCCGCTTATATTTTGGCCTGTGAGATCATAACCGGAGTAGCCGAAGAACATACGGTATAGAGTCATGTTGTAGAACAGTGGCTGATAATTTATCGAATATGAGGAGACCTGTGAGCCCGGGGGAATGCTCTGTAGCGGGTAAGTAAGACCCGTTGTAGTTGTTGCGGTTATGGTGTAGTAGTTATATGGTATGTTGTAAACACCAGGACCTGCAACGGGCCTACCACCTAGAAATGCAGGCGCATAAAAGACCCCAGTATCCGTGGCGCTGAACGGAATCAACCTGGAATCCACAGAGAAGAAGTCAATGAACTTGCCTGTCAGTTTCGAAATGGTCTGATATAGATTCACAACCTGATTGAGACCTATACGGGAAAGAACAACCATTAGCACGGCATACATTACACTGGGTGAGGTTACATCACTTGAGAACGGGCCATAAATGGAGGGTTCGGAAAGAACCAGCGACTTGTAATTACCGGGATGCTGCATTACGTTCTGGACGTACGAGGCATTAATGCCATAGGACTGCAACAAACTGTACATCGCAGGCGATAGGTAGCTGCCATTTCCTTCAAATGAACCGTACATCAGTCTCGCAGCAAGCAGCGCAACCGCCTGTGTTTCATTCTGACTGAACAGGAATGCCGAGGCGAGGTGATACCCCTGCTGAAAATCATCTGCGACTGTCGGAACCTGAGCAAATGTAACCACTTCACTTCCGTAATCCCACCAACTCAGATACGCGGGCCTTTCACTGTACGATGCGATATTACTGGTGTAGTTATCAAGCCAGGACCATGCGGCCGGGAAATATGTGTTCGGTGATTCAAGACTGTACCCGAAACCGCCAAAATAGTAGGGATTAGAACCGTTGTTCACATATCCAGGCGGATGCAGGAAGGAAGGAAGCAGGTCATAGACCTGCGTATTGAGTGACTGTTTCATCGTGGAGGGAGTGGCAGCATCTATGGCCATCCATGAGACAGGCATACAAATTACGAATGCAACGAAAAGGACGGCCAGGATATGTTTTATTTTCACACTCCGCCTAATACCTGTCCATGAGAGACCAAAATTCGATATGCCCTTCCTTACCTCTCCGAAGTTGACCCATTCCAGAAGCAGCACAAGTCCCTCAGCCGACATCAATGCAAAGGTGGTTGTGGCATCCAGAACAAATCTTACTGTTGTAACAGCCATGAATGTGGCTATTATAAACCATATAATCAGAAGGACATGGCTGTTACTGAGCTTTCTGGGTGACTTGTAAAACATGTAAAGCATTTGTGCGAATGCAATGAAAAATATTGCGCCGCCCAGCGATAAAACAAGCAGGCTGAATGAGGGCGCAAGCGCCTCTGCTATAGTTGTGTACACCGGAGATTTTATGAAATAACTCTGTGCCAGCAGAACCTTCTGCACAAGGCCGTGCAGGAAAGGTTTATCAAGGACTTCCAAACCGCCGAAGACCAACAAAAGCGCAACTGCAAGTGAGACAAGAACCGTGAGCCATGGGACGTCCCTTGTAATTGTATAAATAACACCCAAAAGCAAAGTTCCAAGGAAGAAGAGTATACCAACATAGAACCAAGGATAGATGGAGGCTGTCTGATAATAAACATCAAATGAAAAGATGAGCATGGCCATATTCTGTACGAGATATATTGAACTGAGGGCTAGCGTGTCCCTGTTCCTGAACTTGTAAATAAATGATTGAATAAGATAGAAGAGTGAAACTATCACCACAATATAGGAGAATCCTTCCCATGCATTGGCTATACTTGCCAGCACAATTCCAGACATGAATGCATAAATGAGCGAGCGTTTGTTTTCCTGGTAATATGAGTGGAGCCCCTTGCCGATAGACTCGAAATCGGGCTTGAAACTGCCTCGTACATTCCATCGCTCCACCCACCTTACACCATTTACGGTATTGAGTGCCCTGAAGGTGAAAAAGAAGAACAGGGCAGTAAGCATCAGAACAAACGGATCATGGACACCGAAACCTGCCGTACTTTCGGAGAGGAAGGATGGAAGCACAGCCACGAGAGCTGCGGCAATGATGCCTGCCTCCCTGGAAAAGAGCTCCTTTCCCAGGAAATATGCGATGATGGAGGCAACTATACCTGAAATGGCAGAAATTGCCGAGAAAGCCACTACCGCTGCAGAAATAGCCGTGGAGTGAACGGGTGTGATGACAGGAAGGTGGAATAAAAACGCAACAGGCCATGTGATCATCACTGTTGACCAAACGTAAAACGGCAGAAACGGGTTGTTGGAGCCCAGTGGATAGTTAAGCATTGGGTCGAACAGCATCTGATGACCGGTATGCAGTGCGTAGGAGAGGACATCGAAATAAAAGTCCGCATCAGAGCCACCACTCAGTGATGGAAATCCTCCAGTCAGAGTGGAGGAGAAGTCAAAATAAAAGCGCAGATATGTGGCTATTAGAACTATGACAAGAATAGCTGCAAATGCTGGCCAGTCGAGTTGACGTAGCAACGTATAAAAGCCGCTTGTCCTGGTGTCCTGGCCCTGCTCCTGCTTTCGTCTTGCATCAGAGTTGATAGTGTTATTTAGTGCCATGATCTCGGGCCTCACCGGGCACCTTCCCGCGCTCATAGTAGCAATTGCTATTTAAGTGTTTCAAGCAATGCGTTTCAAGCATTTCGCACCCCTCCATTACACAGTTAATGTCAATTATCAGTGAAACGCGGCGGGGCTAAACCTGTTCCCGTCTAACCTGTGTAATTTCACTAAGATAGTTATTAACGGCTTCCACCGGATTCTGTGCTCCATAGATACCTCGACCAACAACCAGTGCATTTGCACCTGCTTTTATAGCCTCGGCGGCTGAACCTCCTTGTATTCCAACACCGGGAGCAATAATCGCCAAATGGCCTACCATCGCCCTTAGCTCCCTAATTCTATGGGGTCTTGTGGCTGGTGCGACAATTCCATCTGCTCCGAGTTCCACAGCAAGCTTAGCAATCCTGTCCGAAAGGGGTGATAACATTTCAACCGCACCAGGGTTTGACAGTTCGGAAACCACGAAAATGGAGGCACCATGTGCGCTCTGTATGCATGCCTCGAGCACATCCCTTCCCATGAAACCATGCACTATGATGCCTGATGCACCGAGACTCACTGCCTTCGAAACAATCATTGAGCTAGTGTGTGAGACGTCTGCGACTTTGAAGTCGCATATCACCCTGTAATGATTTGATATGGTCGTCACAATCTCCGGACCGCAGGAAAGGATGATTGGCCAGTTCAGCTTAATCGCATCCACATATTTACCCACAAGATTAACGATTTCCATCGCTCTGCGGCTTTCGACCTCGTCCAGGGCAAGTATCAGGCCACGTTCGAAATCAATCTTATGCATTTCTTACCTCTCTGTCATCAGTATCATTTGAATAATACATTTAATAATTAACCAATGTGCACAAAGAAGTAATTTCGCTGCAAGATAGCACGGATAAGCTATTAAATTTAATCAAAAATCTCCCGTATCTTGATGACATCTCCGAAGCCGGTTTCCTCTTTTCGGGGGGGATGGACAGCACACTTCTTGCTGCTGTTCTGAGAAATAGACTACATGCGAAAATTTACTGTGCAGGAACCGCAGGTTCAGCAGACATGGTGCATGCACGTCACATGGCAACGCGCTTGAATATTCCTTTGGTTGAGATTGTTGCCTCCCCTGAAGATGTGAAGGAAAGTGCTGAAAAGGTAATCACCACCTTTACAGATAAATTCCATAGGCCACCCTCGTACTTGGAGCTGTCAATATATGCCCCTCTGTACTTCGCTTTAAGCTCGATCTGCGAAAAGATAGTGGTATCCGGGCAGGGAGCAGACGAACTCTTTGGAGGCTACAATAGATACGTCAGGATGGATGGGATTGAATTGGAAAGAAGGATGAATGCAGATGCGCTGGAGCTGTTGAGCAGCGGTATTGAGAGGGACAGAATCATCGCAGGCGCGTGTGGCAAGAAACTGCTCACGCCTTATTTAAGTGAGAGCATTGTGGAATTTGCAAAAGCACTCCCGCTTTCGCATAAAATATGCAATGGGCAGAGAAAGGTTGTGATAGTAGAGGCGCTAAAAAGTCTGGGTTTGACTCCCTTTCCCAAAAAAGCAATGCAGTACGGCAGCGGCTTCGAAAAAGGGCTGAGTGCAGCTGGTTACAGGAAAGATGAAAGGCTGTTAAAGGGTTCTCCTGTAGCTCATTTCAAATGATCTGACAGAAGATGTCCCTTGAATTGCCGACTGTTCCATTGTAATAAAACTGAAATTGTTCAGCCTGCGTATTGTCTTGTAATCTAAACTTGTGGCCATTTCAGTCAGATTGAATAAGAATTCGTCAGATTCGCTATCATATTCACAAAGGTATTCCTGCTTATTCGCTCCATGATCTGTCCATGTCCCCCTCAACTTGTCGTCCTCAATCCAGAACTCAATCTTTCTCTCCAATCTTTCCCCTCCCTGGGAAAGTAGTTCCGAAATACATGTCAATTTCCCGTGCTCCAGGGTGCACACCAGTTTGTCCACAACCTCAGCTCCATCCTGCGATTTTCCTATCCACTCCCCCTCGAGGAAGCAGAGCCTATTGAACACCGTTTCAGCCTGCATGCAGCAAACATGATGAGTAAGAAGTTAAAGAACTAAACGCCCCCTCATGGCTAACGCGACAGCGTGGAGGACAAAACTTAAATCGAATGGACTGATAGCAATCACAAGGTGTTTTTATGGCCAGACCAAAGTATACAGCTGTACCATTAAAGTACAAAGAAGTTGAGGGAATCTCTGCGAAGACCTTCACAGAGCATTTCAAACTCTATGAGGGATATGTCAACAAGACAAATGAGATATACGAAAAAATAGCGAACAACTTCAGCGACCCGTCGAAGTCTGCCAGCACTTACAGCGAATACGGAGAGGCGAAACGCCAACTCTCCTTTAATCTCGGGGGAATGTGGAACCACAAGCTATACTTCGGTGATCTGGAAAACGGAAAGGGAACAAAGCCGTCCGACGCACTTAACAAGGCGCTTGCCGATGATTTTGGCTCCTTCGATAAATGGAAGGAGGATTTCATCGCCACAGGTATGGCTGCCCGCGGTTGGGCAATGCTGTGCTACGGCCTTGACGACGGGAGGCTCCACAATGTGGTGCTGGATGCTCAGAACGCCGGTTTCCCTGCAACAGTAGTGCCTCTATTGCTCATGGATGTCTACGAACATGCGTATTTCATTGATTATGGGACAGGAAGAAAATCGTACATCGAAGCATTCTTCAAGAATGTGAACTGGGACTATATCTCCAAAAGATTTGACAAATGCGCGAGAATGCACAAGATATGGTCTGAGTGAAAGCGCCCAAACTAATTCTTTTTTCTTCTTTCAACAGTTGCGTAGTATAGCAGATACATTGTGGATAGTGCTGCAGCAGTTAGTGATACTGCATAGAATGGCAGAGATGTGTAATACGGTGCATATTTCACGGAGAGGGAATAGAATCCGCTTCTCACCGACACAAGGAGGGAGCATGCGGGAGTGTCATTAACAGACTGCACCGGCATGCCGGCTGAGTAAGTCCATCCATCTGTGCTCCCATCAGGCGGTATAAATGAAATGAAATATGATGTGTTGAGTCCTATGAGCCCGGGCAGATCGACTACAAATGACGCTGGATTTCGCTCTTTAACCATCAGTGGAATAGAGCCGCCATAGCCTTCTGGTGTTGTTGGGGCCCCTGGCAACCATGCAAAATCAAGCATATTCACATGCATAGATTCGTTCACAAGATAGGCTATCGAGGGGTATCGCATAAGCGTCTCGGAAGCATATGCTCTGTAA
>JAVZQA010000004.1:0-32984 GCA_038881315.1 Methanomassiliicoccales archaeon
CTCCACACCAAAGTAGGTGAGGATATGCATAGTCTCTGCTGCCACTCTTACATCCGAAGTTCCGGCAGTGATGAGTGCCACCCTTCCAAAAATTTTTCTGTTGTGCGAACCTTTCCTTACCATCAAGAGAGTTCCCGAGGATTTGTCGTAAGTGAGAGTGTAATTCTTCAAGTAATTCTTCAGACGTAACTTGGAATATCGCCGCTTTTCCAATCTAGAAACAAGCACATCCGCATGCCGTTCAGCGAGTTTTTCAATGATATGGACTAGCTCCGCATCTGTCTTACCCTCCGCTAGCACTATCTCTGGAAAGCCAATCCTATCTGTCCGTCCTATGTCCAACAGTACACTTCGTTCTACTTCCTCAAGATATTCCAGACTGTTTGAGATAGGCAAGGCTTCAGTCAGTGTGTCTCTGCCTGCATCTTTTGAAACCCTCTTTTTTGCCGGCAAGCTAGTCTCTCCTTTAACAGGCTGAAATATGATAGAAATATTAAAACATGAATAGAATCTGATATCGTTTTGTCGCTAGAAAGGAATATGGAATACAAACTGCATTTACTTGCAGACTGCCAGGCTCCGCAATGCAGATAAATTTTAACCAAGCGGCTGCGACTTAGTGCACTTAAAATAGGCAGTTTTGAAATTCATTCAGTTACCGTTTAGATATAAGAATGGTCTGTTGAGTGGTGATTTGCGCAAAAAATCTGCGGCTTCTTACTTCATCAGGCAAATAACTCCTTAACCACGATCGTGCAACAAGCGCCGAGGGGGAGATTTGAACTCCCGAGGTGCAGTGCACCAGTGGCTTTCGCGGAATACTCGAGGCCACCGCTTTACCGGGCTGAGCTACCTCGGCACGAGGGACGGGAATGTTATTAAACAGATAAACAATACGATGGAGATATTGAACATAAATATAGAGATACGTGGCGGGAAGATAGAAAGCAAGGTCATGGAAGTCAATGAAGGAGCAAGGATAATTGACATAGTACGCATGCTTGGTGTGCACCCTGATGGCGCTGTATTCTTCCTCAATGATGAACCGGTTTCAACTATGGAGAGGGTGAGCGAGGGGGACTCGCTACTGATACTCATAGCAGCAAGCGGCGGATTCAATTGAAAGGTGAAAGGAATAGGAAGTTTGAATGAAGGTTGCATACCAAGGTGAAAGGGGTTCGTATAGCGAGGAGGCGCTCATCTCCTTTTTCAAGGAGAAAGCGGTTCCAGTGCCTTTTCCCACGATTTCTGATGTGTTCAGGGCTGTAGAAAATTCCGTATGTGAGGCTGGCATAATACCTGTAGAAAATTCGATCGGTGGGAATGTTTATGAATCATATGACAACCTCCTGAATTCGAGGTTGCACATTTCCGGTGAAACGTTTCTTCGGATAAGACACTGTTTAATTGCTATACCCGGGAGTAGCATCGAAGGTGTACTAGAGGTCTACTCGCACCCACAGGCACTTGAGCAATGCAGAAACAAACTTGAGGCGCTTGGAGTCTCAATAAAGGCAGCTTATGATACAGCCGGAAGCGTCAAACTCGTTAGGGAAAGGAATGACCTTTCGATTGCCGCAGTAGCGAGCAAAAGGGCCGCTGAGCTGTATGGTCTTGAGGTTCTAATAGAGGGGATTGAAGACTTCGATGATAACTTTACACGTTTCCTCATCATTTCGAAGGAGGAAGGGAAAAGGGGGGAGGAAAACAAGACAACTGTTGTATTTTCGGTTGAAAACAGACCCGGTGCATTGTACAAGGCTCTGAGCATATTTGCAAATGCGAAAATTAATCTCACCAAAATAGAATCGAGACCCACTAAAAGAGTACCGTGGGAGTACTACTTCATTGTGGACTTCGATGGGCATATACAGGAGCGACGGATCTCGGATGCTGTAAGGATGCTCGAAAAGAACACTGCGAAATGCAGAATCTTGGGCTCATATGCACGTGGAAAGATTGAATGAGGAAGTTTGCTACCATTCCTTTAAATTCAGGAGAGATCCCTTTGAGGATGAATATCCAATGAACAATGAGTGTCTTGCAGAGTGAGAACTGCCGCCTGTCCTCAAACTTCATTCGTAACATAGAATTGATCTCCTGTGCCTAGTTATCGAAGATCAATCTGATGCGCCATCTCCGAAATAACATGTATTACAACATGAAACTGTATGCTAATGTGTAGAGGCGCTTATGGATACGGTGGGTAGTAACTCACAGGCGGCTTCATTCAACGCAGCAGCTCATTCTGCTCACGTCTCTCAAAAATGCCTGCGCCGCTATCTTTATTCCTTCCGCAAATGTCGGAAAAATATGGACTGTACCTATTATATCCTCATACGACATTGCACACTTTATCGCAAGCGCGGCCTCCATAATGAATTCAGAAGCGTTGTGCGCAAGCGCATGCACACCCAATATTCTTCCATTCAGAGGATGAGCAATCAATTTTATTATACCACTGGATTTGCCTGAAATGAGCGCCTTAGGCACCATTTCAAGCGGGACCATAGTGACGAGCGCATCGCCGTAAAGCTCTTTTGCCTCACTCTCAGTCATACCTACAGAGGCTGCCTGAGGGTTTGTGAAGACTGCAGCAGGGACGCAGGAATAATCCATTTCAATAAACTTGCCGGCCATATTTTCAGCTGCAATAGCACCTTCTCTGGCAGCCAGCGTCTCGAGCATAAGACGCTTTGAAATGCAGTCGCCAGCCGCAAATATGCGTGGATTTGAAGTAAGCATTCTGCTATCTGTTATAATGAAACCCCATCTATCAGTTTTAACACCTGCACTTGAAAGATTCAAATCCAATGTATTCGGTTTCCTTCCGGTGGCCAGGAGAAGGGCATCACACGTAATGGTGTCATGACCTCCTTTATGGGCTAGCTCAATCACTGCATTTCTTCCTTCTTTCCGAATGTGCTTTACGTTGGATTCGAGGTAAAACCTGATCCCCTCGCTTTCGAGCGTTTCCTTAAGCTTCCCTGAAATCTCGCCCTCGAACCGTGCGATGATTGCACTCCGCTCTTCTACCACACAAACCGCTACTCCCATGTTTCTGAAAGCCTGAGCCATCTCAAGGCCCGTAGGACCTGCACCAAAAATGGTTAGGCATTCAGGTAATTGATCCATTTTCCACAGCGTGTCTGTGGTGAAATATGGTACTGTGGCGAGACCATTGATTGATGGGATAGAGGGACTGGAACCGGAGGCGATCAGCACCTTTTCGGCCTTAAGATCTATAACGCCAGACAAACCATGCGAAGAGTCCGACGAAATTTCAATTGCACAATCGGATTGGAAGCGGGCACTCCCTGGAAAGAATGAAATATTGTCATAATGGTCCAAAATGGAATCATACCTCTGCTTTCGCTGTGCTTGAACAATTTCTCCCAATCCTTCCATCAGTTTTGAAAAATTAAACGATTGTGTTGTGGGTTCAATTCCACTAAAAGCCGGATGGGATGACGCATAAATGCCGCGGGAAGCCTCGATGAGATATTTTGTAGGGACACATCCTCTGTTCAGACAAGTGCCACCTACAGGCCCGCTTCCGACCATTGCGATGCGTTCATTACCATCGGACAACTCGGAAAGCCTTATTGCGGCCGAAAATGCTGCGGCTCCGTTCCCGATTATTATCGTGTCGAATGTATGTTGCATGAATCCACGCCTCACATTTGGAAAGCGACAGCTGTGCTGAATGACTACACAAACATAGTTGGTAATTGCGGGCGCGTCCCATTTACGCAGCCTTTTTCACAATTGCCTGCTAACCGTACGCAGATATCATCGATGTATCCTTTCGCAGCGCAATTAGTCAATTTTTTCAATTGTGGGGCGCAATAAGCAATGGGAGCACGATTCATTTTGACTACAAGCAACTGGTTTCCGCGTATGTTCATAGTTTACTTACATGGCTGTTGGCTATTAATACAGAAAAGACATGTTGGCAGAAGCAGCTTCTGTTTTCTTACCATAGTCAGGAAAAATGAAGTCCTGAACTGCAAGAGCGCCCATGACAGATTGATGCTGGATTCATCATTAGCTCTTAAGCTAAAATCAGATCAAATGGTGAAAGCGGAGGTATGGAACAGGACACTATTTGGCATAATTTCACACCATATTGTTTACTCACACTTGCACTATGAGCATCTCGTTTCGGTTTAAGGAACCATGATTAACTTTCACAACCACGGAAATAGACCTGCTAACGCGTTGTTTTGAAGGAGGTGGTTGTAAGAACTTATCTGCCTACTGAGGAATGCTATATATTACCTGCTTGCCATGTTGCAACTGCATGGAAACTAAAGGGGAAAAGGCCTGCATGATAATACACAACGGCAAGAGGATATGTATAATTCCATCCGAAACACTGATAAAAATTATAGGGAAGAAATACACCCTGCTCATTATAGGACTTCTCGGAAACGAGGAACGAATGAACTTCAACTCCATATTGAGAAACATAGAAGGTGCAACTTCTAACCTCGTCTCACAACGACTGAGGGAAATGGAGTCTGCTGGACTGGTTGATAGAAAGATCATAAATTCAAGACCAATACGTGTTGAATACTCACTTACAGCTAGGGGCAGACAACTGCGGGAACAACTGATACCACTCTTTGACTGGATTGAAAGATCAACTGTCGAGTAACTTGGCTTGCAATGTACTAAGCCTTAAGTGAGAGACCAGACTAGCTGACTCTTCGAAAAATATGGCTCTAAACTGATTCACCGCAGCGTCCATATTAAAAATTAAGTTGAACAGTTGTGGCCAATACCGGTTAAGACTGCAACCCATTTGCGAAACATGGAATCCGCTGAATTCAAGCACCGTACTTTGGAGACCTGTCGGCATACCCCATCAGTAGGGGCAAAAGGCTTCTTCCTTCCAGACCCGACAGAGAGCCCTTGGCGCTGGAGATCTCGTCAAAAGAAGCAATGCCATCACTTCTAAATCCATGGCCATATATCAGTAGAGGAACAGGATCGCACGTGTGCTCCTTGGCAGAGGCAGGTGTGGAATGGTCTCCTGTCATTGCCAGCACAATGTCATTTTCAATGAAATTAGACATGTCTCCTATCATCCGGTCTACCTTCTCAATGACCTCCTTCTTTCCAATCGGGTTTCCGTCATGCCCCGCGACATCTGTGGGCTTGACATGTATGAAAACCATATCATTTTCGCGCAGCAACTTTTCGGCTGTCGAAGCTACGTTTTCTAAATTGCTGTCCATACCTGCGGTGTATCCCGGCGGGCTGTAAACTTTTGCACCAAGCACTTTACAGATACCCACTATCAATCCTTCTGCAGCAATCGCCGCCATACGCATGCCCGTCTTTTCCTTGAATTGTTCTATTTCAGGAAATACACCAGCACCCCTGGCCAGAACGGCGTTTGCAGGGGGAAGACCTTTTGCCACCCTCTTTTTGTTTACGTCCGCGTTTTCGAATCTGGTGCGGACCATTGACATAAATTTGTTAAGGATCTCGGCTGTCTGCTGGGAAGAGGTATCCTTTCCTTCTGCCTGTAGAATTGCCTTTCCTTCCACCCCTGGATCAGTGTCTGTGACATTGGCCCCAAGTCCGGAACCATGTATTACAAGAACACATCTATGCTCCGTACTTTCCTTGAAGGTCAGCCGATGTTCACCAATTTCAATCCCCTGCAGCAATGAGGCGAGTTCGGCTGTTTCAGGCTCCTTGATCCTTCCAGCTCTCCGGTCCTTAACCACTCCTCTTTCATCCACAGTGGCGAAGTTGCATCTAAAAGCTACGTCACCGGCCTTCATCTCAACTCCCGCTCCTACCGCCTCCAAGGGTCCCCTTCCTGTGTAAACCTTTTCCGGATTATAGCCCAATAGTGTGAGATGAGAGGTATCGCTCCCAGGGACTGTGCCCGGGGATATAGTGTAGATAACTCCCTGCATTGCATTTGCAGCTATCCTGTCAATGTTGGGCTTTTTTGCCGCCTGAAGTGGAGTGAGACCATTTAGCTCCGCCGAAGGCCTGTCTCCCAGCCCGTCGCATATTATGAATAATATTTTCCTCAATGCCTATACCTCATTTTGATGCCGCTTCCATGCACCTGATGGCAGTTCTTCATAAATATTGTTTGAAGTTTGCACTGTCTCCTTTTTCCGGAGGATTCTATCAATATTATCCCTATCGAATGTCCAATAGAAAATGCGCCAAATTCGTCCATTTGCCAGAAGCGTCTCTTCCCACTCACTTGTGAGTATGCCTGCGTCGTAGAGAAGGTAGAATACCTTTCTATCCTCCTGGTCTAGAGTATTGTCTATTACCCTGTCTCCAAATCCAAAATATGCGAGTACGATTTCAGCGAGTTCCACTGCTTCGGAATTCTCCATAGCTGTGGCTGCAGTTATAGCCTTCGCCAGCCTTTCCACATCCATTGGTCCTGAAGCTGCATCCATTCTAAAGCGTGTAAACACATACAGGCTAAATAATTAAAATTAGTCTGACTGAATTGGCAGATGTGTGATCTCTCTATGAAGAATGGCTCATCCTCGCACAAGCAAGGAAAACCAAGGGGGCGAGTGAACCGAATCACGTGCACAGCCTTCTGCTACAGCACTGAGAGCAGAGAGAAGGTAAAAGAGGCGATGACCCTTCTAGCGGGGGCAGAGGTCGAAATTACGGAAAAGAAAGTGGAATCTCATTTCGGAAATTCAATGTCATTAATGGAGGCTGATATGGGGCTTGAGGCGCTTCGAAGCGCGGTGCTGAAACTTTCGGTGGAGGAGAAAGAGGCACTTGTTTCCACCTTAAGGGAGAGAACCGACGAAAATGGCGTCCTTCACATTCGTTTTGATAAGCAGGGGCTATGCGAAGGCAAATTCATGCTATCATCTCAGCTTCCGTTGGCAGAAAGGAAGGAAAGAGACTCTGTCGAAGTGGAAGTACATTTAACACGCTACGGAAGCAAGACTTTTGATATCACACAGTTTATGTCGCAAATACTATTT
The DNA here is from genome assembly GCA_038881315.1 of Methanomassiliicoccales archaeon. Taxonomy (GTDB): domain Archaea; phylum Thermoplasmatota; class Thermoplasmata; order Sysuiplasmatales; family Sysuiplasmataceae; genus JAVZQA01. The sequence continues at coordinate 6,996 of JAVZQA010000004.1, forward strand.
GATGAAGCTGAAGGCGACATTGAAATGCAGGGGTAGCCCAGTCTGGCCAAAGGCGCAAGGCTTAGGACCTTGTCCAGTAGTGGTTCGCCGGTTCAAATCCGGCCCCCTGCATTTTGCTAAGACGTCCATCAGCATGTCACTTATTAATCTCATTCATTTCGCTCCAAAGAGAAGTTGAATTGAGATAAATCACATACAAGTCAACAGTCCATGCAATAGTACATTTTGACTTGCGCATATCTATCAAAACTAGGTGTTTGATATTCGAAAATGTTGCTTAAATCGGATGCACAAGCTTCGAGAACACCTGAATGGGGCAACTGATTTCAACTTTATGTGAATTATGATACTCTTTCAGGTAGTGCAATGATGGCTTACAAAGGTGAACTGCTTGCCTCGCTTATAAACTTCCAAAAGTTCGAATTTCATAATTCATGTACTTGTCGTCATCTTGATACCCGATTATCATACGTAGACATACTCAAATTTAACGTAAGTGGTTCTAAATTCCACGCTAAGTTTTTATAGGGTTTCTAGGATTAGCTGAAGAGTATACTAATTGGAATTAGTATACGAAAAATGAATTGGAAAGAAGGGGATAGCTGTGAAATTAACAACGATAGTCGCAATTGTAGTAGTTGTGGTGGTAGTTGCCGCTGCGGCGAGTGCAGCTTATGTTCTAACGAAGCCAAAAGGCAAGTTAACCATCGTTTTCTCCGGATGGGTGTCCAGCGGTGCAGAATACACATTTGACCAGCAAATGGTGAAGGCGTTCAACGCCTTACATCCTAACGACACAGTTGTGTTCAGCCCCATTACAGGCAATTACTACGGTGTTCTTTCAACAAAGTTTGATACAAACACCGCACCGGCAGTCATGTACATGGAAAATGATGCCTTGCCCGCATATGCAAAAGGAGGTTACTTGCTGAATTTGTCTACATACCTGGAATCCAACTCAAGCTACGACGTACAGGGATTCATACCGCAGATTCTCAACACATTCACTTACAAGGGCGGTATTTACGCCGTGCCCAAAGACTGGAGCCCACTATTCATTTACTTCAACAAGGCGATATTCAATAAGGAGAAGGTTCCGTATCCCACGAATTTGTCGGTTTGGAACTGGACAACTATGACAACACTTCTCGAACAATTGAAGCAAAATGAAAGCATGCTACCAGGCAGCGGTTCCGGGTACTACCCCATGGTTGTTGGACCGCAGTTTGCAAGAATTCTCGCCTTTATGCATGAAGCGGGAGGGCAGTGGATAAATCAGCAAGGAAACGGTGCGGCCACAAACTCTGCGGGCCTTTTGGCAGGTATCAAATTCTGGTATGGTCTGTACCATAGCGGACTGGCAGGTCTTAATTCAAATATGAGCGCAGGGTGGAACGGAGGGGACTTTGCAACAGGTAAGGTGGCCATGGTTGTAAGCGGAGGCTGGACTTATCCTGTTGTGAACGAAAGCGGTTCCTACTTCTACAATAACATGCAGGCTCTCGGTTATTACCACATGCCGTCAGACATCCAGAACGGAACAATGGGTTTTGATGTCGGTCTGGGAGTGAACAGCCATCTAACAGGATCTCGGAAATGGCTAGCAATACAATTCATCGAATACTTTACGGGCCCCATAGGAGAAAAGAAGTGGGTCAGCCTCGGACTTGCCCTCCCGGCTAGGTCTTCAATTTTGGAAAGCGCAGCATATGCAAGTGAACAACCTGCATTGGCTTATGCTGGCATTACCGAATTCCCGTACACATATGGTTGGGCCTACAACACCACCAACTTTACACCCGCAGAGACAAACGCACACAACATCATAGAAGACCTGTTTGCCGGCACTATAACTCCAGTACAGGCGTATCAGAAAATACTGCAGGAGACAAACACCACATTGGCAAATTCTTCAACGCTATAAACCCAAATAAACGCTTTTAAATCTCTTAAAATCCATTATATTTTAGAAGGTGCCCCGAAATTGGCCACAATAAATCCCATTAGGACAGGCTCGGAGACATCTACAAAACGGGTCGAGAGCACCACGGCCTTACTTTTCATAATTCCACTCTTTATAATGATGTTTGTCTTCATCTTCTTCCCTGTATTTTTTTCATTTTACATCAGCCTGTACCACTACGATCCATTCTTTCACAGTGTCTATTTTGTGGGATTGAGCAACTACATTTCCGTTCTTGAAAACCATGATTTCATATTTTCAATATTGAATGTCCTCTATTACACAGCGGTTGTAGTTCCGATTCAGACATTTCTTGCATTTTTCTTCGCGCTGCTCTTCAATAATAAATTGCCAGCATCGAGGATAACAAGGGCGCTTGTCTTCCTTCCCGCGATATCATCGCCTGTCGCCTTTTCAATAATATTCATATGGGTTTTTTCCCCACAAGGATTGGTTAACTCCGTCCTATCACACATAGATATATTTAACATTCCACATAATGAAAATTGGTTCTTGAGCACCACCTATGCATTCCCTGCGGTTATGGCCATGAACATCTTCTCGACCGCTCCTTATTTCATGGTGATTTATATTGCCGGGTTGCAGGCAATACCGACCCAAATACTCGAAGCTGCTGCGCTTGACGGGGTAAAGAGTTCCTGGAGCAAATTCAGATACATCTATTTCCCCATGCTTAGATTTACAACGACCTTCGTAGTAATTCTCGGCCTGATAGGAGCTATACAGCTATTCGATCAAGTGTTCGTGATTACATCGGGGGGACCCGCACACGCAACATACGTGCCTTTGATGTTCATATACAATAGAGCCTTCATCTACGACGCACTTGGGGAGGCTGCAGCCGCCTCATTTGTACTGTTTGCTGTCATCATGGTAATAACCCTTACCCAACGCAGATTCTTCAAGGAGATGAGTTGGGGATGACCACTTCAAATCAAATCAGGCAGCAGATGCACCGTTTTGCAAGTAACATCAGGACAAAAATGGAAAGAGAGACTGAAAATGTTCCCGCAGTTTACAGGGTAGGAAAACTCAGAGGAGCAATTCTACAGTTAGTAATGGTCTTACTTGCCATAATCTACTTTATCCCATTTTATTGGATGATATTGAAGTCATTTAGGTCCAGCATTTTTGCCGGATTCCCGGTGGACTTGAATCCATTTTCGAAGACATCTCTTTCCAATTTCCTTTCCAATTTCACAACTGTCTGGAGTTTCGGAGATTTCCCAATGTGGTATGTCAACAGCGTCTTTGTTGCAGTCGTTGTTGTAGCCGCAAGTGTGTTCATTGGGGCTCTAGCAGGCTATGCTTTTGCCAGACTAAAGTTTCCAGGGCAGAACATCCTTTTCTATGTGGTAATCGCGACGCTGATGATTCCGTTCCCGGTTATAACGATATCCGAATATGTCTTTATGGTAGACATAGGCTGGGTGAATTCATATCAGGGACTCATACTTCCTCAGATTGCTTCAGCTGTCAATGTTTTCCTTATGAGACAATATTTCCTCACCATACCAAAGGATATCGAAGATGCGGCAAAGATAGATGGATTGCATCCTTCTCAGATATTCTTCAAAATATCAGCTCCGCTAGCCAAACCTGCTTTTGCGGCGAGCGCCATATTCACGTTCATCAGTTCATGGAATAACTTCATTTGGCCACTCTTTGAGATACAATCCACAAGCATGTACACTTTACCACTGGCTCTAAACTTTTTCAAGGGAGCTAATGGTACTCAAATATACTGGAACCAGATGATGCTTGCAACAACCATTACTTTGATTCCAACTTTTATCATATATATCGTATTTGAAAGATTTTTCGTGCAGGGCATTTCGCTAACTGGAACGAAGGGGTGAAAAGACGTCCATTGAGGTCAGGAATCTTATTGTTGAATTCGGGAATGTAAGGGCACTCGACGGCATTAGCTTTGACGTCAAAGATGGTGAGTTCCTAGTTATATTGGGCCCATCCGGATGCGGGAAAACAACTGCCTTGAGATGCATTGCGGGTCTACTAGAGCCAACATCTGGGGAAATATACATCGACGGCAGAAAGGTCAACGGTGTTTATCCTTCAGAAAGAAACATAGCGATGGTCTTCCAGAACTATGCACTCTATCCACACATGACAGTGTACGATAACATTGCGCTTAATATGCGAATGAAACACATTCCATCAAATGTAATCGATGAGAGGGTTAGGAGTGTGGCACAAAAACTTAGAATCGACATGATATTGAGACAAAAGCCGAGAGAATTATCCGGTGGACAAGCTCAGCGTGTTGGTCTCGCCAGGGCCATGGTAAGAGAGCCCTCGGCCTTCCTGATGGATGAGCCCCTTTCCAACCTTGATGCCAAGCTAAGAAATGAAATGCGAGATGAGATGAAACGCTTCAGGTCGATCACGGGGAAGTCAATAGTGTATGTTACTCATGACCAGATCGAAGCAATGACGCTCGGTGATAGAATCATTGTAATGAATAAAGGAAAAATAATCCAGGAAGACTCCCCGAAGGAATTGTTTGATGATCCGGACCATGTGTTTGTCGCGAGTTTTCTTGGCAATCCACCCATGAATATGATGCCATTCGAGGCGGTTCCTAACGGCGTGGGTAGTTACAAACTTGAAATGAAGGACGTTGCAGGAAGGAAAGGAAAACTAGAAGTGGATGGGACTGAGAAACTCCCTGGATCGATAATTGTTGGAGTTAGGCCAACAGATTTCAGCTATTCAGGGGATGGAAACATTCTAGCAACTTTTGATTACTCTGAATTACTAGGCGCAGAGGTAAACGTCCATTTCCACGTGGGTTCATGCCAGGAGATTGCCAGGATAGACAGGAAAAACAACAGTGATGAATTACTCAAACTGAGTAGTGGCATGCAATTGCACCTCGAAGTGCCTCCGGAAAGGGTGCACATATTTGATGGCGACACTCAGAAGCGTATACGGGTGCGCGTTAGCGATTTCAGCTTTTAGGTTTTGAAAGTGAAACACAACCGCGAGAAAATTGCATATCTCGAAGTCGGATTTCATTGGAAAAATAATCATCCACGATTGGAATTAGGATATTGATGAACAGGAAAAATCAAAGGGAGCATGACGCACTGAAGGAGGAGGTGACGCTCCGTTCACCACGCCACCTTCCCTTTACAGTTTCAGGGCCCCACTCATACTTCATCGGATTCACCGATCTCATGCCAGACAGCATTGGTTATCACATAAAAGGCGAAATGAATGGGCTATGGGCGCCACCCGTTCGTCTGTTCAAGAATCTTTCAATATATGATGGCAGAAAGAGACTCAAAGTAGATTCATTTTCTGTCCTTCCCTGGAAACGAGTATTCCAACTCGACGGTGCAAAACTGGAAGCCATGGTGCCAGACGATGTGCTATTTTTTGCACGAATTGAAAGCACACGAATGATCAGCACTGAAATCGAGCTCAAACCTCTGCCTGTGTGGCTTGAAGACAAGAACACTGAATTCAATGTTTCATTCGATGAAAAGAGGAGTGGAATTGAAATTGATTTTCCCGCCTACGGAAGACGTTTTGGAATCCGCTTTGGCAAAGGCACGGTTTCATTGATGGATAACATCATCGAGCTTTCTTCCACAGGAAAAACGTACATTTTAGTGGAGGAAGGTGGGGCAGGAACCGGATTGTACAGAGACGCAGAAGCAGAGAAGAAACTCATGTCACTCCATTCCTCAATACTTTCATCCTCCGATCTGGTAACAGATTCAACCGAGATAGATAGAGCGTATTTCTGGTCGAAACTGGTATTGCACTGGCTGAGTCACAGTCAAAGCGGCATTGGTACTGGAATTACGGCTGGACATCCTGAATTTCCCTGGTACTTCGGTTTCGATACCTTTCTTTGCATACAGGCATTACTGGACACCGGCCTGGAGGATGTAGCTGCAGGTTCAATCGAAATCTTGACCACCAGAGCCTTGCAGAACCACGGAAGAATTCCGCATGAAATTATTACGAGCGGGCGGGTTTTCAACGACGGGGACATCGAAGAAAGCGCTATGTTCCCTGATGCGCTCCTCAAATACTATGAGTGGACACATGACATTGAATTTCTCAGAAGGCACGCTCAAGTTGCATACCAGTCCCTCTGCTTTGTAATGGACAGAGATTTGGAAGGACCGGGAGCGATGGAAGATCCGGAAAGAGGGAGAGGCAAAGACATAGACACAATGTGCTTCTTCTGCGAAGGTGTAGCAGCTTTTGAACGCATCTGCTCCATACTCAATGAGGACAAAAAAGACGCACTTAGCGGGATTGACAGGATCGGGGAGCTCAGAAGTACGGCGCTAGAAACGCGAAAGATAGTGGAACATGATATGTGGCTTCCTGAGCTAGATACATACGCCAACAGAATGAGCGATGGAGTTCCGCAATTCAAGGGCTTCTGGACTTCAATAATGCCTTTCTTTTGTTCGATTGCCGATAAGATGCGTTACAAGAGATTCGCAGAGTCCGCAAACGGAGGATTGGCGCTAATCTGCGGCAAAAAAGGTGTAAGGGCTGATACGAGGGGAGCGGAAATGCCCATACAGAATGGGATGATGTCCCTTCTCGCGCTTAAATATGGTGACGCGAGGAATGCAGAGAGATTCTTCAAATACAACATGGATGCGTTGGGAAGATATTCACCCTGCTGCGTTCCTGAGATAATCAACAGGAAAAAGGGGTGTTACATGCAGGCATGGTCATCTGCAATGCTGGTTCAACCGATTATAAACGGCTTCATCGGTATAAATGTCAGAAATGGTGTTCCTGTAATTGAGCCGAAACATATGGTGAAAATTTGCAGGAAGGCAGTTTTCAGACGCAGTAGGATTGCCGGTCACACATACAACATAGAAGTAAAAATCGGAAATGAAGAAAATGCAGAATACGAGATAAAAATATCTAGAGATCGACAGTGATTCAAATATTTTGATTCAACGCTGCGCATGCCTGCATCATTAAACTGTAAATGGGCGAGATCCGGCATGACGCGGAAATCATGTGTTGTAGGTTATTTAGTACGGGGAACGGAAATAGTTAAGCTGAAATTTATGCAGAGCAATTTAGCTGCCTTCTCAACAGCACGCCAATATATTGAATGGTACCATTAGTGACATCTGGAAGGAGCGGAATTGCGAATACAAAATGCCCAAGCTGAAATCATTTTCCAAAGGCCGCCTGGGTCAGGACGTTCTCATGGTCGCCCTCAGTCTGTCCTGTTTAAGAAGTAAATCCAATGCATCCGTTATATCGCAGACGCAAACATCTGCAGCCATCAGCGTCTGAACAGAGGCACCCTCTCGTCCTATTACGCAAATTCCAAATACTGAAGCTTTCAGCATTCTATTATCGTTCTGTCCGTTACCTATGCTTGCGGTCGTCCTCGCGCCTATCTTCCTGACAAACTGCTCTTTCTGCACGTCCTGATTTGCCCCAGACACCTTGTGTAAGGAACATTTCAAACCGCGAACCTGGGATGTAGCTGTGCCAAACGTGTCCGCAGTTAACACATGCACATCCACAATGCGAGAAAGCGCAATAAGTCTTTTCCTAACGCCATCCACTAGTCTTCCATCGACTGCCAATGTGCCGTTGAAGTCCAAAACCACATTATTCAATTTCAAATTTCTACGCCCTGGTATTTCCAAAATTATCATGTCTCTCAGCTTCCCTGGTTGACCTATACTGAACATAATAAGAAAACACTAACATTTAACGATACTAACGTGGGTTGTGATGAAATGCATGCATCTCACCTTATTTTTGTCAGGAGATGGATATAGAATAAAATGAAGATTGTTTGGAATACACCTGCAGCTATGCGACATATATTGATTAAGTGTATCATTTACTGAACGTAGCACCATGTCCCGGAAGAAGAAGACGTGCAGGGTGGTCCATTATAATCCTCTCTGAGCGCAAACACTCCTCATAATCGTAAGCAAGCGATTTCCTGATTATGAGCATTCCCGATCTATTGAAAAGTGCATCGCCTATGAAGAGCGCATTTTCGCTCTCAAGGAAATACGAAGTGCTTCCAACGGTATGGCCTGGCGTTGGCACCGGAATGATGTCCTTTCCTTTCCACTCGGAAAGTGGAATAGCCTGAGGCACTGGTTTAGCCTTAATTAGGGAAGTGATAACTCTTCCCGTAAGGGAGGCCGGAGGCCTCATTTTACTTGTTCCCCTTACCACATCAACCTCAATATCTGGTACATATATGCGTGGACTAAATTCCCTATAAATCGCATACAGTCCTCCAACATGGTCCACGTGGCTATGTGTAATGAGAACAGCCTCTGGCCTGCTCCCCATTTTCCTGTAATATTCTATGATACGTTGGACTGATGAACTCATGCCAGCATCTATAAGATAATGACTTCCAGATACATCGATATCATAGTAGTTGGACATCGAACCGCCAATCAAAGTGATATGCTCTGCAATTTTCATGTTTCTATCCATCACCCGCTGTGTATTATTCCTTATCCGTAAAATCGAGGCCTGAATAATGAGTATAAAAGGATGGGTCATAAATAACCATAAAACAGGTTCGCCCCCCTTGACCGACTATCGTAACTGATGTAATATGGAACACTTTCTTTAACCTGTAGGAATAATGAGGGATACGATGCAAGCGCATAGTGCTCTTAGTGAGACGTCAAGGAGGATACTGTTGCTCCTCCAAGATCTTGGATTAACAGAGAACGAGGCCATAGTATACAAATATCTGGTGGAGAACGGGGGGGCAATTACGAAGGAGATGTTACGTGATCTAAACCTGAGGCAGCCACAGTTATACGACGTCATCTCATCTCTCTCCAGAAAGAATTTCGTGAGCATCCAGGAAAGCAGACCAAAGCGCTACATTCCAGCCAATGTTGATTTCATACTAGACAAGAGAGCCAGGGACATAATGGAAGGAAGGGAGGCGCTACACAGGTGGAGGTCCTCGATAAAACTGAAGAGAGACAACGGGCCATCCATGTGGGTTGATAGAAACTGGGAGAGCTTTGCAAACAATGTGAGAGATATTATTGCAGGAGCAAGGGAACAGTTGTGCCTTGAGGCAACCCCCGAGATATACAATTATTTCGAAGAAGAACTCATCGACAGGGCGAACGAGAAGACGAAGATAATGATCCTCCTCTTCGACAGAGAACGTCGAGCGAGCTTATTCAGAAGTCAAAGCCTGACCCATTATTCATTCACGTATGTCAGGACAATTCATCCAGGCCAGTTTTTCGCTGCAATAGCAGATGACAAGTTCGCAGCATTCATGCCAAGAACTATAGCCTTTAGGGAACCCCAGATGCGCTATGGATACATTTTCAAGGACAATGACATGGCCTGGTTCATATCACACAATTTCTTCTATGCGTGGTACATTGCAGAAAATATTACAGGAAATGGGCCCCAAATTCCAGCTAGACACACGTCACATAGGCTTGCAATGAGTGATCTCTTAGATCTATGGAAGGAAGGAAAGCACCCCTGGGTGAGAATTCAAGGGAAAAGGGTTGCAGATGAAAAACAGATCGATATAGAAGGAAAAGTGGAGAAAGTAACTATCGAGCATACAAGAGTTAATTTTACCGTCAGGACTGCAGAAGGAGAGTTCACAATAGGCGGGTATGATTCTGTGTGTGAAGATGTGGAGGCTCACGAAATTTGGATTCTGAAGGAGAACTGACTCCTGGCGGAGTCAGAAGTTGAAGTAAGGTCCGTGGACAGTGAAGAGGGAAGCCTGGGCACCCTCAACCATACCTGAACCAGGTGACATCTCAGGAAGACCTGGAACATCAAGCACAGACAAGAGGTCATATCTGATCTCTTCGGCCACGTCAAACTGAGAAAAATTGCTTACTGCCTCTTTTATACTATTGATTATCTTGTCAACAAAAGTACCCACTGCCCTATTTATCGTGTCAAATCCCTCCTGCAGTGTGAGTTCGCCCTTCAGCTCAGCCAGCCTGTTATTGTCAAATACTATGGTAAAGCTGCTGTACATCCTCATTCTATCCACGAAGTCCTCTTCTATGTTCCTGTTCTCATGTGCAAAGGGCTGAATGCAGACGGTGATTACTGTCGCGTTGAGAGAAGCGGCTACCCCCGCTACGAAAGGTGCAGCAATTGAGCCGAAGGTTCCACCCATTCCGGTGATGATGAAGATTATATCATGGCCATCAAGTTTGGATTTAAGCTGATCCGTGTAAAGTTCCTCTATGGAACCGATGTCTTCGGGTTTAATATAGAAGGCGGAGGAGCAGGAAACACTATTGATACGTTCTTCATTGTCATTCAGCGCAATCGTATCATATTCAGGGTGTGACCAGTAGATACTTTCTATCACATTATTCCCGGCACCACCACAACCAATTACGGCAACGTTCGGTTCGCTCAGCGGGCACACAACAGAGAATTCCATCCCCTCTTGGGCACTGTCTCCGTATTCAGACATTATACTCCTCCTTTTATCCAACAGAAAAAACACTCGTGCGCCAACGTCTGATACGGTGTCATTGGCATCCCATAGCATCCCATCCCTTCTGACATCCCTATCACTTACCCCTTCCTATTTTTCCTCATCCATGCGGACAAGCTGCCTTCTTTCATCGTGAATTGATCCCACGGCCTTTGATACCTCCGAGGGATCGATTATGGCGTTTGCCACCAGCCTCCTTATCGCGTCCGCTTCGTCAAGATAGTAACCCATGTTGACCATCCTGCTTATGACCTGTGCTTCGAGAGGGGAAAGCATCACCCTGTAAACTTTAGGACGCATGCCCTGTGTTCTCTGCTCTTCGCCCTCTTCCCCTTCCGAAACCATTTTCCGTATTGCACTTCTGGCAAGGTGTGATCTGCTGCCGAACTCAGGGTGGCGATTCAGGAAATCATCGATCATTTTGAGTTCGTGCTGGTCCAGACGCAGTGAGATCCTGTTGCTGTCCTCCATGGTTTGACACCGAGGTTTTCTGTTGTGTCTGACATGAGTGCAGAGAATATATTTAAATCTTTTTACACACGTCGTACGATATGCACCAAATAGCCCTTTCAGACAAATTCTGTTGTGAAGCGCATCCTATAACGCTGTAGTATCCAGATTGTCTGCTTACCGATAGCAAGCGAAAAGAAAAGATTACCTATTGCGTCTGCAAGATTCCATGGAATGCCCGCAATGAGGTAGGCCGGCAGAAGTGTGGTGTTGTTGGTAGCAGTGATCCATGTCATGAAATCTAGCGGCGTTCCGAAAGCAAACCCCCAGATGAAATTGAAGGCAGCGAATGACTCAATTGAAATTGATGGATAGTGCTTTTTGAGCCAGCTGCCGCTCCATCCGGCAAGAGACCACATGAGCATCTGCCAAACCGTCCACGGTCCCTGACCTAAAAAGAGGTTGGAAACCGCAGGCGTAAGAATACCAACCATTATGCCTTCTTCCGCTCCAAAGACATACCCTGTTGCGAGGATGAGGAACGTGCACGGCTTGACATTAGGTATGGGAATCACAAGTCTCGAAACTGATGAAAGCGCTGTAATAGCGCCAATCACTGCAAGCTCCTTGACTCCCGCTTCCTTCCCCTCAAACCGCATGATGATGGAAAGGACTAGAAGACCTGCCACCGCAAACGAAATGGCGGAATAGTAGAGTGTGATGTTAATGTGGATGATGAAATCTAATGTGGGCAGTACGGAAAGGGCGAGTGCGACAAAAGCGGTGACCAATGCGATGGCAAATGGGAGCTGCCACAATCGTGAAATGGAAGTCAGCTGAGTCTTCAAGTGAGCTCTCTCCTCACCTTTTCAGGCTCGAATTCAGTACACTTCCCATGCTCCAGCATATAGACCCTGTCTGCATACCGCATGATGAGCGGATAATCGTGTGTAGCCATGAGCACGCAATAACCATTATCACTTAGACTGCGCAGCATCTCCATGAACTGATGTTTGCGACTGTAATCGAGACCACGAGTGGGCTCGTCAAGAAGCATGCAGCGTCTTCCGCCTGCGAGCACTGAAGCTATCGCGGCTGTCTCCCTCTCACCACAGCTAAACTCACGCGGGAACTGATCCAACTTTTTACCTATTCCTAAGTCATTTGCAATATCATCTACGTGATGTGCTGGGGGCTTTCCATCCATAACATTTGAAGCTGTGAATTCCATTTCTTCCCTGAGTGTGCTGTGAAATAGATAGTTCAGCGGATTATGCGAAAGGTAAGCAATGTATTTCGCAATGTTGGCTGATATTTCATTGGTTATCTCCTTTCCATCAAAGAACACCTTTCCCTCTCTTCCAGGTATGAAGTTGAGTATGGATTTGAGCAAAGTTGTCTTACCGGAGCCGTTCCTCCCTGCAAGCATTACAATCTCCCCTTCGAAGAGCTGAACCGAAACATCCTCTAGTATGCGCCTGTTGCCGTATCCCGCGGTGATGTCTCTTGCATCTAGCATCAATGCACCTTTCCTCCCCCTGTGATATGGCGTGCCTGCAGCTTCTATGTCAATGTTCTTGCGCAGGAACCACTGCCGTATGTTTGCATAATTTCCGTCCGCAAGCAGAGTTCCGTTCTCAATTCCTATATATCTGAATGGAAAATTCTTTGTTCTCTCTATCCTGTGCTCGGTAATAAGTAGTGAGCGTTCCCTTGCAAGATCACACAAAAGGGAAAGCAGCGTCTCAGAAGATGCGTCATCGAGCTGGGATGTGGGTTCATCAAACAACATATATCTTGGCTCCGTCGCCAGGATTGCTGCAATAGCTAGCTTCTGCTTCTCTCCTGAAGACAGTTCGAATATGTTCCTCGAAATGAGATGTGCGATACCGAGGCGCTCTGCAACAATCGAAATCCTTTGCTGAATTTGTTCCTCATTCAGACCGCTATTTCTTGGTCCGAAGGCAAGTTCCTCTCTGACTGTCAACATGAGAAACTGGTTTTCAGGATCTTGAAAGACGGTGCCCACAGAAGATGCGATATCGCCAGGTTCAATGTGCTTCGTGTCGAGTCCATCTACAAGCACACTGCCCCCCATTTTTCCCCCGTAATAATGAGGTATCAGACCATTAATGCACCTGAGCAGGGTTGTCTTGCCTGATCCTGTAAGCCCACAGAGAACTGTTGCTCCCTCATCTATGTCAAGCGACTTGACATCCAAAGAAGGCTTATCACTGGTACTGTACGTGAACCGAAGATCTCTTACCTGAATCAACGAGCAGCCTCCCTAATGCAGAAAATGGCAGCGATACAACAGTCACTGGAAGCAACCAGACACCTGCGTTTAGCGAAATAGAAGAATAATAATCCACAGCCCCCAATCCCAGGATGGCAGCGGCAATGGAAGTGACGACTATTGCAGCAGACTGGCCAATGAGTGACCAATCGGCTGCCTTCATGGTGTATCGAACATTTTTCCAACGAGATGGAAAGCCGCGAACTTCCATTGCTTCGCCCACACTTATCGCGCGATCAAGAGTGGTGTAGAGCATCGGAAATACGAGGTGTGATGCCGCCTTTATCCTTTCGCGCCATTTGCCGTTCACAATATGCACCCCCCTAGACTGCAGTGACTGCAGGATCTCATCGCCTTCACTTGCAAGCATGGGCATGAGTCTGGTTGCAACGAGCATTGCAGCCGCCGTACGCTTGCCAAAGCGCGACATGAACGATACAGATGCATCCGGATTCACCGCAAAGACAAGCAGATTAAGTGACATGACAGCTGAGGTGAGACGGAGGAGGAGGGAGAGTGAGAAGTAGAGAGCGGAATATGTAATCGTGACGGGCCCAAATGATGCGATCCTTCCGAGTCCTGGACCCAATATAATGGAAAAGACCATCATGATTGCTGCAAAATATACGACGAAGCGGGCTATACGAAAGCACTGCAGAAGCACACCTGAAAGGAGTGCAGTCACAATGATTGCCACGAGCACCGCAATCTGGAATGCAATACTGGAGAGGATCACGGAGGCTGCGAAAAGTGAGAGAAAATAGATGATCAACGCGGGCTCTGCGATACCAGATAACAGATTTCTTTTTCCGGAGTAAAGAAGTTGCATCTCCACTACTTCCTTCTTTCATAGAGATAGACAACGACAAGTATCAGCACCCCAGCCCCTATAGCGAAAGCTGTGTACTCAATGAGCGGGCCACCGGTGGAAGTATGAGTGGGTGCCCTTGTAGTTACAGGTGGCGGTACAGAATTTACATTGACAAAGGAGAGAGACGAAGCCGTTGTGTTTACGGAGTAGGTAACAGTGAGCTGAACATTGTAATGTCCGTTTGATTTGAAGGTGACATTGACATACCTGCCGTAATAGGTGGCATTGCCTATAACCCACGTGAAATTGTGCGGGTCGTTAATTTGAACCGAGGGAATCGCACGGAACGACGCTGTGCCATTATTCTGTGTATAGGTAAAGGAAACTGGGTTGAACGTAGAGAACGAGTACAAATTTCCATAATCATCACCCCATAGAAGCGTGGTGCCATTAAACACAGGCGAGGACAATGAGTAATCGCCCTTCAGTTTGGTGGTATAATTCCATATGACGGAGGAGGAATTAAATATGTAAACACCCGACGATGCAGAGTTGGAAGATGCCACGACGTAATCGCCATAGAACATTGGTGTGGGACCGGCAAATTGATTTCCGATATCCTTCTTCCATAGCAGGGCGCCCTGTGTAGCATTTACAGCGTAGATGCTAGTTCCAGAGATAAAAACGGCCAAATTGCCATTGAGTGCAATGCTCGAAGGGGCGGAGGTAGTATTTCCGGCACCAAAGCTCCAGAGTAGATGACCCGAGGAGGAGAGCGCATAGACCTTTGAGACAGTAGTATTCCCTGCGCTTATTGAGGTGATGAACAATATCCTGCCCTCTCCTGCCGCTGGTGTATCTTTAATCTCACCTGGAACCTTGTATGTCCACTGCACAGTTCCGTTGGGGTCTACAGAGTATAGATAACTGCTGCCATTCTCATATGCTGTCGCCAGAAGCGAACTGCCTTCGAAGACTGGGGAAGAGTAGTAGGTACTGCCATTGAGGTGGAGTTTCCATTGAAGCGTTCCATTGGGAGAGTAGCTGTAAAGTCCTCCGCTGTCGTTCAATATCGCAAACCCGCTGTCCGTTGCTGTGGGTGAACTCGTTATACCATAAGGGGAAGAGGAGATATGCTCAGTGTAGAGTATCTTCCCTGTCGTTGCATTGAACGCACTTATTGCGCCATCAGTACTCCCGACAATCAACAGGCCGTCGAGATATAGGGGAGAGGCGAGCTGGTAGTCCTGCCCTGGAACAGGCACGGACCAAAGTTCATTTCCGTAATAGTTGTACGCCTCCAGATAAGATCCGGAAGCGTTTCCATCGCTGATGAAATAGATATTGCCGCCCAGAGATAGGGGCCGTGTGTCTATACCGCCAACACCCGTATGGGCAATCCAGGAGAGGTTAGCTGCTTCAAGCCATCTTTTGAATGATGTCTGGGAATAAAGTGGACTGTTGAGCTCTGGCTCCATTGAACCGGAAGGCGTGATTCTGAATGATGTCACCGGAAAGGGAGCGGAAGGGGTGGAAGGTGGAATCACATAAGGAAGGAAACTTGAAGCGTTGTAGGAGGAATAGGCCCATGCAAATATCGGATATGTGCTGAGATTTAGAGAAGAAGCTCCGTAGTTTGATATTTGCCATTGTTGCATTGTTGCATTCCATACGAAGAGGAACCAGTCAGGACCAGTGGTTGAATTGTTGTCCCAATAGCCTGCTATCATCTGAACAAAGGCGCCATAGCTCGAGACTGTATAATTTATTGAAAGGTTGTAATAAGAGACCATAGCAAGCGTCAGATTCATACCATTACCATATTCTGCTGCCTGCCCTTGGTACCAGTAAGCAGTGCTGTTTGGCAGATATAGAAGCGCCTCAGCATCCTGAGAGCTCGCGATCTCTGCATGCAGAAATGCATGGACAGTGGTTCCGACTGGCGCTGCAACGAATATGAAAAGTAGCGCAACAGCACATATTGCAAGATAGTTGGACATATTGTCCAACATTAAGCCATTTGTATTTAAAAGTAGCGTGGAGAGGTAGAAATCGGAAGTGATGGAAAGAGCATTGTATGAAAGACAATCTATACCCTATTGTGGAGTCTTTTTCTACAGAAGAGTCATGGCCGCCTGAAATGCCGCCTGTTCCGATAGTATACGGCTGTGAGCGAACGCAACAATCACCGCATCCCCATCCGCCGCTCCCAGTTCTTCCAGAGTTTTAGTCAATGAGATAGGAGCACCAAATTCCCTCATGTCTGGAGGCAGCAATAATCTTCCTCGCACATACCTCATGCTCACTGCCCCCTCACCACCCGCCTTGACTGATGCGTCGCGTTGGGCTATGCCATCCGAGAGTTTGCTGCCTCCACCCCTGACAAGCGACAGGCAGCAGTGTCCTGGCAGCCCGAAAATACCGGCGTCGAGGCAGAGTAGATTGATCCGCATGGAACGCAGCGCAGCAATCCCGTCCGCGGTTATCACCATTCCTGCATTGTTGCGCACGATCAACGACAAGGACTCAAGATCGTTGAGAAGGGTTCGCGTGCTTCCCTCCCCGATACCCAGTTCTTCTGATACTCTTTTCCTGCCAGTTCTCCCGGAAGTGCTTATTATATAAAGCGCCTTATAATAATGGAAGGGGCCGAATCTACGCTGAGGTCCCCTCCCACCTCCCCCGGAAGAGACCAATTCAGAAAACGGAGAGTTCATTCCGGATAACTTTCTGTGTGACGTACCTGTCAATATTATCGAGATACTCTGCTAATATATTTTCTGCCTCCCTCTGCCACTTGGAACCCCTCACACCATCTGCGAATATCAGGTCGACTGTTGCAGAGAGTGGTTCCGATATCGGCTTTCCAATCTGGGACAGAATTCTAATCTCAACCTCGAGAATTTCACCCGGGGAGCCCTCTTCTCCACCCGCCGCCCTGTATATTCTATCTGCAACCTGATGAGAAAGCAGGTTGTATATCTTGCCCACATGTGTTACGGGATTTTTTCCAGCGGCAGCCTCCAGACTCATGGGCCTGAAAGGAGTAATGAGCCCGTTGACTCTATTCCCTCTTCCAACCGAGCCGTCATCGCCGTTCTCCATGGACAGGCCCGTCACGGTATTGTAATAAATTCCAGACTCGTAATCGTCTGCTGTGTTGATATACACCTCAACCTCTCTGGAGGTAAAATTGCTTGCAAACTCCAAAACCTTGTCACGCAGTTCCTCCTTAACACTCATGTAATGTTCTCTATCCTCAATCCTCTTCCCCACCATTGCCACGGCACATGTCACTGTGATCTTGTTCTTCCGCCTGGACGTCATCACCTTTACGTCCTTTCCTGTTTCCGGCAGGTTCTTTTTAAGTTCGCCGTTTATGTAATTCTCCACCTTGACTGTTATTCTTTCTGCCTCACTGAGAGGGGCATATCCAACACCGAAGCTTGTGTCATTGGCAAGCATCCTGTTCGCCTCGTAAACACCTCTGAGGTCCACTGACCCCTGCCCTATTTTGGTCTCCAGTATGACATCCCTATTGCTGTCCAGATCCTGAAAGTTTTCCTTCAGATACTTGCGTGCAGCTTCAATCGCAATGTCCTTGTAAGGTACAGACTGACCGTTGACCTTAGTTGTGGCCCTTCCTACAATAAGGACGTAGATAGGTTCCGTGACCTTGCCGCCACCCCATGCCGGTTCCGATTGCCCCCCTACGATCTGACACTCGTCGGTATTGTGATGAAGCACTCTACCAAAATGTTCAACGTAGTATCTGCAAAGAGCACGGCTCACCTGTTCTGAAATTCCGTCTGCAACGCTGTCCGGATGGCCAATGCCCTTGCGCTCAACCATTTCAGTGTCTTTCTTTTCGATAGGCTCTGACTTGAGTTCCCTGACGGTTATGTTCTTTGGCAATGACATCCCTCGTGTTTGATTTTCCCGGGCTTGCACTTGATGGTACTTAATATTGATTTTGGAAATATATATTCTCATAGGAATATTCTAACTCATCCTGACCCTGTATCTCATGCCATCCTTCGCGGCAAAGGTGGGAGAGAAGACAGAACGTGCTTCTTTCAATAGGTCTGAACTATCATTGTATCTCGCGCTAATATGTGTCAAGTAGAGTCGCTTGGCTCCACATTTCATGGCGATCTGAGCTGCTTCAGTTGCCGTAGAATGGCCTGTCTGCTTTGCCTTGGCCTGAAGATCATGACTGAAGGTTGAGTCGAAAATCAACACATTTACACCTCTCATGAATGTGGCAAGATGCCTGGTCGGCCTTGTATCTACAGCATAGCCTACCGAAGCCCCAGGTCTCGGCTTTCCCATGACCATTTCAGGGAGCACTATCCTACCTCCCACGTTCACAGGTTTGTAGCTCTGCAGTATACTGAAAAGAGGTCCAGGCTTAAGACCCAGCTTGAGTGCCTTTTCGGGATGAAACTTACCCGCCCTAACCGGCGCATCAATTCTGTAGGCAACCGTGTCAATAATATGCTTCGCCTCAGCAGCACTTACCGTCATCTGCCCGAATGTCCTCTTCCAACCATCTTCGCATTCAGTCACTTTAACTGGAAATGCATCCCCCACCATGCCTGCAGAATGCAGCTTTTTGTAAAATGCAGCGAAGCCACGGGGTCCAATCAGGGTTAGTTCCTCCTTTCTGCGCATGAGCGCCATTGACTGAATTAAACCAGGCAGACCGAGTACATGGTCTCCGTGAAGATGGGTTATGCAAATGCATCGAATGCGCATAAACGAGAAGCCGAAGATCATCATCTGTCGCTGTGTTCCCTCACCACAATCAAACAGGAAGACACCATCATCGGTCACAACCGCAGTCGATGAGACATTGCGCTTTACAGATGGAAGCGTTGCCCCCGTACCAAGGAAGAGTATCTCCATCAGAACACATGCTCCGCGTTCCTACTTCCAGGAAAGTTTCCTAAGTTCCCTTTCTTCGGCAGTTGCCCTTTTGAAAACCTTGTAATGTTCCCTGCACAAGTGAGCCCTCTTACCTGTTGGATGCTCTATGACGAGTTTGGCCTTCTCCACAGCCTCTTCAGCAGAAACAGACCGGATTGCCTCCTGCTGGCACTCCTTGACAGAGCAGCGTTCGACAGATGCGCTCCTTATAGCGTGTCTTTCGGCCATCGGCTATAGATCCGGAGGGTGATATTAAAGATGAGCGTACTGGATTATTGTTTCACTCTGCCGCTGTATTTTAATACACGCTCAAAATCACCATAAGCAACCGGGTGCATTGTGGCTTGACAATGGTTTCTCCTTCAATACTTTCATGCGATCTCGGTAACCTGAGAGAGCAGATAGGGATCATCGAACGTGCGGGCGCAAGCAGAATTCATATAGATGTGATGGACGGGCATTTTGTGCCTAACCTAACGTTCGGCCCTGTTCTCATTAAATCCATAAGGGGAGACACACAGCTGCCATTCGAAGCACACCTCATGATTGACCATCCAGAGCGCCTCATGGAGGAATTTGCTGAAAGTGGCTGTGACATAATAGTCGTCCATCCCGAGGCAAAACATGATCTAAAGCAGACAATAGCTTTCATACGGAACCTGGGTAAAAAGCCCGGCATAGCAATAAATCCAGACACACCGTTTCAGAGGGTGCAGCGCTTGCTTGGTTCCATTGACACTCTGATAATAATGAGTGTATTCCCAGGCTTCGCAGGTCAACGCTTCATACCAGACGTGCTACCAAAAATTAGCGAAGCACGAGTATACAGGAGATTACACGATCTAGATTTCACGATCGTTGTTGACGGTGGAATAAACGAGGAGACAGGCAAGCTTGCTGTGGAGGCGGGGGCAGATGAGCTCGTCGCTGGCACCTCCATATTCAAGGCGCCAAATCCTGCGGCAGCTATGGCTACACTCAAGGGACTGTAAATGTATGCTGGATGGCAGTGAATTACAGCAGGGCAGGTTTGCGGCTGAATATATAGAGGATAGAGTGTCGTTGCCGCGCTTCCGTGTGAGCAAGATTAATAAATAGGGAGCCATTAAACTCAGCGGGATACAGAACTGAAGTATCACTCTGACGCTCATCATATCACAGATGGATTAGTGCGCCTCGAAGGTGCCAGTAGTTGAACTGAGTGGAAGCTCGAGTATACAACTGTATCTCGAAGACATGAAAGGAGGCAGGAGTTCAATGTCAAACGGTGAACACATAAACATTGATCCGTCCACAACGAAGTACCTGATACAGGCAAAACTCAGTGCGGACGGTATAGTGGAAAAACCAGATGTCGTGGGGGCGATATTTGGTCAGACGGAAGGATTACTTGGAGAAGAGCTAGACCTGCGAGATCTGCAGAAGGGCGGACGCATCGGTAGGATAGAGGTGGATGTGGTCTCCAAGATGGGAAAATCGGAAGGGACAATAATCATTCCTTCAAGCTTGGATCAGGTTGAGACTGCAATCCTGGCAGCTTCTCTAGAGACAATAGACAGGATAGGGCCATGCAAGGCACGGATAACCGTGGACTCTCTTGAGGATGTGAGGGTAACCAAAAGAAACAGAATAATCGAGAGGTCCAAGGAGCTTATAGCTCAAATGAGCAAATCCTCGAAAACAAATGGCCTTGACCTTCTCGAAGCTGTAAGGCAAGTGGCAAGGACAGAAGAACTGACTTACTTCGGAAAGGAGCGGCTACCAGCCGGCCCCACAGCCGCAGAATCAGATGCAGTCATCGTTGTTGAGGGCAGATCTGATGTAATCAATCTCCTTAAATGCGGAATAAAAAACACGATTGCGGTAGAGGGAACTAACATCCCCAAATCCATACAAGAGCTCTCCAAGGAAAAGGTGGTCACCGCATTTGTCGATGGTGACAGAGGTGGTGAACTCATTTTGAAGGAGCTGCTGCAGGTTGCGGAAGTGGACTTCATTGCGCGCGCTCCAAAGGGACAGGAAGTCGAAGAACTAACACAAAAACAGATTATGAAGTGCCTGCGCAATAAGATGCCTACGGAACAGTACATTGAGATGTTCGGTCTTGGTATACAAGGACAGGGGCCTCAGGATCACAGGGAGAACCCCAAGCGAAGGGAAGAAAACCACCAGCCAAGACAAATGGAAATAATGGAGAACAAGGAAGAGATTGTTGAGAAGCCAAGAAAGCAGCTCAGCGGAGTCCAGGAGAAGATGCGCTCCATCCTTGACACGCTTGCAGGAAGTTCAAGGGCAGTCCTGCTGGACGCCCAGGGAATGCAACTGTCCGAGGTTGCGGTTAAAGATTTAGTCAACATGCTACGAGACCAGGAGGAAGGCAAGGTTCACGGTGTCGTGTTTGACGGCATAATTACCCAGAGAATTCTCGACATAGCAGCGGAAAAGAAAATTTCTTATATATCTGCCAGCAAGCTAGGCAGCATTACTAAACAGCCTGAAACGGTGAACATCTGGGTCAAGGAGGAGTTGAACTGAAGGTAATGGCAGATGGCCTCAAGAGTTGAAAGAACCGGAGATCCGCTGGACTTTACAACGACAGAAGAGGTCAGTATACCCCAGGACCCACTTGAAAGGGTGATAGGCCAGGAGGATGCTGTGGCGCTGGCCAGGGTCGCTGCCGTTCAAAGGAGACACCTGCTTCTGGTCGGTCCGCCTGGAATTGGAAAGAGCATGATCGCCAGAGCACTTTCATTTCACTTACCCATGCCTAGAGAGGAGATAAGGGTCGTTCACAACCCGGAACATCCTGAGAGGCCAACGGTGGAAATAAAGAGGGCTGAGGATGTGGAGGCTGAAAAGGCGAGCAGGGAGTTCGCCGGAGGGGACATAATAGATCCAACTGAGGCACCGATTACAATTGCAGAAAGGCTTGGATACAGGTGCAGAAACTGCGGTACATATTCCTCGCCGAAGGAGGTCTACTGCCCAAGATGCCAGAAATCCAAAATGTTCAATAATGCTGGGGGCAACGTCAACCCGTTCAGTGATCTCTTCGGAAATCTCTTCGAAATGACACTTGGGCAGGGCGTTGGAACTGACAGGGTAACGACCACCAGGAAGAAATTTGACAAGGAAGAGGTGGTTGTCTACGAACGCTACGGAGAAATGATTAGGGTTCTTGACCAGAAGGCGCTCGAAAAACGGAGAGAAATGGAGAAGCAGAGTCCTCATAAGGTGATAGTCCCACACAGAAGAAACAATTTTGTAATGGTTACTGGTGCCAGCGAGACCGAACTGCTTGGAGACGTCCGCCATGATCCATATGGAGGTCACGCGCAACTGGGAACGCAGCCATATGAAAGGGTAATACCCGGTGCAATACATGAGGCGCATGAGGGTGTCCTTTACATCGATGAGCTGCCACACCTGGGGGAACTGCAGCGCTACATACTGACTGCAATGCAGGACAGAACATTCCCAATAGAGGGGCACAACCCCCAGAGTGCGGGTGCATCGGTCAGGGTGGACGGGGTTCCTTGCAATTTTATACTCGTAGCTTCCTGCAATCTGCAGGATTTGCAGCAGATAATCTCACCTTTGAGGTCAAGGATACTAGGCGATGGATACGAGATATTGCTTGAAACGACAATGAAGGACACTCCAGAGAATAGACTTAGACTCGCCCAATTTGTTGCGCAGGAAATACAAAAAGATGGCAAGATACCGCATGCAACTATAGAGGCAGTTAGGGAGCTAATCAAGGAGGCTACACGGAGAGCCAAAATTATTGATGGAAAGGAGGAATCACTGACTCTCCGACTGAGAGAGCTGGGAGGGGTGATTAGAGCTGCTGGTGATGTGGCAGTCATAGAAGGCAGCAGATATATTGAAGAGAGGCACATAGGTTTGGCTCTGAAGCGCACAAAGCCTGTGGAAGACCAGATAAAAGAGAAATACGGAACCCTTTACAGCGCGCTGAACAGGGAACTGACACCGGCACAGCGGCAGACAAAGGCCGAATATTGGTACGAAAATGACTCCTCCACGGATCAGAAGCCTGGCTATGTCTGAAGATCCTTTACCATTCTAATGCCGTCTTCGTAATTGGAATAATACATGCTCAGGACGCCGTTCTGATAGAAGCCGAGCTTTCTGTAGAATGATTTTGCACCTTCATTGCTCACTCTGACCTCAAGTGTAACGCGTCTTGCTCCCTTTTTTATCGAGAGGTCTATGAAACGCGTCATCAGCTCTGTCCCGATACCCTTCCTCCTGTTTCTCGAGTCGACCGCGAGCATCAAAACTCTTGTTTCATTTCTTCCCTCATGAGAACCAAGCAGCATTCCAATAACCCTGCCGCTCGTATTGTCGACGCAAACAATGAATCCATCCTCCCATTCCCTGCTTTTTTCGAGATAGAGACTACGAGGATAGTATTCACCCAAATTGAAAGAGACCAGATCCATTATGCCTTCTAGATCTTCTGGTCTGAAATTCCTGTAAAGATACATGCCGAAGTGTAAAGTAAATTGAACTATTGTAGTTTTTGAGATTGCAGCTGTAATGGATAAGAACGATTATAAACTACGAGTCAATAGACAGACAAAAACCGCATGCTTGAATGCGGACGGTGCACAGATGCAGATGGAATACGATGTGGTTGTTGTCGGTGCAGGTCCCGGAGGCAGTGTTGCGGCTAAGTACGCGGCATCCGGAGGATGCAACACGCTTCTCATAGAGAAGCGGCAAGAGATTGGTACACCGGTCAGATGTGGTGAGGGGATTGCGAAACGCTGGCTGGATGATGTGGGCATAGAACCAAGCAACAAATGGATCGCTGCGGAGGTGGACGGGGCGAGGATTATATCCCCCAATGGCACGGTGCTCACTGTCGACGAAACAAGGGCTGGGAATGAGTGCGGCTATGTCATACACAGGGATGTCTTTGATATGGCACTCGCACAGCAGGCTGCAGCCGCTGGAGCGGATGTCATGGTGAAAACTGCCGCCACTGGTATTATCAGGGAGAACGGAAAGGTAGCAGGCATAAGGGCCATGTCCATGGGCAAAGAGATGATGATTAGGGCTAAGATCGTAATAGGGGCAGACGGTTTCGAGTCACAGATAGGCAGATGGGCTGGTCTGAACACAAATCTTGCTCCCAGGGATGTGGATTCCTGTTACCAGTACACACTCGTAGGTGTGGATATCGACAGACGTTATACCGATTTTTACATAGGCAGTATAGCGCCCGGCGGATACATTTGGATGTTTCCAAAGGGAGACGATACTGCCAACGTTGGCATCGGTGTTCAGATGAGCAAGATTAAGGGGGCTGGTGAGGCTAAAATGTACCTTGACAAATTCATCTCAAAACACCCTGAATTTGCTTCAGGCAAACCAATAATGGAAGTGGCAGGGGGGGTTTCCATCAGCGCACCACTGGATAAAACCGCGCTGCCAGGCCTGATGCTTGTGGGTGACGCCGCACGTATGATAGACCCTGTGACAGGTGGAGGCATTTACAATGCCTGTGTCGCCGGTAAGGTCGCAGGTGAGGTTGCTGCGCAGGCTGTGGAAGCGAACGATTTCAGTCAGAAGATGATGGATAGATACGAGAGCGGCTGGCGCGACAAGATGGAAGAACATCTTTACAGAAATTATCTGATGAAAGAAAAGATCGCGTCTATGGAAGATGAGACCTTTGACAAGCTGGTCATGGCAATGACCCAGGTGGACATGCAACGCATGACTACACTTGAAATACTCCGTGCGATACAGAAAAAATACCCAGAGTTGGTGGCGGAGTTCCAGGAGTTCATGTAGTCTCCGGTGATGCGATGACTGATACAAGGACCGCCGCCTCCATCGAGCCTTCGCTCGACGGAAAGGAGGTCAGGGTCAAGGGATGGCTTGAGGAGACGCGCTCTCTTGGCGGTATTTCCTTTCTGATTTTGAGAGATTTGACCGGAACAGTACAACTCACAATAAACAGGAGTAAGGCTCCTGCAGAACTCACAAACATGCTGTCCTCCATCAACAGAGAAAGCGTTGTTGAGGCAACAGGAACTGTGAGGAAGAGCGAAAGGGCGAGGAGAGGGGTTGAGATTGTGCCCTCCTCCCTAACGGTTCATTCAGCTGCCGCAGCACCGCTGCCCATGGGGGTAATTGACAGGGTGAATGTGGAAGCGGAGACGCGTTTCGACAATAGGTTCATGGACCTCAGACGCCCGGAGAAATACTCCATATTCCGCATGAGAAGCATCATGTCCTCAATTCTAAGGAATGAACTTGAAAAACATGATTTCACCGAAGTATTCACACCGAAGATAGTGGCGGAAGGGGCAGAAGGGGGAGCGACCCTATTCAAGGTGGATTATTTTGGTCGCCGTGCATTCCTCGCGCAGAGCCCGCAGCTCTACAAACAGATGCTAATGGCCACTGGCATCGGCAGGGTTTACGAGATTGCACCTGCCTACCGGGCAGAGCCTTCCGATACTGTCAGACATACCTCTGAGTTCATTTCCTTCGATGCGGAAATACCATTCATTGATGGCTTTGAAGACGTGCTGCAAATTCTGGAGGAGCTTATGCACTCCACAATACAAAGAACTTCGAAGATGTGCAGCGAACTGGCCACCGCAGCCGGCATCACACTTACGCAGGCACCCAGAAGGCCTTTCAGGCGCCTCAAGTATAGCGAATGTCTCGACATGCTTTCTGCCGAAGGAAAAGAGGTAAGAGACGGGCAGGATCTCGATACAGAATCTGAGAAGGTTATTGGGAAGGTTATGCAGGAAAAGGGGTACTCCATGTATTTCATCACCGGTTATCCAACCGACATAAAACCCTTCTACATAATGGATGATGGAACATATTCACGCTCCTTTGACCTGGAATACGAAGGGCTGGAGATGGCCTCGGGTGGACAGCGCGAGCATAGAATAGAGAGGCTCGAAGAAAAGATGCGCGCGAAACAGTTAAACCCTGCCGGTTTCGAATTTTAT
>JAVZQA010000005.1:0-32092 GCA_038881315.1 Methanomassiliicoccales archaeon
TTATCTCAAGCGAGGGATGCCTTGTCCTCGGGGGCAGAGATGCGAAAAGTAATGAAAGACTTGTGCAGAAGCATATGGAGGACGGCGACAGGTATGTGCATGCCGACATATACGGAGCGCCTAGTGTTGTGGTGAAATGGAGGGAAGGGGCGAGCGATGCAACCTTAGAGGAGGCGTGCACATTCGCGGTTTGTTTCAGCAGGGCCTGGAACGCTAAGATAGGGTCGGCGGCCGCCTATTGGGTTCACCCGGATCAGGTGAGCAAAACACCGGCCTCAGGTGAATATCTGAAGACAGGTTCCTTCGTCATCAGAGGAAGAAGGAACTATTTCCCGAAGCTGAAACTCGAACTGTGTCTCGGGCACGTTGAATATGAGGGCGAAATGAAGTTGGTATGCGCTCCCCCAGGTGCATTCAGACATCAATCCACAAAATATTTTCTGATATTGCCCGGTGATAAGACAAAGGAGGAAATTGCATCTGAACTTTCAGAAAGGCTGGGGGCTAAGAAGGACGACATAGTTTCAGTTTTGCCCCCAGGTGGTTCCGAATGGAAGGAAACAGAAGGCAAATGAAATGTAATAAATGCCCCTTACCTATGCTGTGAGTCGATGGCCTTCAGGAATGAAAGCACTTATCTGAGAATGCGCATCGCAGGAAGAGAAGAGGAATTCCACAAGCACTATGAGGAGTCACTGCTCCGTATAGGGAAGGAGCTCGGAAAGAAGCACCCTCTGTATATCGGTGCTGAAAAGATCTATACTGAAAATTCCTTTGAGGTAAAGTCCCCCTCGGACAGAAGAATCGTCATCGGAAAATTTTCCGCTGCAGGGAGAGAGGATGTCAGGGATGCGATAGAGACAGCACAACACTCTTTTGCCAAATGGGCGAGGACGGATTATAGAAAGCGGATAGAAATCGTCAGGCGCGCGGCAGACATTGCCTCCTCCAGAAAATATGATCTCGCGGCAGCCATGAGTATGGAGAATGGAAAGAACAGGCTGGAGGCCATGGCGGATGTGGATGAAGCCATTGACTTCATGAGGTATTACAGTGAACAGGTGGCACTTAACGGTGGCTTCGCTGTAAGTATGGGATCCTCCGGACCTGGGGAGAGTAACGAGAGCATACTGCGCCCATACGGAGTCTGGGGAGTGATTGCCCCTTTCAACTTCCCGCTTGCAATTGCATGCGGCATGTCCACAGGCGCGCTCGTGATGGGAAACACGGTTGTGCTAAAGCCCAGCAGCTTCACACCATATATGTCGCTCCTGCTCCATGACATCTACAAGGATGCCGGTCTTCCACCAGGCGTGCTTAATGTTGTTACAGGAGGAGGTGCCGTCACTGGCAGGGAACTTGTGGAAAATGAGAACGTGGCTGGCATCGCATTCACCGGTTCCAGGGAAGTAGGTCTTTCATCGATGCATCGGTTCACCGAAGGGGCGTTTAAACCGTTCATTGCCGAACTTGGTGGAAAGAACATTGTTGTTATCACCAAGAGAGCAGATTTGAAAAAAGCTGTAGAGGGCACGGCAAGGGCAGCCTTTGGATATGGGGGGCAGAAATGCAGCGCGGCCTCTAGGGTCGTTGTTGTTGGGGACATAAAGGATGAGTTTTTGAAAAAACTGGCTTCGTTCACAGAGGGACTGCGTGTGGGAAATCCCACGCTCAAGCAGACATACATGGGCCCGCTCATAAGTGAGGAAGCGGTGAAAAAATATGAGGAAGCCATAGGTGAGGCACGGGAAACTGGGAAGGTCGCAACCGGTGGAAAGGTTCTGAAAGAGGGAGAACTCAGTTACGGGAACTACGTCTCTCCTGCAATTGTGTCGGATGTTCCATTCGATTCGAGGATATTCAGAGAGGAACTCTTTGTGCCTCTGCTTTGTGTGGTTGAAATGGACACTCTTGACGATGCAATAGAAATAGCAAACTCTGTGGATTACGGTCTCACTGCAGGTATTTTCAGTGAGGATAAGGAGGAGATAAGCACCTTCTTCGACAACATAGAGGCTGGAGTCTGCTATGCGAACAAGGCTGCAGGTGCCACAACGGGTGCAATGGTGGGTGGGCAACCATTCGTGGGCTGGAAAATGAGCGGTTCAACTGGAAAGGGAGCAGGCGGCATCTACTATCTTCAGCAGTTTGCGAGAGAACAGTCAAGGGCAGTCTTCGAGTGAGCTGTTTCCCGGCACTAACAGCGTCCTTCATCGTGCGCCACGCGCTCTCCGGAGCCTGACCCGTGCCGGGATGCTGCGTACCGGGGTTGTTCTCCGATCATGCAGGGAAGTCGCATCCCAGTCACGGAGGGACCCATCTCGATACGCTGTAATTACCGCCCCATGCGCCGTCCTCACTATATCAGCGGCAACCTGGCGGTAACAATTAAACCAAATGGAAAGCAAATAATTGTACTTTCCCGATAAGCGTGCGTGCGGACACGCCTGCCAAATACTTATTAATCCGGCACCCGCTGCAATTATCATGAGAGTCCTGGTCGGTTGTTCTGGCTGGGCATACTCCGACTGGGTGGGTGCATTCTATCCCCCGGAACTGGGAGGCAGGCAGCATGAATGGCTTTCCTATTATTCCAAATTTTTCAGCACTGCTGAGGTGAACAGCACATTTTATGCAATCCCCCCTAAAAGACTGGTCGAGGGATGGATCGAGCGTGTTAGTGCAATAGATTTTGAATTTTCCCTCAAGCTGCCATCCGACATAACACACACACTGCTTCCCACAGGTAAGGAAGAGGAGATTGATGCTGTCCTGAACAGATTTAAGGAGAACTGCATACAGCCGATAGCCAGGGCTGGTCGACTGGGGGAGGTGCTCATTCAACTCTCTCCTGCAGTCCGATATCCCGAACATTTGAACAATGTTATGGTTCTGCTTGAGAAGACGTCCGCGATGGCTAAATGTGCCATCGAGTTCAGACATCACTCATGGGTGGAGGGGAGGGAGGTGAGGGGGGATGTGCTTGACATTCTCGAACTGACAGGCACCACATCTGTAATGGTGGACAGTCCCGCATTTCCTGCAACAAGTGCCATTACGTCAGGCAGGGGATATGTGCGCTTTCACGGGAGAAACAGAGACATATGGTACACTGGGACGGTTGAAGGAGACAGACGCATTAACAGATACGATTACCTCTACAGCAGAAGGGAACTCGCCGAGTGGTTGCCGAAGATAAAAGATATTATCGCCAGCACGAGTGAGACGCGCATTTATTTCAACAACCACGGAAGAGCCAAGGGGGCCAGGAACGCACTGGAGCTTATGGATATGCTTTCAATACCTCATGCCAGTAAGAAGATAAGTATCTCCGATCAAACAAAACTGCTGGGTTTTGCTTGAAGCTCAATTGCCCTTTCTTTCGGTGATTTCGCGTTGGGGCATCTTTGTTCCCAGCGGTAAATCGATCCGCAAAGCTGTTACGCCGCTGCGCAGCACCATTATTACAACCGCCACCGCAACTATCATCACAATAAAGGGTGCAGGTGTGTATGCAGGTAGAGATCGGAGCGATACGGCAGCTATGGAAAAAGCGAGAAAGACATAAGATGCGGTTATGACCCGTTTCGCTAATTTCTCTGTGACGCTGTAACTCCATGGCTGTGCACACAGATAGGTTACGACCTCTGCTGCAAGTGTGTTGTGTGAAGCATATAGAATGAGCATCATGAGGGCAATATAGCCACCCATGAATAGCGGAAATTCAGCCCCAAGATGAGCTGCTGTGCTCCCCACCGTTCCGGAGAGAACCACCGTAAGGATGAGGATGGAGAGGACAATGAAAACATTCATTGCTATACCTGCAACGAGGCGCCTGGTGGCAGGGTCCTTCGAGACCTGTGGATTTCGCGCCCGCCTCAGATGAGTGAAATATAAATGGTAGGCGGTAAGCCAGTTTGGGGCGTGTCTTTGAGCGAATGATACTATTTCCTCACCTCTCTTCACACTTAAAGGCAGTGTAACGACAGTAATCACGGAGACGAGCACAATCAATGTGAATACGGAAGAGGGGAAAATGCCGTACTGGATGCCGAGGCGCCCGATCACAAACGAAAATTCACCAAGCGCTCCCGCCGCAATACCAGTCAATGCAGACTCGCCCAGACCGAATCCGCTCATTGAGAAGCCGAAGGTGACCGAGAAAAACTTGCAAAGTATGAATAAAAAGGCGATGAGTGCTGCCAGCGGAAGGAGATATGGGATCTCTTTCAGATTTATCAGGGTGCCAATGGATACGAAGAAGACGGCGAGAAAGACATCCTTGATTGGAGTGAGCTTCTGTCCTATTCTTTCCTTTCTCCCGGATTCTGCCACAGCCACGCCTGCTACAAATGCCCCTATGACAAAGGAGAAGCCGAGTTCATTGGCAAAGAGAGCCAGTGCAAAGCAGAGACCAAGGGAGAAGATGATGAGCACCTCATCACCGGAATTATCTGCCACCCAGTTTATCAGTCTGGGCAGTAGACCTATGGAAAGCAGAAGGCTGGCACACATGAACAGTCCTATTTCACCGAGCAGTTCCAGTATCATGAGTGTAGAAAATGTGCCTGTGGAACCTATGCCGGAGAGGACAGCAAGCAGAACCACGGTCATGAGATCCTCCATCACAAGGAGACCAAGTATCTTTTCAGAATATGGCTTGAGCATTTCACGCGTATCCAGCAGCGTCTTCGAAACAATCGTGGTGCTGGTGAGTGCAAAGGCTGCTGCAAAGAAAAGCGCCTCGCTGGAATTCCATCCTAACAGGGTTGCGATTACGAATCCCGCGGGCAGCATGATCATGAGTTCGGTCATGAC
Source organism: Methanomassiliicoccales archaeon (assembly GCA_038881315.1). GTDB lineage: Archaea > Thermoplasmatota > Thermoplasmata > Sysuiplasmatales > Sysuiplasmataceae > JAVZQA01. The sequence goes on from JAVZQA010000005.1 coordinate 4,819, forward strand.
GCCTGCAGCGGTTCTGGGACCCAACTCCTCTATCTTTGCCAGGCTCATTGCCATTCCCATGGTGAAAGCAAGCAGTGTGATGCCCATGTCGGACATCAGCGAAATTATACCTGTCTCCCCCTTAAGAAAAGGAGCGAGTAGCACGCCTGCAATGATGTAACCGAGGATCTGTGGTTGCCTCAGCCTTTTGAAAACTATGCTGACTATGGCAGCAACGGCAAATATGATCGCTATGCCCGTGTATGGAGAGGACAAGATGGAGACCGTACGTGCTATTTCATAACATGTTTAAAAACCAGAATTGCCAGATTCTCATTTTGACGAGGCTGTCATTAGAGCAGATGGCGTATCTCCTCCACATCTGCGTGAGCAATCTTTGAAAGGGCCTCCGCCTCCATGAAATGCAGCTTTGCCGGCACTATCAGACAGTGCGGGGGAGGACCGAAGATTTGAGAGCGCAACGCACCCATCCTGCCCGCCCTCACCTCTTCCTCTGATGTGCCCAAACGCGATAGCACGCAGACAAAAGTCTCCTCACCGAGCACAGTCGACGATATTGACTTCCCCATCTCCATGAGTTCAGAGATGCCTTCGGCGGCATCCATGCCCTGCTGTGTTTCGCTGTCAACATCAAGAAGCACGAGGGAGTGCAGACCTGCATTGAAATTGCTCTCCACTACAGAGGCGGGACTTGTGGGTCTGTATCCCTCTCTGAAACGGGGCAATGTGGTGGTTCTCCCAAATTTATATTGCTGTAGGCCTGCAGCGGCAGGCGCAGCTGTGAAAACAGAGGCACCAAAAATCAGGTGTGCCGGTATGCTTCTTTCGATGGCTTGAAGCCGTAAGGAAATGTGTGTAGTGCCTGCCATGCTCTCGCCGGTGGATAGAAGCACCACGTTCTGAACAGCTGCCGCGGAGAGGATAGCATCCGGATTCTCCACATCCTTTCTTCCCAATGGAATAACACGGGGATTCAGTTTCTGCAGCTCAGTAAGCATCGTCCTGTCGAATATACCCGTATACGTCTCGACGTAGATGCAGTCAGCATCACGTACTGCTCTCAAAGCTGCACCGCTCATTCCGTCGATGCCTCCAAGTCCAGCACCTACAAATACGAGCCCTGACATAGTAAAACGCTGCATGCTTTCGAAGGCAATCAGGATATCGCTTCCCATGGCAGAAGAACTTAGGAAGCGCGTGGCAACGGAGGGCTTCATGAATCGGCACTGCATGCCTGTAAGGGAAGGCAGTTCTTTCCTCATTCCTGTTACTGAATTCCCCCCGTGGACCGGGTCAGGGGAAAGGTGTCTTTTCGATTTCCCACCGCGGAGAGAGGAGGGAGGCTACCGGCGAAGGGTAAGACTGCCTGCTGAATTGTCCGCCCTGCTTCCTTCCTCATTTGATATAATAGGGAGCAAAGCACTCATAAGACTCCCTGCAGAGCTGAGGCCGTATGAGGGTGAAATAGGCGAGGCAATCATGGAGGTTCATCGCAGCGTTGACGGAGTCTTCGAGGAGATGGCTGTTGGCGGTGCGTTCAGAACCAGAAAGATCAGGCACATCGCAGGCGCGGAAACAACTGAAACGACTGTCAGGGAATCGGGTCTCATATTCAAGACAGACATTGCAAAGACCTTCTTTTCACCGAGACTTGCCGCAGAGAGAAACAGAGTGCTGATGTCCGCGGGAATCTCCGAGAGGGTGTTGGACATGTTTGCTGGCGTGGGACCATTTTCAATTGCACTGGCCTCGAAAGCGTCAAGCGTGCTTGCCGCCGACATAAATCCATATGCTGTTTCTTATGCAAAGGAGAACGTCAAACTCAACAGAAGGGGAAACGTGAGGGTTGTGTTGAGAGATGCGCGGGAGATTGAGGACTGCGAATTCGACAGGATCATCATGAACCTTCCTTTATGGGGTATTTCGTTTTTGGAACATGCAATGAAACTGCTTGCGACGAATGGGTCTATACATTACTACGAGTTGGTGGAGGAGAGAAGGCTCAATGAATGGAAGAAAGCCTTTGAAAGAAGAGGATTGACCCCATTTAACTTGAGAAAGGTCAAATCTTACTCACCTCAGTCCTCCATATACCACGCAGAACTCAGGACTTCGGTTTGAACGTTACACCTTCCTGATTCTGATAATTGCCTGACCTCTTACCATAATCCATTTCCGCATCTCCATCCAATTTTTCAAACACAATCTGTGCGAACCTATCCCCCTGCGTTAGTGTGAGTGGAACGGCCGAGGCATTGAATGCAGACAATGTCAGAGAGCCTCGGAAACCAGCATCCACCTTTCCAAAACTTGCTATTATTCCTCTTCTCGCATAGCTACTCCTTATCCACAGCTGAGCGCATATGTTGCGCGGCAAATGCAATTTTTCCATTGTGGAAACAGCGAACCACGCGAGTGAGGGAATTTCTGCCGAGCTGACAGGTGTAACGCTACCGACCGATATCTCGTTCACACGCAGATCATAACCGTTAGGCGTCAGTCCTTCTGACACAAAACCTGTTTCTATGAGTTGTCCGAAGCCGGCAAGCTTCTCTATTTCCGCATCGTGAAGTATCATAGGTGTAAGAACACACGAATAAATAAGAAAATATTTCGGGACGGGCTGGTCTGCCAGGGGAATCAAGAGTGAGACAAATTCGCCTTGCGAGGGGGAGGAGTAGGCAAAACTGGTGTCTCTCTGCCTGAGTGCCCGCCAGCATTGCCGACCGGCCCGGGTGCCAGGGATTTACAGTGCAAATGCCAACCTGCCCCCTTCACAAAGAGGGAGGCAATGGCCTCTGACAAGTATTCTCCCCTGTGCACACTCATTTATATCCCGAAAGTTCAATTGCGCCAGTGTGCTATAAAAGGGGTTCCAGCCTATTATCATTTCTGCGAATCAGAAATTCAATCGAAAAAGGCTTGCACGAAGTCCTCAATACCCCGTAGTGCCTCCCGTCTCCCGTCCCAGATGGCCAAAAATGGAAAGGAACGTTCGATGCCTGAGACTGTCTCGGATGCCTTTCTGAACCACCGTGGCGGTGGATTGCCTGTGTATTCCAGGATGGCGATAAGGTTGGTCCCTCTGCAAACCCAGAATGTACGCCCTCCCAAGTCAATCCTATTCAGCGCTGAATCGTCCCTAGTGCTTGCTGCAATGAAGGAGTTTACTGCACTCAAAATGCCGACAAACTGATCTGCATCCACCTGTATCCCGCCGGGTCGCATCCAGCTGCCTATGAGGCGGCCGTCGACATGCATCAGGAAGGCACCGTTCACTGCGAACCTGTGTGCGGAGCGCTGCCTCACGATGATGCCTGTCAGAATGCCGATGAGGGCTGCCGCAAGTATGAAAGAGAAAAGCTCGAAAACACCTATCGGCGAACTTGTATGCTTGAGCTCTAAATTGAAACTGACTGGTGTCAACCCTGTTCCATAGACTAACAATTCCACTTTTTCGGCAGACACACCCTGCGGAAGTGAAACTATAAGTGTTGTACCAAGAACCTGAACCCCTTGACCCTGCACAACGATACGCAGTGGAATACCACCAGGATTTTGAATATAGGCGGAGAGATTGATGATCTCCGGGGATGCACCTACATCGATTAGGGTTGGAAATCTGAAAACAGGTGTAATGTAGACACTATAGACCAGCACAGGCACCGTGAAATCCAGGAAACCTGAGGAGGTATTAGCGGTAAAAGTTATTTCAGAGGTGCCAACAAAACCTGGGGTAGGGCTTATTCTGGCAGCGCCGTTGACTATAGAGATATTGAAAGCGGATGAAATCACGCCAAACGAAATCCCACCACCACCGGGCAGGTCAACAAGCGATGTGAGGTTCAACGTCGCATTCCCATATTCAGGTATTTCGATAGTTGGAACCAATGGTGTGCGGAGCACCGGAGGCCATTCGTTTGAAACAACGACCGTCAGCGGTACAGTTGTTACTGCCGTCTCCACATTCTGTGGCTGCCCATCTAGGAAGGTCAGATTCGTTGTGAACTCATAGGCACCTGTATAATTGCTTCCTCCTGTGCTGTTTGCAGGCATTGAAAAGAGCAGTGAAAAATTGTTGCTTGAGAATGAAATGTACTCGCTCCCAGTGATCAAAGTCACCGCAGAGAGGACCGTTGAATTGACTGTAACATATGGTGCCAGGGGGAAGGCATAATTGTAATTTACGTCGGAATAGTGCACATGAACAGTTGGAAGCGTTTTGACATAGGGCGGCTCTACAACATCTACAATATGGACATTTATGAGCAAAAATGCGTACCCGCCATCATATGAAGCAGACACGAGAACCGTCCCCGCAGCCGATAGGTATCGTGATGGCGCGGTTACAACGAGTCTTCCGTGGGATATGGAGGCGGTTACATTTTTACAGGCTATCTGAAACGTGAGGGGATAAGGGGAAATAAAGTAATCACTGAGTGGGGAGGAAAGGGTGTAGGTTGCACCGATATCCAAGGATATGCTGGAAGGGGGAGCCCTTGCTGTGTTAAGCAGAGGCGGTGACATGTCGGCTACAGTAACGATCTGCACCACCGTTCCGCTTGTGTTCCACTGAGTACTCGCTGTCAGTGCGACTGCAAAATGCTCTCCAGCATCTGAAAGCGGGAAATCATATATCAGGAGGGGACCGTGTGCTGAAACAAATGCTGAGGAGGTCTCAACGTTTGCCTGTAAAGAAAGGAAATACATGTATTGAAGCGCATACTGAACGCCTGCAGGAACTGTGATGTAGAAGGGCAACGAACTATTCCATTGAGGCACAGGAAGTATGTGGAGAGAAAGCTGGGTGCTGAAAGAATAACCATTGGCATCAAAGACTGTCAGTGTGAGATTTGAATAGCCGGCCGTATAGGGGCGTGCGATAAGGGTAAGCTCGGTGTTCCCTAGTATCCCTTCCCCGTAAGGGTATGCAAGCGTAGAATACGATACATTCCAGCCTAGAATGTCTCCGGGGGGCAGAGCAAAGAAATTCGAAAGATTCAGGGAGTTCTCAGAGCCCGCAGGCCACTGAAGCAGTGGTAACCGGGAGAGCAGGATAGGTCCAAGTGTAGAGGGTGTGATATTCATACGCAGGATAGAGCTCAGACCTTGCGATGATACCTCCAGCCAGACAGCTGCAGGCGCGTTCTTGCTGACTGTCAGCACACTCTCATTTCCTTCAGAAACCAGGACGCCTGCATCCGTTGACCATGAGGGGGATGAGACAGATATTCTGTTACCGGATGCGTCGGTACCGAACACACCAAACGTGTAGACGCCACCCGCCACCACGGTAGAGATGGAGGGGTAGATGTGAAGTGCGTAAATTTCGCCGGGTGTCACATAAACTTGAGCGCTGTCTGAAATGCCATTCGACGGATTTGTTGCATTAACCTCCCATGTACCTGCCTTAACGGCTGTATAATATCCATCCGTTGTTATGTTGCCCCCCTCTGCGCTCCAGACTGGCTGCCAGGTGCGGTTGAGGTTGCCATATTCATCAAATCCCTCTGCTGAGAAATGAATTGTCTGGCCCGCGCGCAACGTCGCATTTGCGGGCAGGATCCTTATGCTTTCCACGGCACCGGGTTGAATGAGTATGTGACTGGAACCGGTCGCATTGAATAGAGTAACAAACTCTGTATAATTTCCAGTGATATTGAGGGAGAGAGACAAGGAGGCGCTGCCGTTTATAAAATGGAGTTCAGTCTCCTCCATTTGAGTGCCATTCAAAAGAATATGAAGCGTGCCATTTCCGGTAAAATCGATAAGAGGGGTGCCGGCGCTCGAATATGCTTCTGCCCTCACAGTGAATGGTTCACCCGCCTGCGCGGAAGAGGGGGAAGTAACACTGAAATTGCTTAGGTAAGGTGGAACCACCATAAGGCTGGTGGAATTGAAATACTCCACTGCCCCTGAAAGCTCTGGCTGCGTTAAGATGGAGATATTCAGCATGTAGCTTCCATATGTGAGGTTGGCAGTTAACACATAGGCTGCTCCATACTCATTGCTGCTGACCTCTGTCATATTTCCTGAAACAATAATTGTTCCATTGGTGCCAATCACACTGAGCTGTGCTGCATACATATCACTGCTTCCCAATGTGTCGCTTGCCGTCACATGTATTTGCACAACAGGAGAGGTTGCGCTGTAACTTGGGGTTGCCTGAATCGAGTTGACCCTGCTGTTCATTTCAAGCGTGAAAGAGGAGGGGGCAGAATTAAAATCGAATTCGATATAAACGGAGACTGCAGCATTACTATCTATGCGCGTGACGTTTAATTCCAGAAAACTGCCCTCAGAAAGAACGTATTGTCCACCCACACTCATATTGAGCTGCAGTTTCTCATTGGGAGAAATGAGAATGCTGCCTGTGGTTACACTGGCTATCACCTGACCTGGTGTAAAGAGGGAGGAGCGATTCTGCAGCTCTACCTGAAGGTCCACGGGGATAGATGTATTGGAGGCAGAGAGGAATAGGATAACAGTGACATTCCCCGAAATCGAGACATTTCCACCCACCGCTGGATAAGCTATCCAGGAGAAGGAATTCATGGGTGCAGTAGCATTCAGCTCCACCCCCTGGTAGCTGTCACTTATGAAATAAGGACTGGTCGGATTGTAAGGCCTGCTAGTATTTGCCCAGTCGTATCTCTTGTCAGGATGACCGAAACCTCTGCCGTCATCATGAAGATAGAAGACAACAGGGGTGTGTGTTGATGGAGCATCAACTGCTCCATAGACAAAGAATACCGGCAGGATGAGGAGAGCAGAAACAGCTATTACAGAAAACCTCCACACTCCACCCAATTTGACAGACCCCTTGCAACCGGAAACAGGGTGGCACGCCTCAACTTTTCCTCACTTCCTGGAAACTATCTCGGAGGCCAGGAAGCTGAACGCCTTCTCGACGTTTTCTCCCGTCTTTGCGCTGGTAAGGAACGAGCGTGCACCATAAGCTGTCGCAAAACGCTCCAGGTCCTGTCTTGAGACAAGCTGTTTGTCGGTTAGATCGCACTTGTTTCCAACAAAAATAAGAGGTATATGCCCGGTAACGCTCTCCATCGATCTTATCCAGTATTTCAGCTCCTCAAGCGTATCTTTGCTGGTGACATCGCATACACAAACCGCACCTTCAGCTCCGTAAAAATAGGACTCGCGGAGCAGTTCCCTGAAGCCCTTTTGGCCCATTATGTCCCAGATAAGTATCGACATTATAGATTCCTTTCCATCCTCCCGCTTCAGTGTTACATTCTTCTTTGTCACCTTTGTACCTATCGTGGAAGTGTACTTGTCATCAAATGTATCGAGAACATAACGCCTGATCAGGCTTGTCTTGCCCACGTTTGTATCCCCAACCAGACAGATTTTGGTTTTAATTTCTTCGCTCAGCTGTACCACCCTTATTCGCGCAGGACATTGTATCTACCTATAGCAGAGCATTAAATATGTTTCTTCAGATTTTCAGCGTTTGAAACTTATGCTCACCTGTCCCTGAAAATGGGTCTGCGTTTTGAAATGAAGGCATCCATCCCCTCCTTCCTGTCCTCAAGCGCAAAGAGAGAGTAGAAGAGCGTCCTCTCCTGGCGTAGGCCGGCAGACAGTGGCACCTCCTGGGAGAGGAGTATAGCGCGTTTAACTGCCATGAGAGACGGAAGTGATTTGGATGAGAGAATGGCGGCAATCCGCTCCGCCTCCTTCAGTGCTTCTCCCGCAGGAACTAATCTGGACAAGAGACCTGCCTGCATGGCTGTCTGTGCATCCATCCTTTCGCCAGTCATCATGAGATATGAGGCCATATGCCTTCCCACTGCTCTTGAAAGGCGTTGTGTCCCCCCAGCACCAGGCATTATACCCAGATTGATTTCAGGCTGGCCGAAGACGGCAGTACTTGAAGCCACAATTATGTCGCAGCACATTGCCAGTTCACATCCTCCTCCGAGTGCAAAACCCTCCACTGCCGCAATCAGCGGCTTGCTGAAATTCATTATCCTGTCCCAGACGCGGAAAGGATCTTCTTTGAGCAGTGAGTGGTATGAGGCAGAGGCCAGTTCCTTTATATCCGCACCAGCCGCAAACGCCTTAGTGTCGCCTGTTATAATAGCTGCCTTTGTCTTTTCATCTTTGTCCAGCAATTCAAGGGCGGATGAAAGGGCTGAGACGAGACCAAAGCTTAGCGCGTTCAGCACAGCTGGCCTGTTCAGTCGCAGAACCGAGTACCCATCTCTTTTCTCTATAAGCACTTCCTGATCCATGGAAGTTACAACAATTAGGAGTAGATTGATTTTTCAGAAGCATATCCACTCTACGAGACAATAATATTGAAGTAGATGTTATTCCAGAAGGAGACACGGTGAGCATTGATGTCCTCTGTACCGGATGACCTCGAATATACGGAAACGCATGAATGGATTAGAAAGGAGAGCAAGGGATGGAGAATTGGTATCACAGACCATGCACAGAGCGAACTGACCGACGTGGTGTATGTCGAATTTGCACCCAAAGGCAAGATAAAGGCAGGGGAGGTGCTTGCGACCATAGAATCGGTCAAAACAGTTTCCGAAGTGTATGCCCCTGTTGACGGCGAGATACTGGAAGTTAACAGCTCTATAGCCGACCATCCAGAGACCATAAACAAGGACCCTTACGGTGGGGGCTGGTTTGCCCTTCTTAAGCCCGCAGGAGAGGGCAACCTGCTGAAACCACAGGAATACAGGAAACTGATAGGTGAGAACTAATGGGACAGATTATCACGGGTCTTGAAAGGGGGGAGGGGGGGAAATATGCAATCATATGCGGAGATCCAGCAAGGGTTCCGAGGATCGCGTCGCTCCTTGAGGGAAGCGAACAGGTGAGAAACGTGAGGGAATTCAACATCATGGCAGGAGCGCTGGAAAATGAACGGGTTCTGGTGGCATCCACGGGCATTGGGGGACCCTCCACGGCCATATTAATGGAGGAGATGGCGAACACAGGAACCGATACTTTCATAAGGGTGGGCACGAGCGGAGGCGTAGCCCGAGGTCTGAAGCGCGGGGAGGCGGTTATAACCACCGCAGCTTATAGAAGAGATGGAACCAGCAGGAGTTATGTGCCTGACAATTACCCAGCTGTCGCGCATCACGATGTGGTGCAGGCTCTCCTTTCGGCAGCTTCGTCAACAAATATGCGTGTGCATGCTGGCGTAACGCTTTCGATTGACGGCTTCTATTCTGAAAACCGGGTGCTTTCAGAAGGGAAACATGCATCCATGGCACACGGTGGATTCCTGCTCGCCTCTAGGGAGAAGGATCTGGTGGATGCCCAGCGACTGAATGTCAAAAACATAGAGATGGAGATGGGTACTGTGCTCACCCTTACAACGTTGTGGGGCATCAGAGGGGGAGGAATATGCCTCATTTCAGATCTTGCCCCCTGGGAACCGTCGGGGGAGATCATGGATGCAGAAAAGGGGATGGACCACTGCATCAGCGTTGCGGTAGGTGCACTTCGCCTGTTGATAAAAAAGGACAGATGAGGTGGAATGCCACTCGGCTCGCCCGTCACTCATCACTGTTTCAGCGCTGGGTTTCTCGTCACAGTGGCAATACAGTCAAGAAGTGCTTGTATTTCAGTTTCACCCGGCATGAAAATTTTTTAGGTCTGTGAGTTCAATGCCCCCTCATGAAAAGAGAACTGATGGACATACTTGCCTGTCCTGTCTGCAAACATCACCCGCTCGAACTCTCTGTCACTAAAGAGGAAAAGGGTGAGGTGCTGGAAGGTAACATAAGATGCCCGGCCTGCGGCATCAACTATCCAATCGAGGATTCCATACCCAACATGCTTCCCCCAGATATGCGTTGACACATGCGGCTCGGCTTTTCAGCCATTGCTCAATCGTTCCAAAGCATTCCGTATCTGCGCCAGTCCTGTCTTTAATTTCTCTGTGGATGTTGCGTAGGATATGCGTATATGCTTCTCCCCTCTCTTTCCGAAGGAGATACCTGGTGTTACAGCCACATGTGCTTCATCAAGCAGAAGTTCGGCCATCCGTTCTGATGGAATATCGAAATTGTAGGACGGGAAAACATAGAAGGCGCCGTCCGGAACAGAGACCTTGAAATCGGGCATCGAACGTAGCTCATTCACAACCATATCTCTCCTCTTTCTAAATTCGCGCAGCATTTCGCTGACGGTTTCCTGAGGACCGAGCAGTGCGGCCACTCCGGCTTTTTGAGCGAAGGAGGGGGCGCAGGTCACGGTGTGCGTCTGCACCTTGAGCAGGGCGTCAAAGCATGAGCGCGGGGCATGCAGATAACCAAGTCTCCAGCCAGTCATAGCATAGGTCTTTGAGAAACCATTGACAGTGATCACATTCTCCGGAAGGACAGAAGCCGGTGAGAAGTGCTGCTTGTCGTATATTATATGCTCATATATTTCATCACTTACAATAATGAGTCCATGCTCCTTCGCGAGCGAGCATATTTCTTCCATCTGCCCTTTTGACGCGACGCTGCCGCTGGGATTCGCAGGTGAATTGAGTATTATCATGCGGGTCCTTTCAGTGATAAGAGGCTCGATGGCTTCCGCTGTCGTGACAAAACCGCTCGACTCATCCGCCTGGGCAGGCACAGGCTTACCTTCTGCCATGCGCACCATCGGCTCATATGAAACCCAGCAGGGGTCGGGTATGATAACTTCATCCCCTCTGTTCACAAGCGCGAATATGGACATGAATATCGCATGTTTAGCCGGTGTAACAAGCACTTCCTTTGCGCTTGCCTGAATGCCATTTTCGCGCCTCAGTTTCTCCGCGACTGCCTCTCTGAGTTCAGGAATACCTGCCGCAGGAGTGTATTTGGTGAAGCCGCTTCGCAGCGCCTCCACAGCTGCGGAAACTATGTGCTCAGGGGTTGGAAAGTCGGGCTCACCAATGGAGAAAGAGATCACATTGATTCCCTTTGCCTGAAGTTCCTTCGCCCTGTCAGCCATTCTCACCGTACCAGATTCCTGCACCGAGTCCATCCTGCCGGCCATGCGCCATGCAAAGCATGATGAAGTTAAAAGGATTCGTCCGCCTGACCTTTCAAGCATATATACGAGTAGATGCATTGGAAGCAATGGTGATCTGTGTTGCCGCTTGATCTGGATATGAATAAACTGAGGCACGGGACCGAGCTCATTAAGCGCGGCTTTGCAAGCATGCAGAAGGGCGGTGTCATAATGGATGTCACCACCGCGGAACAGGCTTCCATTGCTGAGGAGGCGGGAGCAGTCGCGGTGATGGCGCTTGAAAGAGTGCCTGCGGATATAAGGGCGGCAGGAGGCGTGGCACGGATGGCCGATCCTGCAAAGGTGCTCGAGATCATGGATGCTGTGACAATACCTGTGATGGCAAAGTGCAGGATTGGTCACATTGCAGAAGCGCTCGTCCTGCAGGAAATAGGAGTTGATATGATAGATGAGAGCGAAGTCCTCACCCCTGCGGATCCTCAGTTCCATGTGGACAAACACAGATTTACTGTTCCATTTGTTTGTGGTGCCAGAGACCTGGGAGAGGCCCTGCGCCGAATCAATGAAGGGGCTGCAATGATCCGGACGAAAGGGGAGCCGGGCACAGGAAACGTGATTGAGGCAGTTAAACACCAGCGTGCGGTAATGCAGAAGATAAGGTCACTGAAGGGTCTCTCGGATGAAGAACTTCAAGCCGCCGCAAGGGAGATAGAAGCCCCCTTTGAATTGGTGAAAGAGACCGCAGTACTGCAGCGACTGCCAGTGGTCAATTTCGCGGCCGGAGGCATTGCAACGCCAGCAGATGCTGCGCTCATGATGCTCCTTGGCAGTGATGGCATCTTTGTAGGCAGCGGCATTTTCAAGGCAAAGCATCCGGAGAGAATGGCAAGAGCAATAGTGGAGGCGACATTGCACTTCGATGAGCCGTCGGTCGTGGCGGAGGTATCAAAGGGCATTGGAGAGGCAATGCATGGAATAGAAATCACGACGCTCACACAGGAACAGAGGATGCAGGAAAGAGGTTACTGAAACCTTCTTCTAATATTGCGGGGCACGGGAAGCAGCAGAGACACACTCTCCCTGTATTGCTGATAGGCTGCACCTAGCCTGTGATACATCAAGGGTTCCTCGAAGAGTTTGAAATATACAATTAGGCAGATAACCATTGCAGGGAAAAGGAGGAAAACAGCCACTGCTGACTCAATCAGTATACCCAAGCCGAGCATGACCACAAGATATCCAAATGCACGCGGATTTCGGCAGTAAGCGTACGGTCCTTCGGCCAGTAAGTGGGATTGGACACGCTTTCGCTGCGTGTAGTGCATGGACCAGATTATCCAGAAAGAGCCGAAGAGAAATAACAGGGAGAAGGCGACGAAATTCCACGGGAATATGTCAAAGCGGGTCCATTCAAAGGCCCCACCGACGTAAGGTGTGAGTAATTCAGAACCTTCAATGTAAGCGAATGGAATAAGCACTACTATTATATAGGAAAGCAGAACGCTGCCTGCAATCTGAAATATTTCGGCAGTTTCATGCTGCCCGGGCATAAGTTTTGCATCCCTGCGGATATCCCTTCTCTTCCCGAACAATTTCAATCCGTCAGACAAATGAATGACAATTATAAGAATTTAATCTGCAGCGGAGACATTCATTATATTATAGTGGAGAGAGGTATTACTGTTACAACATAAGCAGGAGTTGGGAGTAATGCTCGAAACATTAGGCGGCACATTGCTTAAGGCGTCTCTGCTGCAGGCAGCACCGTCAGCAGGGGCTACAGCCGGCATTATAGTTGTTGTGCTGATTGTGCTGATCTTCCTTGCTATTTCAATCAAGATAGTAAAGGAATATCAGAGGATTGTAAACTTCAGATTTGGAAAGGTTCAGGCGGAAAAAGGACCTGGCATTGTTCTGGTATATCCGTTCATCGACAGACCTGTCCGCGTGGATCTGAGGGAGCGTTTCCTCCAGATACCGCATCAGACGTGCATAACCAAAGACAATGCCCCCGTAGACATAGATTTCATAATTTATTTCAAGGTCATTAATGCGGCCGATTCTGTTGTTCAGGTGAATAACTTCGAGGGAGCGGCTATGGGTATTGCAACCACCACATTGAGAGCGGTTATTGGTGACATAAACCTCGACGAAGTGCTTTCGAAGCGAGAAGACATTAATAAGGTGCTGAGGACAAAACTGGATGAGGTCACAACGCGTTGGGGAGTAAAAGTGACCAATGTTGAAATAAGGGAAATACTCCCACCGAAGAATGTACAGGATGCAATGATACTTCAGATGTCAGCAGAAAGGAACAGGAGAGCAGTTGTCACGGAGGCGGAGGGAAAGAAGTCTGCATCCATAACTGTGGCGGAGGGGGAAAGACAGAGCAACATATTGCGCGCAGAGGGGGAGAAACAGGCGGCCATACTCAGAGCGGAAGGATACGCGCAGGCGCTCACCACTGTCTTCAGCGCGGCAAAGGGGATAGATGAGAAAACGCTGACGATTCAGTATCTGGATACACTGAAAGCGCTTGGGAGCAGCCCTTCCACCAAATTCATAATGCCAGTTGAATTCACCAGACTCCTTGAACCCATAAAAGCAATGATTTCGAGTGCTGAATCGGAGGCATCAAAGAGTGAGCCAAAGGAATAAAGAAGGGATTGTAGATAGGATCTTTCTCTTCGGCATTCGACAGCTCATAATAGTCATCCTGATCATAATTGCGGGCGTCTATTTCACCATCTATGGCGCGACACACTCTGCAGTCGGAGATCTCATTGGCGGGGTGCTGCTAATACTGTTAGGTTTCGGCATAGGTCTGGCGCTGAGGGCCACTGCCATACGTAGAATCAGAAAGCGGTATTACAACGTTCAGGACTATGTTGGGAAAACTGGAGTGGCCAGGAGTACCTTTGACTCTAGGAATAAAGGTGTGGTTCTGGTGGAGAACGAGTACTGGAGTGCCATTACAACCTCCACAATTTCAGAAGGGGATGAAATAAAGGTTACAGGTGTGGAACCCGACAGGGTTACACTGCGCGTTGAAAAGAAGTGATCTATCTCGATTCCTCAACCTTCAGCCTTCCCTCATTGAAATCAACCACTCTTATTCTCGTCCCCTTGCTAATCGGTGTATCAGAAATACATGTCCAGTCTTCGGATGAGACATTGCAAACGCCGGGTTTACCGGGCAGTATGTCTGTCAGTGCTATCCCCTCCCTGCCAGATAGGCGGTTGTAATCTATAGCCTTTGGTTGTCGCATAATAGCCTCTCTCAGTTTTGCTAAATAGATGAAAGCCACAATCAGCAGTCCGCCCACGATCGCGTAGCCAAGGAAAGTGGTTACACCGACTGGAGAGGGAGAATAACCTTCAGCATTTCCTGCGAGCAACCAGACGCCTACCAGCCCAACCGCGACACCTGCAGTGACAAAAAGACCATGCCCCACCTTGATCTCGATGAATATGAGAACTGCAGCAACAACAAGCAATAGAATAGCTACCACGGGGGCGCCTACGGCTTCCGCACCGAGAAAGCCCAGCGCAATCAACACAGCCGCAACTGCTGTGAGTATCACTGTTCTGTGCAACAGGTCAATAGCTGCCGCAATAAAACCAATCAGTATGAAAAGGCCGTCAACTGTTGAATTGCTGAGGAAACTGAGAAACGAGTCGTATACAGGCTCGCTATAATTATGCAGCTCCGTCGGCTGCAGACCGACATCAGAAAGAAAAACGCTCAAATTCTGGGCCATACCTGTGACCAGACCTATTGTGGAGGCAGTGATCGCTGCATAAGCGGTATTATTCTCCGCCATGTTCACGGCTGCAGTCACATTATAATGATTCTCCTGCGCAAGTGACCGCATGTACGCAACCATTGCGTTCTGCACATGCTGCTGTTCCGATGCGCTTCCACCCACCACGTACGGCGTGGAAGGGCCTATGAATGAGCCGTTTGCCATATAGATGCGGTTGGTTGCAAGCGCAATGTAGCTTCCTGCTGACGCAGCCAGGCCATCCTGGGGAACGTATGTGTAGACCTGAAGGCCGTGAGCCTCCACGGACTGTATGGCATCCACAATTGTAATCATGTCGGCAAGTTCGCCCCCTGGCGTGTTCATGACTATGACCATATCATAACCGCTTGAAATGGCCCCGGAAGCCGCCTTCTGAACATAATTTGCCGAGCCCTGGTCAACCTCCATATCGAAATGTATGACGATCGCACCTTTGCCTGTAGAGGAGGCTGAAACATTTCCGGCCAAGGATACCAGCAGTGCAAGAAGAACCACTGCTATGAGGAGTGTTCGCAGCACGTAAGACAGATCTTACTTCGTCCTTAAAATGCATTTCTCTAAACGAGAGTTCTGTAAGCTGATATCCAGCGGATAAATAATATAAGCAGTCAGCCAGGTTAATTCGATGCACCTTCCTGTATGATGGTTGATTTAATGAAAACGGAGAATGTCCAGTTTAGGAACAATGGCATCAGGCACAGTAACTCGGGTAATTCCAGAAGCAAGATGCTTTCGGGGAATAGAAAGGAAGTGCTGAGTGTCATATTCAACTATCCTGCTTCAAGCATATCTAGAATAGCAAGAGAGGTCAAACTCACACCAAATACTGTAAAGTGGCACCTTTCCTCGCTATTGCGCAATGAATTCATTAACGAGGAAAGGGTGGAAAATAGGGCTATCTATTATCCCGTAGATTTTGTTGACAGACAGGAAATCGCGATGCTCTCATTACTCAATTTCGAGGACGCGGGTAAGATATTCACGTACGTTTTCCACAATCCGGGCAGATCACAAAAGGAGATAAGAGAGGCGTTGAACTTGACTCAGAACACAGCAGGTTACTTTTTAAGGAAACTCGTTCATTCCGGATTGCTTGAGGAAAGGCAGGATGGGAAGTTCAAGCATTACGCCCCCTCACCCCTGTTTATGCAGAAGACAGAGGAGAGAAACAGAAGGAAGAACGACGTCCTAGGTAGATTTGTACAGAAAATGCGGAACGAGGGCTATGAGATTATGGAACAGAGAGCCGATGGCAATTATATCATATTCAGATTTAGGCTCAGACGGACAGAAGAGACAATAAAAATATGCATGAATCCCTTCGACAACCTGCTGGGCATGTCAGCGCAGTGAGTATACCCTTCCGCGCCATGTTATTGTTTTCATTCTTCCCCCCTTGAGCAGATTGGAGAGATAGATGAAATCATTGAGAAAGAAGAGAAACACATACAGAGGATTTCGCACCTTCAGTCTGTAATAGATTCTGGCAATTATTAGTGCAAAGGGGATGAGTAGCAGCAGCACAAATGGTGAAAGGAGAGCGGCCAGCACAATTGAACCGATGAACAGCAGAATTCTGACAGAAAAATAGGCCACACCAATAGGAAATAGGAGCGCGTTGCCGGCTATTGCAAGCGCGGTCTGTCTGTTCGACCACTCAATGAAACTCTGGAAGTTTTCCCTTGATCTCACGCGTACGATTGTCTTTCCGCAGTATGCGATACGTAACTTCTTCCTGTGGCAGATATGCGTCAGCGCACCGTCATCCGATACGGATTCGCTGAATTCTGAAATACCGCCATCTTCCAGCAAAGAGCGCCTAAAAGCTAGCGAACCTCCCCATCCAAAACGGGTTATAGGGGAGTCCATCATGCTCTGCCCCACAAATCCCCAAAGCATCTTTATTCTTGACCAGAAGCCACCACGGGCTTCGAAAAGAGGAAAGGTCGTTGAGAGACCGCATTCTGGATCTGAAAGGGGAAGGAGAATCTCGTAAAGCCAGTCCCTCTCGTATGTGCCATCCGAATCCGCTATCACATATGCATCGAATGAGGGGAAGGACTGCAGAGCAGTGGCTATGGCCCTAACCTTCCCACTGCAGTTACCGCAACTTACACTGGAGACAGTCCATCGCATCCCCACCCTTCCGATTACTTCCAGAGCAGGGTCACTGGAATCGTCCACAACCGCGACAATCTCATAATTAGTATAGGACTGATGCATGAGGCTTTCCAAATTTTCCTGCAGTGTGAGATCAATGCCCCTGCAGGGTACGATGACCAACACCCTCATCGATGGTGTGCGAATGTCGAAACTCTCCTTCCTTCTCTGTCCAATTCGCAAACCCTCAATAAGAAGCAAACCCACCGAGAATATCGAAAGTATTGAGAGGAGTGCTATATAGGCAGGGGACATGCAGGCAGAATAGATACAATCAATTATTTAACTGAAAACAGAGAGAAGGGTAAAACTATTTCATGCGGCGCCCGCATCCATGCTTTGTGTTGACGGTCGCGGACGGGATAGGGAGACGAATAGAATATCTGCGTATCTCCGTGGCGGATGCCTGCAACCTGAGGTGTGTGTACTGCATGCCCTCCTCTGGTATGCATTTCACCAAGTTTTCCTCTCTTCTTTCCGCAGCCCAGATTGGTACCATCGCTAGAGCGGCTGCGAGCCTTGGCACAAAGACTGTGCGCATCACTGGAGGCGAGCCACTAATGCGCCATGATATATGTGATATTGCCGCGGAAATTTCCGGTGTTGAAGGCATCGAAGATGTACCGATATCCACGAATGCAATGTTTCTTGCTGATAAGGCGCACGACCTGAGGAAGGCAGGTGTAACTAGAGCGAATATAAG
Organism: Methanomassiliicoccales archaeon; assembly: GCA_038881315.1. Classification (GTDB taxonomy): domain Archaea; phylum Thermoplasmatota; class Thermoplasmata; order Sysuiplasmatales; family Sysuiplasmataceae; genus JAVZQA01. The sequence goes on from JAVZQA010000005.1 coordinate 22,483, forward strand.
CCTCGATACGCTGAATGCAGAGCGATTCCGTGCCATAACAAGGGGAGGAAAACTGGATAGGGTTCTGGAAGGAATAGATGCAGCACAGGATGCGGGCATATGGCCGATCAAAATCAACACGGTTCTAATGAAAGGCGTCAATTCAGATGAGCTTGAAAGACTCACACTTTTCGCCCTCGACAGAGGCTTTTCAATAAGATTCATTGAGATGATGCCTCTAAAGAGCAATGCTGACTTTCAGCCGGAGCTTTTCTACTCAGCGCAGGAGGCGAAGCAGGTGCTAATGTACCACTTCCACCTTACACCATTCACACCTGATAAGGGCGCGGGTCCGTCGGTTAACTACAAGGTGGATGGATATGAAGGTTCTGTGGGTTTCATAACACCCCTCTCCGGAAATTTCTGCAGCAGATGCAACCGCATACGTGTCACCTCCGACGGAAGGCTCCGATTGTGTCTCTTCGGGGACAGCATGGTCGATCTGAGAAATATACTGAATGCAGGAGGGGGCGTCCGCGAAATCGCAGCCACAATAAGGAATGCGCTCACCTGGAAACCTGAAAGACATTATTTGGACATAGGAAGGACAAGCAGCGAAACGCTCCACGCCATGTCCCAGATAGGCGGATGAATAGATATGGATCTGCGCTTCAAAGTCGTGCGTATTCCACTGCTAGTGCCCTTCAAGACAAGTTTTGGCACGCAGTATGCGAGGGAGGCGATATTACTCATACTGCGCAACGAGGGCATCACCGCCTATTCAGAATGCGTCGCTGATGTGGACCCATACTACAGCTACGAGGATAATGAGACAGCGCTGCACATCATATCTGATTTTCTTGTTCAGTTCATAGAAGATCTCCCGGACCCCGATACATTCTGCAAGCGGGCCAGGCAGATACGCGGCCACAATATGGCCAAGGCCGCTGTAGAAATGCTGCTATGGGATTATGCAGCCAAGAAAAAGGAGGTTCCACTCCACTCCATGTTGGGCAAAGGCAGGGGATTTGCCGAAACGGGCATTTCAATTGGCCTGGATAGTCCGGCAAAGATGGTGAAGCGGGTTGAAGCCGCGGTTGAGACCGGATACAGGCGCATCAAGGTAAAGATAGAAAAGGGGATGGATCTCGAAGTTCTATCGGCAATCAGGGACAGATTCCCGGACATAAGGCTGAGTGCGGATGCCAATTCCTGCTACACACTCAGCGATGTTGAAACATTGCGGAAGATGGACAAGTACGAACTAGTTTACATTGAACAGCCGCTGGAGCATGATGATCTGGTGCACCATGCCAAACTTTCCGCTATGATTTCCACACCTGTTTGCCTCGATGAATCTATAACCGACCCGGGGAAAGCGGAAGATGCATTTGAAATGGGCGCCTGCAGCGTGGTGAACATAAAACCTGGAAGAGTGGGAGGCATGGGTCCCTCCCTCAAGATAGCGTCAATTGCGCGAGAACATGGAGGGCACTGCTGGATCGGCGGTATGCTCGAGACAGGAATTGGCAGATGTTTTAATGTGTCACTTGCAAGCCTTGAAGCAGTCGATTATCCTGGTGACACTTCACCCAATGAGCGCTATTTCGCCAAAGATATAGTTCTGAACCCGTTCAGGATGGAGAAAGGTGTAATCACGCCTAACAACGGGAATGGTATTGGAGCTGAAGTGGATGAGAAGTTGCTGGAGAGCTATACGGTCAGAAACGGTCTACTTCTTCTCAGATGATTTTTTAGAATGCTTTCATGGGAGCAGGGATCTGCGCCCCGACCTCAGCACGCGCAGGAGGGATGCTGCACTGGAGAAAGGTAAGATAACCCGCTTTCGGCTGTTCTACATAGTAGGCATTCTTTGATTCCACGAAATATCGAATGTGCTACAAACGTACAGCGGCCAAGGGATGCAAACCGCGACTGCTTCATAGAAATAGTGAATATGAAAATGGGCAATTTTAATATTATCAGGCGCATAGGCAGAGGCAGAAGGCATCAGGATGAGACTCTTTGAATACATGGGCAAGGAACTGCTTTCCCGTTACGGTGTGCCGATTCCGAAAGGCTACGTGGTCAATACACCGGATGAAATCAAGGATATTCCATACAGTGCAGCAGTCAAGGCACAGGTGCTCACTGGTGGGAGGGGGAAAGCCGGCGGCATAAGGTTTGCACAGAATGTTGCAGAGGCAAGGCAACATGCATCAGATATCATGAAAATGACAATTCATGGAGAGAAGGTCAGATGCATTCTCATTGAGGAACGCCTGCAAGTGGCAAAAGAGCTGTATTTCAGTTTCACTTTGGACAGGAGCTCACGTTCGATAGTAATGATGAGTAGCGCAGAGGGAGGCGTTGAAATAGAGAGTGTTCCACATGAGAAGATATTGATAAGAAAGGTTCCACCTTCCGGTTATTCCTCATTCCTGACAAGAGCATTGGGTGTTTCATTGGGATTGAGCAAGGAACAGCTGAATGAAATGGAGAAACTCGCACGATCCCTTCTTACTCTCTTCATGAGTGAGGACTGTGAACTTGTGGAGATAAATCCGCTTGTGATCACCAAAGAGGGGAAACTGATTGCAGCCGATTCCAAGATCACAATAAATGACGATGCGCTCTTCAGACACCCAGAATATGCGGGAGAGACTGCCGAACTAACCCCCCTTGAAGCGAAGGCCAGAAAGGAGGAGATTGCATTTGTACAGCTTGACGGGGACATTGGTGTCATTGCGAACGGGGCTGGTCTGACAATGGCAACACTCGATACACTCAACGCATGGGGAGGGAAGGCAGGCGTATTCCTTGATCTTGGTGGGACAGACAATCCAGAAAAGGTGGCAAAAGCATTCGAACTGCTGAAAGAAGCCACTCCCCGCGTCATATTCCTCAATATATTCGGCGGTATAACCAAATGCGATACCGTTGCTCTAGGCATAAAAGCGGCGGTGGAAAGGGACGGGCTGAAAATACCTGTGGTTGCACGTATACGTGGTGTAAACGAGGAGGAGGCGGTCAGAATACTGAGCGGAGTGGGCATCACCGCAACCACCGATATGACGGAAGCGGCAAAGAAGGCAGCAGGGGTGAAATGATGTCTGTACTGGTGGATGCTGATACAAAGGTCATTGTGCAGGGAATAACGGGACACCAGGGACAATTCCATGCAAAATCCATGTTAGAGTTCGGCAGCAGAGTGGTTGGTGGAGTGACACCAGGTAAGGGAGGAGAGAAAGTTGGGTCACTGAGTGTGTTCAATTCCGTTGCAGATGCAGTTGAGCGAACTGGAGCAACTGCAAGTTGTGTCTTCGTCCCTGCCCCATACGCGTGTGATGCGGTGCTTGAGGCGATAGAGGCAGGTCTGGAACTGGTGGTGGTTATTACAGAGCACATACCCTTCCTGGATACAATGCAGTTCGTGAACTACGCAAGGATAAGGGGCACAACAATAATAGGTCCCAATTGCCCTGGCATAACCTCTCCAGGAAAGTGCAAGATTGGTATCATGCCCTCCAAGATATTTAGGAAGGGAAGCGTGGGCGTTATCTCCAGAAGCGGCACACTTACATATGAGATAGTCAACATGCTCACAGATCACGGCTTTGGCCAGTCGACATGCATAGGCATAGGCGGCGACCCAATTACAGGCATGAATTTCGTAGAGGCGCTGAAGCTATTTGAAGAAGATGACGAAACCAAAAAGATAGTGATGGTGGGTGAGATCGGTGGGACGGCTGAGGAGGAGGCTGCAGAATATATCAGCAAGCATGTTAGCAAGCCGGTTGTGGCTTACATTGCTGGACGAAGCGCCCCCCCAGGCAAGCGCATGGGACACGCGGGTGCAATAATAAGCAGGGGCAAGGGTACGGCGGAGAGCAAGATCAGGAGCCTCGAGGAGGCGGGTGTAAAGGTTGCCTCACTGCCACCGGAGATCCCCACACTGCTCTAGTTGGTCTTCTTGAGCTGCATACTGTACATTTCCATTATCTCTTTGCTTGTTGTTGCATCATAGGCATCTTTGTCATCCCTAAATCTTCCGGTGAAGCGGGGAAAACGGATTGCCAGGCCGGAGTCCTTCCTTATCTTGTCCCAGCAGCACGTGTGTACAGGGCTGTGTGTGATCTCTGCACCCAGCACCTCAAGCACCATAGACGGTCTGAACCAGAAATCAGCCTGCATTTTGCTATCCACTTCCGGATGCTTCTCATTGAGTAAAAGGGGAGCAAGACGTTTGGGAAGCGAGAAGAGCGTCTCCTCATCGAAGCCGGAGCCTAGTTTGGTGACTGTTTCGAAAAGCTCCCTCTCTTTGTTATATGTGGCCATGAGCATTGATCCATATGTCCCACTGCGGCTCCCGCGACCTGCGAATGCTCCCACGACTACCAGATCAACAGTATCCACCATCTCAGATTTGTAATCCCTCTTGTACTTGATCCAAAGCCATCCGCGCGCACCTGCCTGATAAACCGAATCAGGTGCGATCGACTTCGCCACAAGCCCTTCGCATCCGGCCTCAAGGGCTTGATTGAAAAAGCGCTCAGCCTCTTCGAGGTTATCTGTAACCTTCAGTGTGGAGAGACGAACACGGTCAGACTCCTTTATCATCTCCTCTAATTTCCTTCTCCTCTCCGGAAAGGGGGAATGGATGTAATCATGCCCGTCAGCCATCAGTAGGTCAAATAGAAAGAGGGAGACAGGAAATTCCTCGGCCGCTTTACCAACATCGTGCTTTCTACCCCTTCGTCTGGAAACGACCTGAAATGGGAGTATCTCCCCTGTGTTCGGATCGACAGGAACACACTCCCCCTCCACGATGCCTGTCTTGCCTTTGAAAGCCCTGCCCACTGCCTCCGCAATCTCTGGAAATTGGGAGGTGAGATCCTCCAGCTGTCTCGAAAAGAGTCTTACTGCTCCTGCATTTATGTGTGCCTGCATCCTGAGGCCGTCATATTTGTAATCGAATGCAGCTCTGCCTCCCAACTTTTCGAGGATCTCCTTTATGCCTGGTAGCCGTTCCGCAAGCATTGACCTTATAGGAACATTGACCCGCAGCTTCAGATTGCGCAATCCTTTCATATGCTCATTGCACAATACATATGCGACCGTCCCCAGATCACTTGTGATATTGAATGCATATTCCACCTCATCCCTCTCCTCTTTTGTTGCGAAGGCAGATGCAAGCGCATCAACAAGCGTCATGGCCGCCACACCCAATCTCATCTTTCCGACGACCGTGCGAAGTATGTATTTAGCCTCCTTGGGCGTAGAGGATGAAAGCATATCTGCAAGCAGATTCACTTTGGATTCCTGCGAACCCTCCCCGGAGGCCTCAGAAATGCGCACGAGTTCATCATGCACCTCATTTATGTGCAGCTTCCTGCGCTCATGCCTTTCTGCCGATGAGGAAAGGAGCTTCTCCCCTGCCATTCCGATGTCTCCGAGTTCTTTGTATACTGCTTCCACTTCTGAAATCTGCTTACCGGTAACACCTGCAAGTGTCCGGAGTGCCATTTTCTCTGCCATTCCAATCTTTTCCGGATAGAAGTCGGGATGGAGTTTGCCATGCGTCATGTAGACAAGGTTGGCTATTTCGTCGCATGCTGCTTTCTTTAAAAGATCCACAAGCATTGCGGTTATCTCGAGGCGTTTCGTGGTGGATTCTATCCTTTCATAGAGGTCTGTCAGTTCCCTGTAAAGCAATGCATTTCACCTTGCTGGGGACGTGCTTTTAACCATGATCTAATATTTACATTGAACTGATATAGGCGAATAGACGGCAGATCCGCACTCCTTTAATAGTCCATCGCCGTGCACTTTTTCTGCCGTAGGCGGATGCGAAATGGAAGAAACGGTGCGGGTGACGAAATACAGCAGTCTTTCTTCCATCACTCCCTATATTGCAGGGAGTATATTCGGCGTGCTGATAGGTCTCATAGATGTGTATTTCCCATCCCGTCTGCATGACTTCCTCTACTACTTTGCTATTTATTCCTTCATTTTCATATTTGCAGTGGCGGTGGCCATCACATATTACAGCGAGAAGGCGGCAGTCCCACTAGGGGCGCTAGGCATCGCCTCCATTTCCATGGGCTTCTGGGCCATTGCATGGACCCTCTATTATTACACATTCCATTACAATGAATGGTTTTCCATTTTCATGGTGAAGCAGAGCATAGGCATTGGGCTGGGCATATATGTGCCCATTTCCATTTACATCTTCAGCACAATCCTGCAGTCTGCAGGTGGAGGAATACTCATATTCATTTCTTCCCCGTCCATTCATAAGAAACTGATGGGGTGGGTGCGCTCGCTACTCAGTGACTAAAGTCTAGGAGACTGCTCTGTTTCTTTATTCTGTATGAGGTGGCATCCTGCAGGTGCTCATCGAGCCGCATAAGGTTTTCCTTCATGATCCTCTCCTTTCTTCTTGACGCGTGATAGTAAGCCTCATCTGCTGTGTTCTTGTTCATGAGGACGAGCACACTGCCTGGGGCCGATCTGCCTGTTCTCCCCTTCCTCTGAATGGTTCTTATTTCAGACGGAACAGGTTCGAAGAAAATGACGAGGTCGGTTGCCGCAATATCCAGTCCCTCTTCCCCCACCGAGGTGCTCACAAGAACATTCAGTTTCCCTTCCCTGAAACGACTGAGCACTTCTATCTGCTCCTTCTGTTTAAGGCCACGTTCATTCCCGCGTGCCCCCTGACCGATCAGCTTATCCACCCTCACCCCATTGATTGAAGAGAGCTTCGATACAAGTTCTTCGACAGTTTCCCTGTATTGAGTGAATACTAACACGCGTTTCATACCAGCGGCAAGTGCGTTTCTCAACTCTTCCACAAGAGCACCGATTTTAGGGTTTTCATCCGTGGTTTTGGAGAGGATATTTGTAGCTGAGATGAAACGCGGATCTCTCACAATAGATGCAGCCGCACTCCTCGGCCTTGCCGTTGCATCCTTTTCCATACGTTTGAGGTAACTTTTCACAGTTGAAAGTGGCTGTGTCTCTGCCAGGAGGAGTGCATGACCTATCTTCAAAGCTTCTGCGTGTAACTTCATTGCCCTGAACATCTGGCCCGCGCCCCTTCCCCCATAAAGCTCCTGTATCCTGCCCGCTGAACCCAGCAGTTCCTTCACGCTCCCCTTGAAATCTGCCGGTAGTATGTCAAGCAGCTGGAGCGACTGTATTTTTGATTCGTATATGTTCCTCAATTCGGAAGCAACTCGGATTATTGCTGAGGGAAGCTCAAGTTCCTTCCATCTTACCTCTGTCCCACGGACATAAGGCGAGACATCCGCGTCCTCTTCAGTCCTTGTTTCAATATGCCTTATTCCCAAGGAAAGACACATCTGTCGAACCTTTTCCATATTTCCGCCAGGGGAGGCTGTCATCGCCAGGACTAGTGGTTCAGACCTCAAACGCAGGTATTCGGCAGCTATGTCTGTGTAGGGGTAATCACCTGTTGCCCTGTGACACTCATCGAAGATGAGAAGAGAAAAACGTGTCAGATCCGCTCCAGACACAATATCATTCCGAACAACCTGAGGCGTTGCCACTATTATATCGCTCGAATGCCATAGGGGAAGGCGTTCGTCTGGTGGAAGTTCGCCTGTCATAAGGGAGACAGATGAGGGATTTAGGTAAAATTTGGTTATGAGCTGATAATGCTGCTCCGCTAGTGGTCTTGTTGGGGCCATGAGGAGCACAGCCCCCCCTCTTTCAGCTAGAACAGCATCCATCACCTTGATCGCCACCACTGTCTTGCCGAGGCCAGTTGGAAGGACAACAAGCGTTGAGACAGCCGAGGCCCTGGCTGCAATGTTATCCTGGTAGAGGCGCCTCTCGAACGCATCCAGCCTGAAACGGTGCAACGTATAAGACATGCCTTAAGCTTCCTTTAATAGATTGCCGGGGGAGGAGCAAACGTTAAAGCAGATTCACTGTTTCTGCAGCTTTGATGGAAGAGCTCAGTGAGCGCGCTTACGTGGAAGCGTTATTCAATGCTGTGCAGCACAAGGGGAAGGCTCAGGTGATGCCTGTTGTAGGTAAACTGATTGCGCTCTTCCGAGATGTTTCACCCGAAACTGTAATGAAATTTGCAACCGAGGCAGTGGAAAAGGTTAACGGTCTAGATGCTGCAACAAGAGAAAACGAATTGAGGCTCAGAGCTCCTGAACTCCTGACAAGGGAGAAGAAGTCAAAGCCAAAGGAACTCAGGGAGCTAGAGGGTGCGGGACAAGGGTTCACCGTAAGACTTGCACCTTTTCCGTCGGGTGCACTGCACATAGGAAATGTCAGAATGCTCATACTCAACGATGAGTATGCAAAGAAATACAAGGGTAAGCTGCTGCTGGTCTTTGACGATACAATAGGCTCTGAAGAAAAGCTCCCCACCGCGGAATCGTATGATCTCATAAGAGAAGGGCTCGAATGGCTCGGAGTTAAGTGGGATGCGGAGTACTACAAGTCCGACAGATTGGAACTCTTCTACAGCTGGGCGGAGAGATTGATTGTTCAGGGGATTGCCTATGTGTGCCTATGTGACGCCGATACACTGCGTAAAAACCGTGAAAAGGGAATAGCATGCAGCCACAGAGACCAGAATGTGGATGTAAACCTTGATCTCTGGGGAAGGATGCTCGATGGCTCCTTCGCGGAAGGGGAGGCAGTTCTGCGCGCAAAGACTGACATATCGCATAGCAACCCTGCCTTCAGGGACAGGGTGCTGTGCAGGATCTCGGATAGGGAACATCCAAGAGTGGGAAGGAAATACAGAGTCTGGCCGATGCTTGAATTTTCGTGGGCGGTAGATGATATAGAATTGGGCATGACGCACGTCATCAGAGGAAAAGACCTGGTGATGGAGGATATGATGGAGCGCTTCATCTGGGACAGGCTGGGTATAGAAGGGCCACGCTTCGAGCACTTCGGTTTGCTGCGCATAAAAGGGGTCAAGATAAGCAAGAGCAAGTCAAACAAAGAGGTGGCTACCGGTGTTTACACCGGATGGGACGATCCCAGAACATGGAGCTTGCAGTCACTTGCGGCTAGGGGCTTTAGACCCGAGGCAATCCGCAGCTTCATGGTCAGCCTCGGCATGAGTCTTGCTGACATTGAAGTACCAGTTGAATCCATATATGCGGAAAACAGGCGATTGCTTGAGCCGGTGGCCAAGCGGTATTACTTTGTGGATGAACCTGTATCCATAGAGATAGAGAATATGGATATCCAGGGGGAGATAGAAAGCTATCTTCACCCTGATAGACCCGAATTTGGCAAAAGGAAGTTACTTCCCTCAAACCGTGTCTATATTTCCGGCAGGGATTTTAGAAAGATGCGGGAGACAGAGGTAAGGCTGAAGGATTTCTGCAACGTAATGCTCGAAAAGAAGGCTCTCTTTACGGGAAGGGAGAACAAAAACATACAGCGTATTCAATGGGTGCCAGTGGAGATGGCTGTGGAAGCAAGTGTTGTTATGCCTGATGGTACCATTGCAGACGGTTATGCGGAGCCGGCTTCGCTTGAAATAAAAGAGGGGGAAACTGTCCAGTTCGAGCGTTTTGGCTTTGCTTGTTTGAGAAGGAAAGCAGACGGGCTGCTGTTCTATTTCACGCAT
>JAVZQA010000006.1:0-31161 GCA_038881315.1 Methanomassiliicoccales archaeon
GCAATGCTAGATAATAAACCTTCAGTGCATCTGCACGCTTCTTTCGCCGGAAGAGACCATATCTCTTTCGGTGGCCATTTGATTGACGGGTTTGCTAACAATATTGAGGAAATTGCGCTCCTTCCCTTTTCCTCCGTCTTTGAGAGGGTATACAGCCACACCGCAAAACTTAATCTTCTCACGTTCAGGAAAGGGAATAAGAAATAATTATCAGTTCAAGTGGTACGCATCAGGTGATCTACATGGGAAGAATGAGCAGGTTCATGAGAAACGGAAAGTCGCTGATACTTGCATATGACCAGGGGATTGAACACGGACCAACAGATTTCGACACAAGGAATGTGGATCCAGCCTATGTTGTGGACATAGCAAACAGGGGAGAGTTTGACGCATTCGCATGTCAGAAGGGGATCGCAGAAAAATACCACGAAAAGCTAGAAATTCCCCTCCTACTCAAACTGAACGCCAAGACGGCGATTTATGGTGGTGAACCTGTAGCAAGGCAGCACTGTTCAGTGGATTATGCAATCAAACTCGGCGCAAGCGCTGTCGGTTATACAATTTACATAGGGAGCGAGCACGAGGGGGAGATGTTTAAGGAATTCGGAAAGATAGAGGAGGAAGCTCATGCGTCAGGTCTTGCCGTGGTGCTCTGGGTGTATCCACGCGGGGAATACGTTAAAAACGATACCGCACGCGAGATGGTTGCCTATGCTGCCAGGACAGCGCTCGAACTTGGTGCCGATGCCGCCAAGGTCAAATACACGGGGGACAAAGAGAGCTTCGCGTGGGCTGTGAGGTCTGCAGGTGTCGTGCCTGTCTATATGGCAGGAGGCAAGAAGGCGGCGGACGAGGCTGCATTTCTCACACAGGCATACGAAGCTGTTTCAGCGGGTGCAGCAGGGCTAGCGGTGGGAAGAAATGTCTGGCAGAGTGAAGATCCAATCAAAACCGCGAGACGCCTGAATGCAGTTGTTATTGAAGGTAGGAGCGTTCAGGATGCGATGAAACTGAAGTGAGGAATATGCACATAGCACTGTTGAACGGAGGCGGAGACTGCGCAGGTCTGAATGCAGTGACTAGAGGGGTGCTCGCGGATGCAAGGCTGCACGGCGACAGGGTTACGGGCATCAGAAATGGCTGGGCAGGGCTGCTCGACATAAGTGCAGAGGAGCTGACTTTCGGACAGTTTCAGGACAGCATTGGCACTGGGGGCACGATGCTCGGCACTTCGAGGACGAATCCGCTGAAACGGGAACGTGGCCTAGAAACTATAAAGTTGCATCTTTCTGAACTGAAAGCGGACGTGCTCATTGCGGTTGGTGGTGATGACACACTTGGTGTTGCTCTCAAGCTGCACGAAATGCGGATCCCCGTAATCGGCGTGCCAAAGACAATAGATAACGACCTGGCGGGTACGGATTTCTCTTTCGGTTTCTTTTCTGCTGTGGATAGTGCAATGGAACTGATTGAGAGCCTCAAAACAACAGGCGCTTCGCATGACAGGGTGATGGTGGTTGAGGTCATGGGGAGGGACGCGGGATGGATTACACTCTTCAGTGCTGTCGCTGCCGGAGCTCATATGGTTCTGCTGCCTGAGAAGGAAACTCCTCTGAAAGATGTCGTGGAACTGGTGAAGCGGAGGCACAGTGAGGGTAAAAAAGGCACCGTAATCGCGGTTGCAGAGGGGGTTAACTTCGGTGTGCGTCAAGCAGAGCGCGACGAGTTTGGCCACGAATTAGTGGCCAGGGCAAAAGGGGAAAGCAACGCTTCCTATCTCGCAAGGCTCATAGAACAGGAAACCGGCATGGAGACCAGGGCAACAGTCCTTGGGCACACAATACGCGGAGGAAGACCTAACGCATATGACAGGGTGATGACTTCAATGCTGGGTGTTGCGGCCGTCAGGGCTGCAAGAGCAGGCAGGTTCGGTGTAATGGTGGCAATAAGGGGTTCCGGCGTGGAGGAAGTGCCCCTCTCTGAAGGGGTCAGAAAGAAGTTTGTGGACGATAAGGTTCTATCCCTTCTGTCCCCATTATTTGGCTGACGCATCGACACGCATCATGACCTTTCCAAATCTGCCTTTCGTGTCCAGGCGCTGCATCGCCTTCGGTAGATCGTTGAAGTTGAATACACTGTCAATCAGCGGCTTTATTTTTCCAGATGCTATGAAGGAGAGCATATTTATGACATCCACCCTCCTCATGTTTGTAGACCCGATATACTCTATCTGCATGGAATAAAGGCGCGCAAGATCGACTTCCGCTTTTGCCCCTGTCAGTATGCCGCAAGTCGCATATCTCCCCAATGGAGCGAGTGCGAGTGTGCTGCTCTGAAAGGTCGCACTACCGAGCGGATCTATAACGATGTCTGCCCCCCTGCTGTTAGTGAGTTCCTTAACACGCTTAACAACCTCCTCTCTTTCCCTGTTTATAATGTGATCTGCGCCCAGTTCCGACAGCTTATTACCGTGCTCATCCCTGGAAACAACGGCCGCAACCTCGCATCCGTACATTCTGCCCAGCTGTACTGCAAAGCTGCCGATGCCTCCTGTGGAGCCCATAACCAGCATGAACTCTCCAGGGGAAGGATGTGCCCTACCAACCATTCTCATTGCCGTTCCACCGTCCACTGGAACGGTAGCAGCATCCAGCATACTTATGTGGTCAGGCAGTGGAATGACATTTGTATCAGGCACATTCACAAATTCTTCCCATCCCCCTTCTCTTTCCACACCAATGATGAAAGGTGCCCTGTCCATGTGTGTGTTTATCAGGCATGCAGTCTCATCACCCCTTAGACAGTAGTGGCATCTGCCACAGAAGAGGCGGGGAAATACTGCAACGCGCTCTCCCTTCGATATTCCGTTTACCTTACCACCTGCGTCCACCACTGTGCCAGTAAATTCAGCCCCAGTGACAAACGGTCTCCGGATCCAGTCGAATCTGCCGGAGAGCGTGGATCTGTCCACTGGATTCACGCCTGCCACACCCACTCTTATCTTAACCTCGTGCTCCCCCACAACCATCTCCCGAATTTCCTCGAGCTTCAGTTTCTCATAATTTCCGAAGGTGTCAAAGCGCCAAGCCTTCAATCCATCACCATCAAGACAAAGGTCTTCATCAAATAAGTATTTCAACATGAACTGAGAGCAGGATTGGATGAAGGCGCCCGAAAGAGAGCAGGCCGAATGGGAAAGTATTGAAGAGGATATAGCGAGAATATCCACCTATTACGACAGGGCCGCCTCTCTCATCTCCTTCGGCATGATGGAACGATGGCGTAGGAAAGCAGCGAGGGAGACGGAGCCATGGATGCATGTTCTGGAGGTTGGAAGCGGCCCTGGCTCGATGACCAAGCTACTGCACGGAAAGGAAATCTGCATGCTCGAACCGGATGAACGGCTGCTACGCTTTTCACTTGAAAGACTACAAAATGAAAAACTGAGACCTGTGCTCGGTGTTGTCGAAAAGCTTCCATTTCCAGACGGAACCTTTGACGCTGTCATTTCCAGCTTTTCATTTAAGAACTTCCTCAACAGGGAAAGTGCACTTGGCGAAATGGGGCGCGTTCTAAAAAAAGGGGGAAAGGCTGTCATTGTGGACATAGCTGAGCCCGATACCCGGATAAGGAGATACTTCATGCGCCTCTATATGGATTCAATTCTTCCCTCCTTGGCATATGCAACGGTGCCCAGAAAAGTCAAGAGACAATGGGGGCGCAACCCCTGGAAGCATCTGAGCAATGCATACATGAATCTAGGCAATCCAGCGGAGGTCGCGTCGATGGCAAAGCGTGCTGGCTTTTCCAATGTTTCATTCACATATCTTATGACGCATGGTGTTGCACTCATAGTGGCAGTGCGGTGAGAGGTTAAGATTTTAACCACAACTCTTTACACTTAAAGCGGGATGAAAAATACATGAACAGGCGGAAGGCCAACCTGATCACATGGCGCATTGTGCTGGAGCCTCACCTGCTCATCAGCCTGCTATATGCCTGTCTAGGGACAGAAATAGCTTTCAGGTCGGGTTTGTTCTCTCTACCTCTATTTCTGATAGCAGCATTGGGTGCAGTGAGCTCCCAGATTGCAGCCAACACATTTGACGAGTTCTTCGATCACAGATTTGGAACAGACCTCATGACGGTTAAGACTCCTTATAGCGGCGGCGGACGCATCATATTCGATGGCGGCCTTACCTTGCGTGAGGCGTTTAATATCGCCTCGATAGCACTCATACTGGCCCTGATATCAGGCATCTATCTCTCCATTGTTTCAGGCTGGGGGCTTGTGCCTCTTTTCATATTCGGGGGTGTGGCGGGAACCTTCTATTCCCCCTTCTGGCAAAGAAACCGTTTGGGAGAACTGATGCTCTGCGTAATAGGGCTCATTGTTATGGGCGCCTTCTTTGTTCAAGCCCATTATTATTCATTCGAGGCAGTCTACATTTCAGTGCCCTGTGGAATATTGATAGCGAATCTAGTGGTGATGAATGAGGTGCCGGATGCAGAGGCTGACAAGGCGACGGGACGAAAGAATGTGGCCACGATGCTGGGCCCGGAGAACGCAGTCAATGTGTACCTGATACTGGCAACCGTAATCTATGCGATGATTGTGGCGGGGGCACTCGCTGGCCTCCTGCCTCTAACCATCCTTATCTCTCTCATTTCATCCCCAGTGATCTATAGTGCATATTTCTACGCCCACGGTCACACGCGCGACATGAAACGCGTAGTTCCTGCTCTCAGAAACAACATAGTCGGCATGTATATCTTCATTGTGCTGCTTGTTGTCGCCTATATGATATGAGGTGGATTGCACGCGCTTAACCCCTTCGATACTCATCAGGGGCCTTAGGCTTCCTCTCTACTGGTCCTCTGGCGGAATAATACTGCTGTCATTCTTCTGGGCATATCATGTACATGCGGAGACACGGATAGCACTGTGGGCCATTGCAGCAGTCGCACTCTTGCTATTCGAAGTGGGCGCCAACCTCATCAACGAGGTGCATGACTCCATCTCTCACATACAGGTGACACAGCGTGGAGGACTGATACCCACAGGTCCATTCCTCATGCTTGAGACAGGGGTGGGAGAAAGGCAAATGGCATATTCCGCAGGTGGAGCATTCCTTGCGGCCGCAGCTGCCGGCTTCTACTGCGCTGTGGAGAGTGGTTATGTTGTAATACTCTCTATTGGCGCTGCAGGGCTTCTGCTCACAGTTCTGTATGCACTGCCTCCATTCCGTTTAGGGGAGAGAGCAATCGGTGAAATCGTCCCCTTCCTTTCCTTCGGCCCACTCCCCATGCTTGCGCTTTCCTATCTCATAAGTGGAAGGCTGAGTTTAATGGCAATCCTGATTTCTATTTCGAATGCGTTCTGGGTCACTGCAATAAGGTACGTGCATCACATAAATGATGTCGACACACTTCTGGGGGAGAAGCATGTGAAGCGAATGGCTGCAAGGGTCACCCATGCGACATTTAACACAACAGTACTCTTCTCAATGGCAGTAGCGTTTCTGCTTTTTCTTATCCCATACGCAGGTCTCCTTTCACTTATCCCCATACTGCTCTCCTCCATTCTAACCATATTCTGTGTTTTGAGCATAGGCAGGGCCTCTGGAGATCCAGTGCGCATCTCTGAAAGAACAAAATACCTGGTGCTTTTGCAGTTTATTGGAACAGTGAGTGCATCGCTGGTGTTGATTTGAAAATGCCCATATTACCTCTCCTTCGCGGTTCACTTCCTCCTCACACCGAAATGTACGGTGCCCTTATCCAGGGGGAGGAACAGATACAGACTGGTGGAGGCAAGCTATCCGCAATATCCTTAAAGACGGCGGAGGGAAGCGGAACTGTCATATTGGGTGAAGAACAAGAAATAGTGGAGTGGCTAGAGACCTCCCGCCCTGATCTGAGTGCCGAATTGCACAAGAGGATGGAAAACGCCCTTCGTCCACCTTGCAAGCTGCACATCAGAGGGAAAAGCATACCAATGGACAGGCCGCTCATAATGGGTGTCCTTAATGTTACACCGGATTCCTTCTCCGACGGAGGCAAGTACGTAGGAAGGGAGGCGGCGGTTCAACACGCACTTTCCATGCAGGATGAGGGGGCCGACATGATAGATATTGGTGGGGAATCCACGCGGCCTGGTGCCACGCCTGTTACAACAGATGAGGAACTCGCCCGTGTGATGCCCGTTATTCGTTCCCTTTCGGGTGTGCTCAAGGTACCTCTTTCTGTGGATACAATGAAGCCTGATGTCGCGGTGGCTGCTTTGGCTGAGGGCGTGTCAGTGATAAACGATGTTTCTGGTTTCGCCGACAGGCGCATGAGGCAGCTTGCTGCAGAGACAGGCTGCGGCCTGATCATTATGCATATGCAGGGAAACCCCTCCACAATGCAACTCTCCCCTTCCTACACACATGTTGTTGCGGAGGTCGCTCTTTTCCTTTTACATAGGATGGAATTGTGCATTGCTGATGGAGCGGAGCCTTCCGCCATTATGCTCGATCCGGGTATAGGTTTTGGAAAGACCGTCACACACAACCTGCTCCTCCTTCGGTCACTCTATACCTTTCGCTCCATTGGAAGACCAGTGATCATTGGTGTTTCTAGAAAAGGTTTCATAGGCAAGATAACGGGGGAGCCAGTCGATAGTAGGATAGCAGGAAGTATAGGGGCATCTGTCGCATCCTGGCTTTTGGGTGCTAACGTGCTCAGAGTTCACGATGTCCGGGAGACAAGGGAAGCTGTGGAAATGACTAGAGCGATGTTCGGAAGTTCACATGTTTCTGTAGAGTGAATACAGATCTCTCGCCAGCGCAAACATCGATATCTTGCCCCTCATGCATTTTTCAAAGGCGCTTTTGACACCCTTCTCACCGAAGCCATCTATGGTGTAGAGGGAGGAGAGAAGACAGGAGACTGAGGGAGGGTAAAGGGAGAAAAGCCTCGGATTGTGCAGCAATTTGTAAGTCCTGTCGGAGGCCGCGAGTTCCGGGAATATTTCAGAGGAGAGTTCGCGAGTGTATGCGGACAGTGACTTTTTGCTGAAATCGCCTGCAGAATGCGCCTCCATTGCGGCTTTGCCTGCGCACATGCCGGAGGCTATTGCCATGTCCACCCCTCTGTAGGTGTAACCGTGGTTGATGAAGAAGCCGCCTGCATCCCCCGCCACCATGAAACCGTCGGCAATCAGGTCTTCAGGTGCGGGGTGGAAGGAGGGTATCATGTGTGCCGAATATTCGATAATCTGTCCCCCGGAGACAAGGCGCTGTATGTATGGATGCTGTCTGAAGTCCTCAATCAGGGACTGGACTTCAATTTTTTTGGAGGACACCTCCTCCGCATCGAGCACCAGACCAATAGAGAGACTGTCTTTATTCGTGTAAATGAAGCCTCCACCTGCAGTCATGTATCTCGATGGGTATCCGATGGCAACAAACGCAGCTCCCTCGTCCTCCTTTAGGTTGAATCTTTCATTGATCTTGTTGCCGTCCAGCTGTACAGTTTCCTTGACTCCTATCTTGACATCGGAGGGGAGCACATCCCTCCTCACGCCTGCCTGCCTGGCAAGTGTTGCTGTAACCCCTTCTGCATCTATGACACATGAACACTCAATTGTCTCCCCTCCAGCGCGAATGCCTGTTACTTTTCCATCCTTGAGTGACAGGGATTCCACACGAGTTGAGGGCACGAGTATGGCACCTGCTTCTTCTGCCTTTGATGCAAGCCAGCTGTCAAATTTGGATCTTCGCGCAACAAAGCTGCATCCTCTGGCACCAGAGCAATCAAAGAAATCAAGCACTGTGCAGTGTGTCTCATCCATCAATGCGAGCATTTCCCTGTTCACATACCTCTCATAAGGGAGATCGTCAAGTTTGATGCCGAGTCGTTTAAGCGCGTGATCATAAATTCTGCCACCGAAGAGATTCTTGTCCCCGGGCGCTCTGCCTCGTTCAGTGAGGAGGACGCTGAGGCCGCCAGAGGCAGCAGCTATCGCGGCCGCGGAACCTGCAGGTCCAGCGCCTATAACTATGATATCAAATTTTTCCAAAGCGCGCACCTCCGCTCCGTCTACACCCTGCTTAGAACTGGAATACCTATTTATTAGGTCTCACCTTCTGTCAGGACGGTGTCTAAATGGGTGTCCTCAGCAAAATTTCAATGGTCGGTGCTGGCAATGTGGGAGCCACTGCTGGAGAGAAGATAGCGAGAGAGGACCTTGCTGATGAGTTGGTGTTTGTTGATGTGATTGATGGTCTTCCTCAAGGACGCGCACTCGATATGTACGAATCGGCGCCGTTGGAGCGTTTCAACACACGTATCAGTGGAAGCAATGACTATGCCTCCATTAAGGATTCGGATATCATTGTGGTGACTGCAGGCCTGGCAAGGAAGCCAGGCATGACGCGTTCGGACCTGCTTGACAAAAATGCCTCAATAATGTCCGGGATAGCGGAGAACATCCGGAAATATGCTCCCTCCTCCATAGTGATTGTTGTAACAAATCCAATGGATATAATGACCTATCTGATGTTCAGAAAGACGGGTTTTGAGAAGAAGCGTGTCCTCGGGATGGCGGGCGTGCTTGACACCGCACGTTTCAGAACATTTGTGGGAATGGAACTGCACATGGATCCAGCCCAGGTTTCTGCTCTCGTGCTGGGAGGACATGGGCCATCGATGGTTCCAGTGACGAGCAGTGCATCTGTCGGAGGTGTGCCGCTTAGTCAACTGCTTGATCAGAAGCGCATGGCTGCAATTGTAGAAAGAACGAGAATGGGCGGCGATGAGATTGTCAATTTGCTTAAAACAGGGAGCGCTTTTTATGCCCCCGCATCGTCCATATGCGAAATGGTAAGGGCAATTGCGTTGGATCAGAGAAAGATACTACCATGCTCCGCCTATCTGGATGGCGAATACGGCATAAAGGACATATACACCGGTGTGCCGGTCATGCTCTCAGCTGAAGGAGTGTCCCGCGTTGTCGAAGTTCCGCTGAGCCAAGATGAGCAGAAGGCGCTAAAGGCCAGTGCTGATGCAGTCAGAAAGGACGTGGATGAACTGAAGGCACACGGCTACCTGTGAATCAGTTAATCACTGGAAGGAACCTATTACGCGAGTGATGGGCGCTGAGCCTTCCATGTATGGGGAGCTGATAGCCGCAGCTCAGGCATCTGTTTGAAGCATCAAGCTTCCATGAGGTGATGTCAAAACCGTACCTCCCCACAACAACCTTACCGCAATTGGGGCAGTAGGTGTTCTCCAGCGGATGTCCAGGCACGTTGCCGATATAAACGAAACGGAGCCCTACCTCCTTTGCAATCTTGCAGTGCTCCTCGAGGGTACGGACAGGTGTCTGGGGTATGTTCATCATCTTGTAGTCAGGATGAAAACGGAGGAAGTGAATGGGTGCCTCAGCACCGAAATTTGCGAGTATCCATCCACATAGTTTTCTTGCCGCTTCTAGGTCATCCCCAACCTCAGGCACTATGAGATCAGTGAATTCGACATGCACCCCCTTAGATGCCAGAGCGGGCACATAGTGGAAAATGGGCTCAGCCGATGGAACCCCGATATATTTCCTGATGAATGCGGGGGATGCATTCCCTTTGAAATCAACCGTTATTGCGTCAAGGAAGGTGGCTGCCATTTCAGCCGCCTCCGGAGTGCCATAACCATTGGATACAAAGATGTTGAACAGGCCGCGCCTGTGCGCCTCAAGCCCTATATCCCTGGCGAATTCGAGAAAGATTGTGGGTTCGTTGTATGTGTATGCTATCCCGTCTGCACCATACCTGACAGCCATTTCGACGATTTCCGCGGGATCCATCTTTTGGCCCTCTATCCGCCTGCGCTGGCTTATGTCGAAATTCTGGCAATATTGGCAGAGCCAGTTACATCCTGTGGTTGCAACTGAGAATATGCTCGTGCCCGGATTGAAATGAACCAGTGGCTTCTTTTCGATAGGGTCAATGTGGCCTGCTATTATTCTGCCGTATGCAAGCAGCATCAGGCGTCCAGACACATTCTGCCTTATGCCGCAGAGCCCTGTCTGTCCGTCCGCAAGTTTACAGTATCTCGCGCAGGCAGTGCATCTGATCTTATTTTCTTCAACCCTGTAGAGGGCAGCTTCCTTCACGCTTTCAAATGGTCTGTACAAAGAAATAGACTTTTCCCTTTTGATCGCCTTGCGGTGCGTCTTCTGCATCCCATCAAATCAACCTGCGGCTCTCAATGTATGTCTTCCTGCATTTGCTGGTATGTGCTATATTTCGGTCATAAAACGCCATTCATGAATATCTATTGTCGCCACTCTTTAGTTCAACACTGTCTCTCTCCATTCCACACTGCAAAATTTTTAGCATTATTACAAGCCCGTCCCTCTGTAGTTTGCGAAGAATAGAATGTCATAGGCGACCTTCATCAGCGACGCCCCAAAGAATAAAGCGGATGGAAAGGTCTCGAGGAGCAACCCCGCGATACCCGGACCTGGAATCTGGCAACCATTTCTCACTGCTGCAAATGTGGAATTTGCAGACACCCTCGCCTCCTTCGGTATGTATGTGTTTACAAAACTGTCCCTGGCTGGCACATCCATCTGGCTTGTGCTCTGTCTGAGGTATAGAAAGAGTTCGCTGATGAATAGGGAGTGGATGACTGGAATCAGGAAGAGAAGCGCGTTGCTTATCAGATGTGTGTACACCATTGTTCTTACCAGCCCGAATCCTCCAGAGATGTAGCCGGAGGCGATCACCGATATGGCAGTGATGACATTTACAATCACAAAAATCAGTCCTGCACTTGAGAGCGGGATATTGTATACGACTTTGAACCAGAGGGTTATCATGGATGTGTTTACCAATCCTCCGCCCAGTGCATCTAGAGCAAAGAGTGCTGAAAGTCTTGCCACTTTTCCTATTTCGGAGGAAGGCATGCTCTTCTTGGGTGGCAACGTGGCGGAGGGAAAGGGGAGCAGCAGATAGGTGAGCAGCTGCAGTGATGATAGAACGGTGAGAAGCAGAAACAGGAAAGGATAATGACTTCCTCCGATTTTAATTAGAACCGCGGATGCTGCTGCACCGCCTGCATAAAGACCGAAATTATAGACGCCAAATGCCAGATTCTTCCTCCTCTGCTCCTCCTCGGCAACACTCAAAGTATACTGCTCCAGCGACTGGTTTGCAGTCAGATCCCTTCCTCCTAGGGAGACCGCACCTATGATTACAGCTGCCAGGAGTGCAATGGGCGTTTCGAAGAGAAAAAGCACAAGCATTGAGACGAAAAGCAGTAGCGCAAGCAATACCAGTTTGTCTTTTGTCTTCAGCGGCAGTTGGATGAAGAGGTATAGATATGCGGTCGAAATCGCCAGGCTCCCAAGTACAAAGGCGGAAATCAGCACAACCGAAATATGAAATGAGGCAAGGAAGTAGGGGGAGGCGATCGCGAGCGAAGTAAAGATAAATGATCTTTCGCTCTTTGTCACTGCTAGCAAGACGGATTCAGTTTTCATGTGCGTTCAGACTTTCCTTTCTTTCCTCTGCCAGATCATGTGATGTAAATCAGGCGCCGTGCTCGATGACATAAGACATTCGCAATTAAGCATTTTGATGGCAAGCCTGTGAAAAAACATCCATTTCCATTAATCGACAACTGTTCCAAATGTTCTTCCTCAATGGCATGCAGGCGCCGGAGGCTTCCGCTGGTAAGTATGATTGCATGCAGGCAAAGCCATTGCCCGCTACGAATATCGTCGCATCTGCAAGGGTGCCTTAATATGTTAACGCACGAATACAAAGGTGTGTGCACAGGCGAATAATTCACGTGACGATTATGCTGCTTTACCTGTAGAGTTCATATCCTCCCCGCATCGCTGGTTCTGCCTGTTTCCTTATCTTCTCCAAATCAGACTGAATGCTTCTGGCCTCCTCAAGCAACGGTGCCGCAGAAATGTCCGATAGTCTATCCCCTAAAAGCAGCTTCAACTTCTCAATAAGGGCTGCGGCGGCAGCTGCATCCGGGATGTATGGCCTGGCTTCCGCGAAGAGACCTATCACGTCAAGCCCATCCATCCTGCCCCTGTTAAGCATGATCGCCGAAACACCTGTGATCATGCCCATGGAAAGTGATTCCAACGATGCCTTTGATATGCTTTCCCTGGCAGCATCGGTGGCGCCTATTGCCCACACATTCGGTTCACCTTTCTCCTCCTCTTCCTCCTCCACTGGAATCGCATCTAACGAAATAAAAGAAGTGCATCCAGCTCCCAGTGCCCATTTTATGAGTTCCGATGCGACCTCTCTATGTTTTCTTTGCGGCAACGGAACCTCACCTGTGAATACTGCAATGTTCCTTTCCGATGAGCAGTATATGCGGCAGGGAAGCTTGGGTCTCCCGTTGTACACCATTGATACTGGAGGGAAGTCATTACTGTCCATTGCAGCCACCTGGTCTAGCTTCAGGCTTGCAATAAGAAAATTGGCAGCAATGCTAGCAACCATCCCCACACCTGTGAAAGCTTCAATCATGACCCCCTTTTCAAAACGCACTTCCTTGAGATTCCGCATGAAAACGGTGGATTCAGACAATAACTCACCGATTGAGCTATTGCCTCTCTGCTATTATAAAGTGTTTCGCGCATTCGGCCGTAATTCCTTAAATGCAAAATGGTTTTATACAAATCTGATGGATATTACTGAGCGTGAACTTATCCGTATGTTCGCAAGAATTTTTAACTCCCCTCCCCCTCCAGTCGGTATCGGGGATGACTGTGCAGTTCTCTCCTCACCGGGGCGTGTCCTGCTTTCCACTGACTTGATGTTCGGGAGGACCCATTTCCCTGCCTTTTTGAGCTATCGGGAAAGAGGGTATATGGCTGCGGCTGCAAACATAAGCGATATAGCTGCCATGGGTGGAAGACCTGTCGCGCTGCTTGTCTCATTGGGGCTGCCCAGAAACCTTTCCTTAGGCGAGATGCGAGATATCGCAAATGGAATAAAGGAATGTGCTTCGCATTATGGTCTGGAAATCATAGGGGGTGACACAAAGGCATCGGGTGACCTCACCATCTGCATTACGGCTATCGGTTTTCCTGGAAGGAGGCTTCTGACCCGCGATGTCGCCAGGCCGGGTGAGGTTTTGGCGGTGACCGGTTCTCTGGGAGGGCAGCTCGCGGATATGCTCAAGCAGAGGAAGAGGCACAGGATTGGACGTCCATTCGTGCCTGAACCGCGTGTTCGGGAGGGCATCGTGCTCTCCTCCTCACATTCTTCGGGCGCCGCGATCGATATCACAGATGGTGTCGGTGCATCCGCTCTGCTGATTGCAGAGGCAAGCGGCGTTCGCATTGAAATCGATAGCGACGCTCTCCCAATCTCTCATCATCTTCTTGAAGTGGAGGAGGAAGACAGATGCAGAGAATTGGTGCTCGGATGGGGTGGAGACTATGAACTGCTGTTTACGGCTCAAAGCTCAGGAGCAGTGGAGAAACTTGCGCGCAGGGCTGACTGCCACATGACAGTCATCGGCAGGGTTGAACGCGGAAATGGTGTGTATGTGAGGCGGAAGGGGAAGCTGCAGCGCTACAGAGATAGGGGTTATGACACCTTTAGCACAAGCAGACGAGTGCGTTAAACTCAGAATGGTGATGGAGATTCTCCTTCCGCGCTTCGGCAGGGAAGGATGGTGGCCTGCGGAATCACCATTCGAGGCGGCTGTGGGAGCCATTCTCACACAGAATACAAACTGGCGAAATGTCGAGAAGGCCATAGGTAATCTTAAGGGTGTAGTCAGCTTAACACCAACTTCGCTTCTTTCGCTGCATGCAGATCAGCTTGAAACACTCATCAGACCAGCTGGTTTCTATAAACAGAAAGCAGAGAGATTAAAGGCCCTTTCGAAGCTATTGTCAAAGGATTTTGGCGGTGAGGTGGAGAGGCTCGGTTCCATTGAAATGGATAGGGCACGTTCGATCCTTCTCGGAATCAAGGGTATAGGGAGAGAAACTGCGGATGCAATTTTGCTGTATGCATGTCATCTTCCCTCATTCGTAGTTGATGCATACACTTTCAGAATGCTGAGGCGCCTGCAGATCAGGGAGGAGGAGGACTATGAGGAAGTTAGGGAACTATTCCACAACTGCCTTGGCAGGAATGCCGACATTCTGTCTCTGGCACACGCAGCCATAGTCGAATTTTCAAAGCAAATATGTACAAAGAGTCCGCTCTGCTCTCGCTGCCCCATTTACACCCTGTGTCCATTCCCCTCAAAGCAGAAGAAGCGGAGATCCGAGCAGCAGGACGAATAGGAGACCTGCTGTGATCGGAACCACAAAAGGCACCTTCTGCGAAACCCAAACCCTCTTCCATCTTGCAGAAACAATGGCATCTAGCTGCTTCCTGTCATCCTCCTTGCCCGGATGCCTCATACGCACCCTGCTGCCATCCGCATCAATCGACTCTAAAAGCCAGTGCTTCTCAAGATTGACCTTCCAGACTTCAATCCTTCTGCCAAGCAGCATCTCGGGAAACATCCATTCATGCTTGATTGCGTTGTGGAGCAGGTTCCAAAGCGGTACAGCCATGGAGAAGATCGCGGCCATAAGAAGCACACTCAGGAACAGGGGAAATGTGAAATTTTCAAAGAAGGGCGGCTGTGCTGCAATGAGCGGGGCTGGGTAGACAGGGAAGAGTAAAAGCAGTAGCAACAATGCCTTTGCATCCGCACCGCCTTTTATTATGTCAATCTTGTAGAGGAGAACTATGAAGAAGAACCATAGCACCATGGAATAGAAGAGTAAAGAATACTCCTGCAGGCCATGCACTGCGAGCTCATAAGCCGCAGTCAGACCGAGCAGCACTCCTAACGCATATCTCACAACGCTCCTTCCCTCATTTTTCCAAGGAATGAAGATGTCTGCATATAGAAATGCGAGCAGTGCTACCGGCCAGATTTCTGACACAATTGAACCATATTTTCCCTGCATGAGTCCTGCGATGATCAGGATGAATGCGATCAGCCCACCTACTATCCATAGAATATCGCTCACTTCCCTCGATATCAAGTCCTGAGCAGAAGCTAGGAAAAAGATAGACAATGCTGCACTAACAGCGAGAAGGTAGTAGATATCCACGATCCTATGCCTTCGCTTTTCCACTTAATCGTTGCGCTTAGATTTTCATGCACCGCACGTCAGCTTTCAGGCTCTATTATGACATGCTTCAGCTCGGGAATTTCAGAGGAGAGGATCTGCTGCAGCCTGTCTATCTCCTGTTCAAGCTGATCTGTGTCTAGATCGTCCACAAAGTTTATTCTCAGGACAAGCAGCAAACTATCAGGCCCCATGTACATTGTCTTTATCTCTCTAATGCGCTGTATTTTGCCATTGCCCTCGACGATGGTGCTGACCCGTGCCAGTTCATCGGCCTTCAGCCCCTTCCCTATCAACAGTTCCCTGGACTCGTAGGCAAGAATCAGGCCTGTTAGCATGAGGAGCACACCATTGATTATTGATGCATCTGCATCAAGTGTCCTGTCAGAAGTATAGAGGAGGAGGGCAATTGCTGCTACAACACTCGAAACCACACTCATCACATCCTGGAGGAGGACGGTCCTTATCCCCTGATGGAAACGACTGACCTTCCTTTCCTCCAGCCCCTTCCCGGCCCTTATTATATACAGGAGGCTAACAATGCTTATCAAGCAGGTAATCGCCAGTGATATCAGCCCTGCACTGATGTCTGTGAGTGTGATCTTGAGCGGCGCGGCGAGACCAAGGAAAATGGATATCGCTCCGTTCACGCTGAATACGAAAACCGCACTGACAAATGACCAGAAGAAACGGTCGAGTCCGTAACCAAATGGATGTCTATTGTCCGGCGGTCGCAATGAACTCCATATTGCATATATCAACAGACCTCCTGATGCCAGGTCACTGAATTGATACAACGCCTCTGAAAGCACCGCTTTGCTGCCCGAAAATGCAGCAACTCCAAGGAGACCTGCAAAAAGCAGGCAGTCCGCAATCAGTGTAACCGAAATCGTTCTGAAACTTTTATCGCGCGAGATCATCTTATGGTGGTTGCACCATCCCTAAATCCATTCTTAAAAACGGGCGGCAATCTATTTAAATATAATCTGTGCGCTGATTAAATGGAAGATGAGAACGCTCATACTCTGTGTTGACAGAGACGACGACCTCGGTGCGAAGGCGCACCTGAAGGGGCCTTTCATTGGAAGAGAGGCAAATATGGATGCAGCCTCTGCCCTTGTGCTTGCCGATCCGGAGGATCCGGACGCGAATACGGTGTTTTCAGCCATTGCCATGTATGATGAGCTCAACAAGCGTGGTCTTGATGTGCAGATTGCCACCATTGCGGGCAGCCAGAATGTCGGCTTCGAATCGGATACAAAGCTGTCCGAACAACTGGAGACGGTGATAGGTGCGGTCAAGCCCGACAGGGCAGTCCTTGTAAGCAATGGGGCGGAGGACGAGTTTTTCTTTCCTGTCATAGCCTCAAGAATAAAGGTCGATTCGGTCAGACGTGTCTTTGTGAAACAGACACCAACTGTGGAGGGTCTCTACTATAATTTCGTGAAAACACTTACGGACAGGAAGACGCGGAAGAAAATTTTTGCGCCTATCGCTGTTATACTCATACTCTACAGCATATTTCTACTCATACCTCCAGTGGCCAAGCTTTCGAGTTCGGGCGATATAGGATACATGAGCTCCATACCCGCCGGACTCATACCCTTCGTAATAGGGGCATATCTGCTCTGGTATGCCTACGACACAGGGGAGAAGATAAGGGCACTCTCCGTGCGTTTCTGGAACGCGGTGAGATCAGGCAGCCAGATGCTTCCATTCACAACCGTCACTGTCATAATGATAATTCTCGGGCTGCTCTACTCAATCTCCTCAGTGGCCTCTGCGCGCAACGTGCAGCCGGGCATATTGGTGCTTGTATTCATGGGCACCTTTCTGTGGATTGCCGTGTTTGCCGCACTTGTGCTCGAAGTGGGGAGATTCACGAGCGCCTATCTTTCAGAACGCGAGATATCCTGGTCGTCCATAACTGCAGGTCTGATGCTCCTGGCGATTGGTCTGCTGATACAGGGAGCGCTTGATTCCATACGCCTGATATACAAACTTCCCTCGGCCAGCGGGGCATTCATTGCTGTCGAGATCATTGCAGGTCTGCTGACGGCTATGTTCGCCGGTATGTTGAACGTAAGCGTGCGGGGAGAGGAATCTGTGCAGGAGGAGAGGGAGGCAAAAGGAGAATTGAGGGTCCCTAAATGAAATGGCAGGACTGGAAGGAGGAATATCTCGAGATCTTGAGGGACATGGGTTACAGCATGAAGAATGAAATAGAGTCACTGCGCATAGGTTCAATGGCGGCCATGCAGCACAGAAATGTACTGAAGGGGGAAAGAGCTCTGTCACTGCTACGCCTCCTTATAAAGGAAAGATGTATTGTTTTCGGAGGTGGTCCCTCCCTGACCAACTCTATAGACGCTACAATGAGTATCATCGGGGATTCAGCTCTGGTGGCTTCCGACGGTTCGTGCGCAGAATTGTATAAGCGGGGCATAGTGCCTGATATCATAGTCACAGATGCCGACGGCAATCTTCCAGCCGAGCAGAAGATGAACGCTGCAGGAGCGTGCCTCGTGTTGCACTTCCACGGTGATAACTACAGGAAGGCATCAGATTTTGCCAGGGTATTGACGGGAAGGGTCATTGTAACCACACAGGCAGGTCCAACCGAATGGACATTCAATTTCGGTGGCTTTACAGATGGTGACAGGGCGGTGCTTCTATGTGAGGAGTTTGGTGCACAAGAGGTGCTGCTTGCAGGCTTTGACCTGCCTTCATGGCAGGACGGTTCATCCTCCAAAAAGATGAGGTGGGCAGGGAGGATCATACATGAGGCGGAGGAAAGGGGCCTGAACGTAGAATTCCTGGGTGATGGCCAGTAATGGGGTGTAGACAATGATTAACGGTTATCTTATTGCGCTCTATGTATTCATTGCATATGTCCTCCTGCTTATTGTTCTCTGGCGTTCCGGACTCGCATCGAGACTCAAACTCGGTCTGTTGGGTCCTCTCGTTATGGTAAGAACTCAGAGAGGCATAACAGTCCTAAAGCACCTGTCAAGAGCACGACGCTTCTGGCGCGGCTTTGCAGTCTTTTCAAGAATAGTGTTCATAGCCGGAATGGTCGGCATGCTTGCCCTTCTCATCTGGGAGGCTATACTGGTGATAAGCGTCCCGCGTGTTTCCGCACCGTCGCTGCAATCCTATCTGCTGCTCCCAGGCATAAATCCATACGTGCCCCTCTGGTATGGTCTGCTTGGCATCATAGTCGCAGTGGTGCTGCATGAAATGGCTCACGGAGTGCTGTCAGAAGCACAGGACATAGACGTGCAATCGATGGGAGTACTGCTTCTGGTGGTTCCTGTTGGTGCTTTTGTCGAACCAGATCAGAAGCAGCTTGAATCCGTTGAACCCTCCAAAAGAGTACGTGTTTTCGGTGTCGGTCCAGGGACGAACATGATTCTGGCGCTTCTATTCTTCCTGCTTTTCATAGGTCCGTTTCTTGGAGCTGCATCGCCTGTCCATCAGGGACTCACAATCGTGTCAATTCCTGGAGGCAGTCCTGCAGCCAGAGAAGGTCTGGCGCAGTGGGATGAGCTGTTGTCCGTGAACGGCACTCCAGTGACCGACGCTTCCTCACTGAACTCTATGCAGGGACTCTTGCCAGGGCATGATTACAATGGCGTTGTACTGCATAATGGCAAAGAGGTGAATGTACATCTTGTAGCGGGGGTGGTCATCGTCGGTATAATTTCCGGCTCTCCTGCTGCCTCTGCAGGCGTCAGGTCAGGCTGGATTATAGCAAAGATGAATGGAACGACCGTGATGAATGAGGTCCAGCTTTCTGCACTTTTCAACTCCACAGTTCCTAATGAAAAAGTTCCATTTGTGTTTGTCGAGGGGAACGGGAGTGTGATCTCAATGAATATAACACTCAGCAGTGTTGCTGCAGTCGAACATACTCCATCTTCGACACATCCAATAGGCTTCCTGGGTGTTTATCTCGCATACATGGGCATTGAGGCCATACCCATGTCCTCCCTTCTCGGTTTACTGCGGAATCCATTATACAGTGCAACCACACCTTCATCAACCTTCACCTCCCTGCTAGATTTTGTTGTTCAGCCCTTCGAAGGTCTTTCCCCGATTCCCTCCGGCCTGGCAGCAAATTTGTTGGCCTATGGAACCACACAGAGCAGCCTCTTCTGGATAGGCGCGAATATCTCTTACTGGATATTCTGGATTAACCTCTGGGTGGGATTGTTCAACATGTTGCCTGCAATCCCTCTGGATGGTGGGTATCTCTTCAGAGACAATCTGACACTGCTGTTGCGCAGGATCATGGGAAAGAATAGTGAGGGGCAGAGGGAAAGGATCGCCCGCTCTGTGACAACTTTCTTCTCTTTCCTTGTCTTCTTCCTCATACTCTGGCAATTTGCAGCAATCAGACTCATATGAGGAAAGAATTAAGTTGTTTGCTGTATCTCGTTCTGTATACAGAGTTGATCACTTGTTCAGCCCTGAAAGACAATTGCGCGAGATCATTGTGGAAGAGATCAGAAAGGAGCCACTGTCCATAAGCGGTCTGGTCAGGAAACTTAAGACAAGGGGGGTGAGCATACACAGGCTCGTTCTGACAGGCTATCTGCGTGCACTTACTGACAGTGGTGTTATACGCGAAAAGGCAGTCCCTCCTTCCAAGATATATGTGCCTGTAGGTTCCAGGGAAATGAATATTTATGATGCAATTTCAAATGCTTGCGAAGAACACTCCTTAGACCAGAAAACAGGCACACTCGCGGCTGTATACACACTGCAGTTCCTGTTTCACCGACCTGTTTTCAGAATGGAATTGCAGGAAATGCGCATGTCTGCAATTCAAGAACTCAAGTCAGCGCCGCCTTCTCTAGTTTCAGAGTCTAGGCGGATTCTCATGCGTTCGGGGTACCGCATACCTGAGTCGGAGCCTGCCTATATGGTTGAGGGGAATTATGACAGAGAGCTGAAACTCATACTCGCATCAGCAGTCGCACAGGGTTTCCGTCTCTCTCATTTGTCACTGGACACACACCAGTTGACGCTTTGAATACCAGGCCACCTGCGTCGTCGCCCGCTTCATGCACGGTGGGGCACAGCGCTTCTCTGCCCCGCTACCCCACGAGCGCGCGTAGTCCGCGGTGAGACTGCTCCCGTCAGGGCCTGGTCTGTTCCCCGCGATCAGTCCAGGGGTCACATCCCTCCGGATATGTCGCCCTGGCTCCTCGCACCCCGCTGGACAGGGCTTCACAGTTGCACTGTGTGCCGTGCATGTCGCGGTTACGCCTCTGCAGGCTGTCGCCCCCGCTGTCGACGATTTCGGTGTACAAGGGCACGCCGAGCGCCCCGGCCTAGCCTGGCAGGTATTGCAGTGGAGACACTCTATTTAAGATATGCCTCAGACACCGTCTCCCTGATTTTCACCCTTGTCCTCAAATTCCCTGTTCACGCCGGATGTGAGTTCCAGGCGCACACGCAGTTTTCCGTCCTCGAAGAATATGTATGCGTTCTTAACCATGGAAACATAATAGTTGATGCGCTTTCCCTGCTGGGACAGCTTCCTCTCCTTGCATACAATGAGTCCGTGGTGTTCAAGGAGTTTGATTCGTCTGTAACAGGCAGCTATAGGTATCCCAAGCATTTCAGAGAGCTGTTGTGCGGACATCGGTGCCTTCATTATTGCAGTAAGTATCTTGGCTGCATATTCATCCGTAAGGAGTTGCGAATACAGGAAGGCGTTCACGTCGCCCATCTGCTTTCCCGTCCCCCGCCCGGACATCCCACGAAGGTGAGCATATTTGCCAGAAGAGATCCCCCTGTCACGAAATTGGAACGAGCCTCATGCCCAGATTGTCTTCTGTTGTAACATCAGGTACCATGGCATAGAACTGTGTGAATGGCTTGATGCCGTAGAGCATCACTGTCCCCTCCACGTTCTCCAGCTTTATGTGGGAGAGCGAGATGTCACTCAACCAGCGCAAATGCTCAGTGCTTGAACTGAGCGCTTGGGCAACAAGCACATGCCCGCCCTTTCTTATTTCGCCGACATGGTCTACAAGACCATCAAGGAGTTCCTTTCCGCCCTCTCTGCTGTACATGGATTCGAGAACATCAAAACCCATGAGCGAAAGATAGGGCGGATGGGAACTGGAGAAATTGTACTCAATCGTGTCCCATTTCAAATCATTCTGAAAATTATTGCCCTCCAGTGGTATGAGGTATGGTGTGTCGGATGGTGCACTCGGATCGTGTTCAAAAATGCGCACATTCTTCTCAAATTTTTCCTCACCGGTGAGCGCTGAAATTCTGTCGTGGAGTGTGATATAGCTCGATTTCCTCGACGGAACCCATGCCACACCGTTGCCACGGTATGCAAAATTGGCGACCAGCACATCCTGAATGACATCGGAGTAGATGGATGGCACATCAGGACCGAGCTCAACAAGCAGCACGCTACCCCTCTGTAGCCCGCCAAGTATGTTGTCAAGCTGGAAACTGCCAAATGATATCATATCATCTGCTGCATCGGTGGTCGGTCTCCATGTCCTCCGCGGCATCTGTATTCTAATCGGGGATGGGGGGAAGACTTCAAGTCTACCATTGGAGAGAGTAAAGGCATATCTGTGTCTCTCAATCCTGACGCCTCTCAGCTTCTCGAGGGTTATCATCCTAACGCGCCTCCCCGACATCTCGAGAGAGCTCATGGATACCACTCCATCTCCAAGGTAGTCTATGTGTGAGCCGCCTGATGATTCCAGCACATAGACCACGTTGGCGCCAGAGCTTTCCACAATATCTTTCTGTATTACGGATAGAAGTCTTTCCGCAGGTATGTCGTATTTTTCACTCAACCCGTCTATACTGTCTATGACAATCAGACTCCTTTCGGGCAGATTCTCCTCCACCCTGTCATAGGCCACTTCGAGCTCCGGCAGCAATCTCCCCAGGACAAGATCTATGGAGCCGCTCTCGCCTGAAAGATGGGTGGGTACGAAATCTTCCCCTGAAAGAGATCCTTCTTCTATCTGCCCCTCCAGTCTGTGCAGTTCAGTCCTGTCAACTGTGAGTTTTTCCCCTCTCTCATTCAGTGTCTTCAGTAGTTCCATCGCCTGTGTGATCTCATCTTTTCCTTCGCCTTCGTCAGAGGGAGGTCTTCCCCCACTCATGTGAAGGAGAAATGCCTTGCTTGCCTTCAGTAGTCTGACCTTTTCGCTTGTCTCCTTTAGCCAGGGAAACTGCCTGAACAGCGATTCGTCAGAAACCCTGGACGAAAGATAGTACTGGTTTTCACTTCCGGCAAGCGTCTCGATCAGCTGCAGCGCTAGAGTGGTTTTTCCGGTTCCTGCCTCACCCTTAACCACCAGTGAGTGTCCGCCTGGAGCCTCAAAGAAACGCCGCAACTCCTGAGGCAGACTTCCTTCCTTCCCGTGCGTTTCGTTCATCCCTTATCTTCCCTATCCTGGCAAATAGATGCATTCAGCCTTAATAACATCTATCTGGCTTAATTCTGTCTACCCTCGACTGGATATAGAATATTTTCCTATTCCATTCTCATGGCCAGTAATCACAGACAATACCCAGTATCCGTATTGAGAGGCAAGCAATTAATAAGCGAACGCATTGGAGAGCACGTCTCTCTTCAGGGTGGTATATCCATTGATATGTCCGCTTGATTTCAGATACGGAAGGAAGGAAATGCTTTCTGTATTCGACGAGTCGGCACACCTCTCTTATATGCTTAAGGTGGAGGCAGCACTGGCGTCGTCACAGGCAAGATACGGACTTATACCCAAGGAAGCGGCGAAGGCAATTGAAAAGGCGGTGGATGCCGGTTTAGTCAAGACCGAAAGGGTCAGGGAAATAGAGGCAGAGATTGGCCATGATGTTATGGCGATGGTCAAAGCACTCTCAGAGGTAGCCGGCGCAGGGGCAGGTTATGTGCACTATGGTGCGACCTCCAACGATATCATCGATACGGCCTCGGCACTGCAGCTCAAGGAAGCAATCAGACTGATAAAGGGCGGCTTGGTGGAATTGGAGACAGTTCTCGCAAGACGTGCGTTGGAGGAAAAGGACACAGTGATGCTTGGAAGGACACATGGGCAGGCTGCGCTACCGGTTACCTTTGGACTGAAGCTTGCAACCTTTCTTTCGGAAATAGACAGGCACTTCGAAAGAGTCCTGGAGGCTGAAAAGCGCATAGAGGTGGGTAAGGTTTCGGGGGCGGTGGGTACTGCTGCTTCCCTGGGAAAGAACTACTTCGATGTGCAGGACGATCTAAGCGAAAGACTCGATATTGGGATGGAGCTCGCATCTGGTCAGATCGTGGGACGGGACAGATACGCCGAACTTGTCACCGTTCTTTCCAATCTTGCCTCCACACTCGAGAAGATGGCCACAGAGGTAAGGAATCTGCAGCGCACAGAAATAGATGAGGTGGAGGAGCATTTCAATGTTGAAAAGCAGGTCGGCAGTTCGACTATGGCCCAGAAACGCAATCCTG
The DNA here is from genome assembly GCA_038881315.1 of Methanomassiliicoccales archaeon. GTDB lineage: Archaea > Thermoplasmatota > Thermoplasmata > Sysuiplasmatales > Sysuiplasmataceae > JAVZQA01. Next base: position 23,652 of record JAVZQA010000006.1, read on the forward strand.
TGATCGCTGAAAATATATGCGGACTTGCGCGCATAGTTCGAGGCTTCGTCGGGCCCGCCTTTGAAAACATGATACTCTGGCATGAGCGCGATCTAACGAATTCAAGTTCAGAGCGTATCCTGATACCCCATGTCTGTGTTCTAGTTGACGATATTTTGTGGAAGAGCATCAGTCTCTTTGACAGACTTGAGATAAAGCGGGAAAATATGTCAAGAAATCTTGAGAGGGTCAAGGGTCTGATCATGTCGGAACGCGTCCTACTCTATCTAACGCCTGCACTGGGTAGACAGCAGGCACATGAACTCGTCAGACAGGCCGCAATGAGTGCGGTTAGCCAGGGCATACCATTCGAGGACGCATTGCTAGCTAACAAGGACATAGCTGCGCATATGAGCAGGGAAGAGGTTAAAAAATTACTTAATCCGTATGATTATACAGGCCAGGCGTCCAGGATTACAGAGATGGTTGTCACTAGGGTGCGCAATAAAAGAGGCATCAAACAGCTCACAGTGGGCCCATAGATCAGTGGAAGCATTGCCACTATAGATCGCCGCCTTCGCAAGGCGGAGGCCGCGGGTTCAAATCCCGCTGGGTCCATCTAACCTCTCCTTAGTGCCCTTGATGTGTTGGATAAGTGCCTTCCCCTGCATCTTGTGCAGGGGCCGTTGCTCTAATCCGAACTTTATTTTTGCAAAAACCAATTGAAAGCCATACGTTAAAAAATTTGCATAAATTTATTTAATGTGGATCGCAAGTCTTACATCAGGCCAATCTGTTTCATGAGTCCTATCTGGTCGTAGAAAAGTCTCTCTTCTATGATCTCGCCTTTATCATTCCATGTGGCTACGGTGCAAAACTCAACATGAAATTTCTTGTTGGTGGGAGGTATCTCTCTGCCATCCGGCATTTTCATAGGTCCTTTCATGGTACCCGTGAAATCCGCAACAGAACAGGTGTAATTCCCTGATGTGAAAAATATCTTGTAAGGTCTGTTTATGAGATGATTGTCTGGGAATGTCTTGAAAAATTCCACTGCTTCAAGGTCATGGTTATGCCTTCCCTTTGTTGGAGGGGCTCCGCCTGGCCAGTAAACCAAAACATCCACAGTGTGACGCTTTCTGAACGTCTCCCAAAGTTCACTGTTCGGTGCACTTTTGCACCTAATCTAACAGAATAGTAATTCGGCGGAAGGTGCTTCTATTTGCGCTGGGCTGGCACTTCCAGTGGTTTCTCCCTCGCCCTCAAATTTCTTGTTCTGCTGCTAGATGTCTGATTTCGTTGCTTCGCAATATCCTCCTTTATTGCGTCAATAATTGATTTCCCATTTATGAATGCGTCCAGCCTGTCAATGAATTCATATGAGTTGAGAACAGTAAACCCTACGTTCCTGAAGTCCTTTAAATTTGCCTGCTGAACATCTTCCGTGTTGGATGATACGCAGTCCTCAATGATGACTGTCCCGAAATCGTTCATGTCTGCATCAAATGCTGTGGCTCTTATGCAATTTGGTGTCTGGGTGCCTGTTATCACGACCGTGTCCACGTTCAGTTTTCTGAGAATGAGGTCAAGTTCTGTTCTGAAAAAGGCGCTCCATTTCTTCTTGAGTATCACGTAGTCTCCTTTCTTCGGTTTCAGGCTCCCGTAAAACTCACCAGAACTCTTCCCCTTGGAATCAAGTGTGAGCGGTCGTCCATGCTCCGACCAGTATTTCCATCTGCTTACCTCCACGTCAGAGCCATCTTCCCTGTACCCGCGTGTGACAAAGAAAACAGGAACCCCTCTCTTTCTGCATTCGTCTGCGACTCTTCTAATTCTGGGCACAGTTTCCTTTGCTCCGCGGACGCAAAGGGGCGATTCGCTGTTTACAAATGCATTAATCATGTCAACTATCAGAAGAGCGATCATGTTCGAGCACCAAACGTAGTTTGATATCTTTAGAATCTATATTAATCCGTTGTTATCGTTGTTCCATCTCTTCCATCCAGTGCGTCAAACAACTTTTCCTGCGAGGTGATAATAGAACTCTTGCCTCCAGACTCTACGAAGCGAACTGCAGCTTCAACTTTTGGAAGCATGCTGCCTGCTCCAAACTGACCAGCATTGATGAGTTTCCGCATCTCAGCAGTGCCCCCATGGATCAGTTTTCTTTGTCTTTCAGTCCCGAAATCTAGGTAAACAGCATCCACGTCTGTTAGGATGAATAGGTGGTCGACACCCAGAAGCGTTGCAACTACCTGTGCAGCAAGGTCCTTATCGATCACTGCTTCCACACCTCTGTATCCGTCCCCCTTCTTAACGACAGGAATACCTCCTCCGCCCGAAACAATCAATATATTCTGCCTGTTTGCCTGCGTTCTAAATAGTGTCTTCAGCAGTTCACCCTCCACAATGCCTGCTGGTTCAGGCGAAGGAACGACTCGTCTATATCCACCGCGCGCTTGGTCAAAAACCATGTGCCAGCCCAACTCTTTCTTCAAGCGCATACTCCTCTCCTCCGTGTAATATTCACCCACTGGTTTGGACGGATTTCTGAATGCTGAATCCTCCTCCCTTACTATTGTGCGGGTGAGCATGCAAAGCGCTTGTGCCTCAATTCCTCTTCTCCTGAATTCATTGTCTATGCTGTCAACGAGCATGTAACCGATAAGCCCCTGAGACTCGGCAACGCACGCATCCAGGGGTAAGGGCGGGATGGTTTGAGATGCAATCTCATTCTGTAGTAGTATGTCTCCAACCTGAGGACCGTTGCCGTGCGTTACGGCGAGCTTGTAACCGCGTTCGGCCAGTTCAGCTATAACAACGGCCGCGCCGTTGGTGTTTTCAAGTTGCATATCAAAATTTCCCTTTTCTCCTGCCTTGCGAATCGCATTTCCTCCAAGTGCTATAAGTGCGCTCTCCAAAATAACACCACTCTAATTTCTTCCACAAACAATTGTGCATTCAGAACGGTCATTTAGCAGTCCCTGCCCAGCAGCCGCTAACTGGCTTCGGCAGGCAGGGAATACAGTATTTTTCTCAATCCAGAATGTCATGTTATCGCTTGTTTCTTCGGATTGTGAATACAGCGTGCATTTTCAGCGCACTATTATATTAACCCTTTTGCAGTGAGCCCTAAATCATGGGGGTCAATTAAATGCCTGAAATGGAACTTGTTGTTGCCAATGCAAGGATCGATGACAGCAAGCCGCTCGCTGACATAGGTGTATCCAACGGGCGAATTGCCGAAATCGGAAAGGGATTGAAGGGAAAGACAGTCATAGACGCAGATGGGGATGTTGTCGTACCGACATTTGTGGAAAGTCATATACATCTCGACAAGGCGCTTCTTGAAAAGGTAAGGCCGAATTTGGAAGGGACTCTTTCAGCCGCCATCAGGATCACAGGTGAATTGAAAAAGGGTTTTCAATACGACGAGGTGCTTTCGCGGTCAAGACAAGTCATGGACATGCTAATTTCACATGGGACTACCATCGTCAGGGCTCACCCCGACACAGATCCGCTTGGAGGTCTCACAGGATTCAAGGCAATGCAGCAGCTCAAAAAGGAATACAGTGGCGTTGTCGATATGCAGATAGTGGCGTTCCCTCAGGAAGGCATCGTTAAACTCCCTGGTGCTTTTGAAGTGATTGAAGAGGCGATGAAACTCGGAGCAGACGTCGTCGGTGGCTGCCCTTATAATGAAAACAGCTACGAAGACACTAAGAAGCACATTGATCTCATGTTCGGTCTTGCAAAGAAATACAATAAGGATCTTGATTTTCACGCGGATTTCGGGGATAATGTTGACGACCTCCGTTACAGAGCGATAGACTACATTATCGAAAAGACGGAAAAGGAGGGTTATCAGGGCAGAGTGACCGTGGGACATATGACCTCTCTCTCAAGCATAGAGCCTGATCTTCTTGCACAGACGATAAAGCGGATAGCAAGGGCACGCATTAATGTGGTGCCACTTCCCGCCACTGATCTGTACCTTAGTGGCAGAGCAGACAAATGCAAGGTCAGAAGAGGTGTCCTAAATCCCAAGCCGTTCATTGAAGGAGGTGTGAATATGGCCTTTTCCTCAAACAACATAAGAAACGGGTTCACACCGTTTGGCAGAGGGGATCTGCTTATGATTGGTGCAATTTATGAGCACGTGGCTCAACTTGGATCCATAAGTGATCAGAAGCTTCTTCTCGATATGATAACATACAACCCCGCAAAGATCCTCGGTGTGAACAACAGTTATGGACTGCAGGTGGGCAAGTACGCTGACTTCAACATACTTGGGACGAAGACAATGTCAGACATATTTCTAGATGTCACTCCCAAGAGATGTGTCGTAAAGAGGGGGAAAGTTGTCTATAAAGGGGAATTTGTTGAGACCAGAAACTGGAAATAAAGGGTGAAATGAAATGGCAAAAACCAAGGAAACTATACCAACTGCGATTACTGGTGCCTTTCTGGCAGGTCTGACCGTACTAATGGCGATCTCGGGCATAGTACCCAAGCCATACGCGATTATGTTCCCACCGTGGGCAGTCTTCATAACATGGGCTGGCTATTTTGCAGCAGGCGGAGGCGGAAAGGGACAGGGGCTGCCTGTCTTCAAAAAGATGTATGTGGCCATCCTATGGGGAGACATATGGGGCTTTGCGGGCGGATATGGCATAACTCTAGTGGTTGCACCGATGCACCTGTCCCTTCCTGTAACTCTGCTCCTAGACGGCATCATAATATTCCTAGTTAACCAACCCATACTGTGGGGAACAAGATATTGGGGTCCCATCAAGTACACGCCAGCCATTTTCTATGGATTCGCCACATTCTTCAGCACCTATTTCGGCGGTTTTGGCTTCATTCCGGGGAACATATATGCAGCATTTATCACCGCCTATCTCTCCAATGCCCTCGGTCCGATCTTTGGTTATCTGCAGGTGAGAATGGCCATGATCAAGGAGGTTCACGAGGAGACTCCGTCAAATGCATGAGACGAAACACAAGGCCATCGGTTGTATGTGTCTGTCCCTCCCCTGATCAGGTTCAAATAAGGATCAGTAATTGGAGACGATGCAATCGCTGGTGAAAGAGTTGAGCGAAGTCTATCGTGTGATCTCAGGCAGATATGTCGACTCCGTCCTCCTGATGCAGATTAGCAGGGAAGCTGAGAATATGGGTGGCGTGGCCAAGGCGGGTGCAATGGTCGCCACTCCTGAAAACCTTTCGTTCCTCAAGCTCGCGGGGTTTCACCCCCCTGAAAACGTTGGAAGCGACTCCATTCTGCTTGCGGTTGACGCCTCAACGGATCAGGAGGCATCCGCTGCACTCGAACACATGATTAAGACGATCGACCGAGGTATGGGCATCCAGGCGCAAAAGTACAGCCTTAACGAACTTCAGCAGCTGACCTCAGGAGCTGATTTCACTGTAATGCTTATTTCCACACCCGGGCAATACGTCCGCGACATAGCGGAAAAGGCGCTCGATGCAGGCATTAATCTACACATATTCAGTAGCAATGTTCCTATTGAACAAGAAGTCGAATTGAAGAAGAAGGGACACCAGAAGGGACTGCTTGTAATGGGGCCAGACTGTGGCACCTCTATTATAGATGGGCGTGGCATCGGCTTTGCTAACAGCATAAGTGGAGGGAATGAGGTCGGTGTCATTGGTTCGTCTGGAACAGGTATACAGGAACTGACAGTTCAGTTAGATGCAGCCGGCATCGGTGTCTCATATGCGATAGGCACGGGAAGCAACGATCTCACCCCTGAGGTTGGAGCACTCACCACGATGCAGGCAATTTCAATGCTCAGGGATAAGTGCAAGTCGATTGCTGTTGTTTGCAAGAAACCAGACATATCACTGCAGAATGCAGTCATTGATGCAATAAGCGATATCCCTTCTGCATTTGTATCGCTGGGAAGTGATGGACACAGTATCAGAGGAAAGACACTCGTATGCGGCGTGATAGACGATGCTGTTGCATATCTGTCACAGCAGCTAGGTAAATCCATATCTGCTCAACCAGAAAAGCAGCCGCTATCAGGCATTTCTGAAGATAGAACATTGCTCAGAGGATATTTTGTGGGCGGAAGCCTGTGTTACCAAGCTCAGTCAATACTCACAAAGGAGGGCGTTCAAGTCTATTCAAATTCGCCGTTGGATGGAAAATTTCTGGTCGAGCGTGACTTCGGAGATGTGAATGTCTGTATTGACACCGGTGCAGAAGAATACGTTATGGGCAGACCGCATCCTATGATTGATCCTGTCGCAAGGAATTCTCTTCTCGTAAAGGACAGTGCAAGGCAGGATGTCAGGGTATTGCTATTCGATGTTATGCTTGGCTACGGCTCTGCCCCCGATCCACTGGCCGGTCTCGAAGCGCTGAAGGAAGGTCCAGCGCTGGTTGCTTCGGTATGTGGGACAGAGAAGGACAGTCAGAATCTTGGAAAGATAAGCAGAAGGCTGGAGGAAAGAGGGGCCTATGTATTCAGGTCAGCGGCTTCGGCAGCCAAATTCGCCGCTCGTATAATGAAGGGGGCATGATTATGCAAAAGTCAAAACTCAGAGTGGTCAGTGTGGGCACAGATTGGTTTGTACCGTTTATGGAGGAGCAGGGCATAGAGGTTTTCAGGATTGACTGGTCTCCGCCTGTGGAGCGACCAAAGGATATATCGGCAATTCTAAGCAAAATTTCCAAAAGGTGAAAATATGGGAATTGCAGAGGACATTGAAAGTGCCAACAGGAAGGCATTCGATATAATGAACACCGGAAATGCAGTGCTCGTGGATTTTGATGTGGCCGGGAAGGTTATTCCGGGTATGCAAGAGAATTACGTCCTTCATGCGGGACCTCCAGTCAATTATGAGGAAATGATTGAACCGATGAAGGCAGCAGTTCAGGGGGCGCTGATATTCGAGGGGAAGGCAGATACGATAGAGGAGGCGGACAAGCTCGCGAAGAGCGGCGAAATCGTGTTCAAACCGTGTCATGAATTTTCATCGGTGGGTCCGATGGCAGGGATAACGACATCAGGCATGTATGTCGCTGTCGTTGAGAACAAGGTGCATGGAAATAGGGCGTTCTGCAATTTGCATGAGGGCCGGGGCGCGGTGTTACGTTTTGGCGCAACCGGAAGGGAGGTTATCGAAAGACTCCACTGGATGAATGACGTGATGGGACCTGCACTCAAGGAGGCTGTAAGGAAGAAGCCACTGGATCTGAAATCGATAGCTGCGGAAGGGGTGCAGATGGGAGATGAACTCCACCAGAGGTTCAAGGCGTCATCACTCCTCTTTGTGTCCGCCATTTCTTCATCTCTGCTAGAAATGGAACATGGGCTTGAGGTTTACAGATTCATAAGCGAAAGGGAACAGTTCTTTCTGAATCTTGCAATGCCCGCTATGAAAGCCATTGCAGATGCGGCTGATGGAATAAAGCACTGCACACTTGTAACACGAATGTCGAGAAACGGAGTGCACTTTGGCATACAGGTAAGCGGCCTTAAGGGCAAGTGGTTCACAG
>JAVZQA010000007.1:0-28570 GCA_038881315.1 Methanomassiliicoccales archaeon
GAGAAGATGACAAAGATGCTCGTCCCAGATTCCGCCCATGGAACCAATCCTGCCAGCGCAGCGATGGCAGGCTTTGATGTAATCGAAGTGGAATCGGAGAATGGCTTGGTTTCCCCCTCGCGCATTAAGAAGGAACTAGGGGAAGATGTGGCCGGTTTGATGCTGACAAATCCCAACACTTTAGGTCTCTTCGAAACCGAGGTCAGAACCGTAACCGACTTGCTTCATTCCAACGGCTCCTTGCTGTATTATGATGGGGCGAATATGAACGCAATAATAGGAATCACAAACCCCGGGCTCATGGGGTTCGACATAGTGCACTTCAATCTGCATAAGACATTCGCCACACCGCACGGAGGCGGTGGTCCTGGGGCAGGGCCTGTTGGGGTAAAGAATTTATTGAAGCCATTTCTCCCCACGCCGATCGTTGTCGAGGAGAAGGGAAGCTACAGACTTGATTACGGGGATGGCAGGAGTATAGGTAAACTACATTCGTTTTTTGGCAACTTCGCAATACTCGTCAGGGCATATATATACATCATGATGAACGGAGCATCTGGCTTGAGGCAGAATAGCGAGATGGCAGTGCTTAACTCAAATTACCTAATGAGCAAGATATCGGGGGCGTATGAGATACCGTTCAGGCGACTCAAGAAACATGAATTTGTAATGAGTGCAAGGAAACTGAAAAAGGAAAAGGGGATCACCGCCTCTGATGTTGCCAAATACCTGATCGATTGCGGCATTCATCCACCCACAATCTACTTCCCACTTGTGGTGGAAGAAGCGCTCATGGTTGAGCCTACCGAAAATCTTACAAAGACGGAGCTGGACAGAATTGCGGAGTATTTCAATGCTGCAGCCGAGATGGATTCGCATGAAACAGGGAGACATCCGAGCAGCACCCCAGTTTCGCGCATAGATGAGGTTAAGGCTGCAAAGGACATGGTCTTCAGATGGCAGGACATTAAAAGGGACGTGTAGGCTGATGGGTAATACCAGCAGAGGGAAATTGATAGTATTCGAAGGAATTGATGGGAGCGGAAAAAGTTCCGTCATAGCGCACCTCGCACGCGCGCTCACTCCCGAATTTGAAGTTAAGAGGACAAAGGAGCCATTCACAGCATTCATTTCAAGGAGGATAGGAAACCTCCAGTCGGATCATTCCATTGGTGCAGTGAGGGCCAAGGCACTGCTCTTCACTGCCGACAGGGCTTTACATGCGATAAGTATACAGAAATGGATCAACGAGGGCAAGATCGTCCTGTGCGACAGGTTCTATATGTCCACACTAGCCTACCAGATGGCGGAATTGGAGCAGGAGGAAGAGGAGATGTGGGAGTGGCTGAATGACATAAACAGACCGTTCGTTTCGATGCCGGATCTCGTGCTTTACCTTGATTCGGATGTTAATAAAGCGTCCAGCAGACTCTCTGGCCACAAATCAATACTCAGGGCATATGAACAGCAGCGCATTCTCAGCAAGGCTGCAGAACATTACGGTCGCACCTTTTCAGAGCACACTGGGGAGAAACACAAACTGGACGCGGACGTCCCCCTGTCGGAACTGAGGGAGAAGGCTTCTCATATCATCATGAAGAAACTGGGGAGAGGCGTATGAAATGCACCCGGCAGACAGGATAGCAGGAACAACCGGACAGCAACTTTCAGGAAAGCGTGTGCTGCTTTGTGTAACAGGCAGCATAGCCGCGGTAGAGAGCATCAGACTTGCAAGGCTCCTCCGCAGGCACGGCGCAGAAGTTATACCGCTTATGAGTGAGGCTGCCACACACATAATTTCACCTGAGGCGCTTCATTTCGCAACGGGCGTGGAAACCGTAACCGCGCTCACAGGGGCTGTGGAGCATATCTCGCTCTTGCGTGAGGAAGACTGCACGGTGCTTGTTGCGCCTGCGACTGCAAATATCGTATCCAAGATTGCCTGCGGTTTGGCGGATGACGCGGTGAGCACACTGTGCCTCAATGCACTTGGAATGAAGGTGCCAATAATCATTGCACCAGCAATGGGCGAGTCTATGATAAGAAATCCATTCCTCGCCGCGAATACACAGAAGCTCGCAAGACAGGGGGTACAGATTCTTCCATCGATTGTGGAAGAGAGGGAAGCGAAGTTGCTTTCCCCTGATTTTGTCCTTGAGGCCGTCATAAGGACACTATCCCGCGGACTCCTTCGCCGCAGGCACATGCTCGTGATCGGCGGGGCAAGCGAAGAAGCGGTGGATGACGTTCGTTTTATTTCCAGTCACAGTTCGGGGCAAACTGCGGTGGAAATAGCGACAGTTGCCTATGAGCAGCAGGCAACTGTGGAAATGTGGTGTGGAAGAATGGAAATCATACCTCCGCCTTTCCTTACCGTCTCAAACTTTAGGGGAGTAAGGGAACTGAGTTCCATGATAAAGAAGAGGAAGTACGACATAGTTGCTGTTCCCGCCTCGCTTTCCGATTTTCTTCCAAGGAAGAAAGAGGGGAAGATTCCATCGAGCGCTCCCCCGGTTATAGAAACAAGCCGTGCGCCCAAGATCGTTGAGCAATTGCGCCCGAGGTCAAAAGTGCTGATCGGATTCAAGGCGGAAGTTACAGACGATAAAACGCTTGTTGAGAGGGCTGAAAAAAGAATGAGGGAGGTGGAGATGGACATGGTGGTAGCCAACAATCCGCTCCATGTTTCCCGAGAAAGGACGAGTGCGTTTATAGTCACAGCTGCAGGTAAAGAGAAATATGAGGGAACCAAACGCGGACTTGCTGATAGGATAATCGAACTGGCGGCAGGTTTGAAGTAATTATGCGTCATGCAGTTGCGGTTTCACCTGGACATGCAACATTGATTTTCGGAAAATACGATGGCGGTTCTATAGAGGAGAGTGGTTCTTTTGGCGCCGGCATGTCCCTATATCCAGGCGCAGAATCCGAAGTCTTTCATGATGTTAATGGTGGAGAAAAGACGGAAATTATTGTCGAAAACAATGATGGCAGGATCATTGAGAATAAAGATACGAGTTTAAGCGCAATTTCAATCCTCCGTAAGAAACTTTCAATCAGCGGTAGCATAACAGTCAGAACTAGGCTCCATCTTCCACTTTCACAGGGCTTTGGAATGAGCGCTGCGGGGACAATGTCTGCGTGCTGCGCCCTTTCCTTCATATGTGGAGGTTCGGAGCTTGATGCGGTCAAGGCAGCGCATGCTGCAGAGATACAGTGTGGCACCGGGCTTGGGGATGTTGCTGGCATCATGTGCGGTGGTCTGACTGCGCGAAGGAAAGGTGGCCTTCCACCTGCCTGCTTGCCCTTTGTATTTCCATTCGAGGGAGAGGTGTTACTTGCGGTGGTTGGACCAGAGATCAAGACAGATTCTGTGATCAGAGGAAAAATGGAAAAGATCACTGCTTCGGCTGCAGAAGCGATGAAAGACATCGAAGGGATGGAGATAAGCGGCGTATTTAATAGAGCAAGAAGATTTGCAAACGATTCCGGTCTCATCACCCCGGAAGTCAGGGAAGCCCTCGCCATGCTAGGAGAGGAGAGCGCCTCAATGGTTATGATAGGCAATGCAGTCATCATGCTCGGCAATAATCAAACTATTGAACTTCCTCATGCCTGGAGGATATTCAGGGCGAGAACTGACAGAGAAGGTCCTCGCATCTTAAGGGCCGGGGGAAGGAACTGATTATCTCCCAAGCGTAAAGCGCTTGTAATCCTCCCCCACGTCGAAAAGACCGGTCCTGGCACCGGCATCAAGCCAGCCATAGGCGTAATTGATGCAGGCAAATGCGTCCACATATTTCCCCTCGCTGACAAAATGTTTTGCATCCGAAATATAGTCGGAGGCCATTCTGAACATGTCTTCTGCCACATTCCGCATTGTGCCGTGTGTCGAAACCGCAATGTGCACCGAGGACAGAGCTTCCTCTGCCAATTTTAGATATCGTGTCAGTCTTTCTTCCCTTATTGTTTCGTCGGGAGACATCAGATTGTCATTGCGGGTGCAGTACTAAAGCTCCTCGTTAGATGTATGGGATGCATTCCACTCTCAACCATTGTTCACGAGGCTGATGCTTTCCCCTCCATGTCGAGTTTCCCGCTTCCTGACATCGATTAGGAGCGGTTGTTGCAATGAGGAACCAGCGGCTATCGTGGTTCCTGGTTCCAATCGAGGTATCTCATCCAAAAGTCCGTCAGTTAGACCGTCCATGGATGATCCCACCGCCTTGAGGTCATTCACATTAGTGACTCGAAGAACAAATTGAGTGTTGCACTGGCTGATGACGTTTTTGTCCACACGGGCAGGACGTTGTGAAATAACCATCAGACCTATACCAAACTTTCTGCCTTCGGCAGCAAGCGTTCTTATGATTTGACTGGCTGCAGACTTGCCCTGCTGAGGGCAGAAATTGTGCGCCTCCTCAAGCACCACAAGCAATGGCGGAATTTTATCCCTCTTTCTAGCCTCGAAAAGGGCCTCGAGCAGTCTCTTGACGCATAGGGACTGCGCCTCTGGAGAAGTGCCCATCAGACTCACCACACTAGTTGAGGACGCAGAAACTATCTCTGTTATCCTGCTCCCCTTGGATGAGAAAATTGAATTTTCTGAAAGTTTGGTTATCTCCTCTTTAAGCTGCAGCGCAAGCGGCGTATCACCTTCCATATCAGATATATCTTCCGGCCCGCAGATCTTTCCAGCCTTTTCCATCGAGTTCATCCAGTTGAACAGGAGCGCCTCCGCATTCCTGTCGCCCGCAAGTGAGGTTAGGGAGAGTATTTCCTCCGGTCTGAAATTTGAGAATGTAAACGCGAGTCTTTCGGTGCCTGGATTCAGCTCTGGTGCGGTAGCAAGGAGTCGGACTCTCTCGGCGAAGACTGTGCTGCTGTTCGTATCCGCAGGCTCCTTCAGGGTGTGATACTCGCCGTGTGGATCTATGATGAGCACCGTTACTCCATGTTTGATCATCTCCTCCACGATAACACCCGCAAGATAGCTCTTACCCGAACCTGTCTTTGCAAGTATGGAGATGTGCTTCTGCACCATCGTGTCTATGTCGAGGAAGACATCAATATCTGTCCCGTGCAACCTTCCAATCAGTGCACCGTTGTGGTTATTTAGACCCAGAATCACTGATATCAGCTCTTTGTCTGCCATCGTGACTATGCTGCCTGCGGGAACAGGCATACCTGGCAGCTCCCTCCTTCCTTCCTTAAGACATCCTATGACCTGCGCATGTGCGACCTCCACTTCCCTTACTGCGGAACTGATCCCCTCCGCATAGGCCAGCGCCTCTTCTGCATTGAAGGTACTATTGTTTACCAGCTTGTCAACCCTTGCAAGGACTTCACCATATCTTTCGTGGTGGACGCTCACAAACGCATTCTTCTCCACTGCGCCCGTGATTAGGAAGGAGAATTCATAGACGGTCGCCTTACCCAGAACGACGCCCAAGTCACTGGCATGTGAAATAAGATTGGTATCTGCCGTATCATTCAATGCAGTGCATCCCATTCTTGCATTGCAGCTGAAATTAAGTACTTTTCCACAGCAAGGGGGACATGGGGCTTATGAAGGTGACGGAATTGGATGAAAAGCGTTTGCAGTGCGCAACATCTAAATAAGAATTCAAATTTCGAATGGATGATGGCAAGGTTCAAGGAAGCGGAGCGCAGACTTTTATTCAAAATGGTCTGCATGAATTGTTCGGCAACCAACCCGCTCAGAGCGACAAGGTGCCGGAAATGTGGTTATACTCATTTGAGACCGAAGGCCAGGGAAATTAGGAAAGCATGAATCATTGCAGTCGCGATTGACTCATGCCTGCAGTTTTCTGTTTTCTTGCGATGAGTCCCAGCTGAGCCACCAAAGCTTCCAGCTGTATGCGCTCGTCCGCTCCCTGCACAATACGGAATTCGGCATCACCGGTCCTTGCCACTGCATCCATTAGCAGATCATCCGTAAGAGGCATCTCCAGAAGAGCTCTGTGGATGGCGGAAACGATATCTGTCGAACTTATCCCCCGCTCGAATATCAAGGAGTTGAGTATTTCCCTTGCCTTCGGAAATTTCCCGTCGAAGGCCGCCTTTAACATCTCCTTTATTTCCACAGGATCCGCCGTTGCGGTTGCCTGGTAAACGGTGTCCTCTGTGATGCGCCTGCTTATGAAAGCGCTCGCCTGAAGCGTGTTTATTGCCTTTCTCATGTCACCGTGGCTGTATTTTATTATGTTATCAATTGCGTCCTCCGTTATTTCCAAATGCTCTGAGGAAGCAATGCGTTTCAGGTATTGCTCCATATCCTCCTTTTTCAGAGGGGAAAACTGAAAGACAGCACATCTGGATTGGATAGGCTCGATCAGTCTGCCTGGAAAATTTGCTGAAAAGATAAACCTGCAGTTCCTAGAATACAATTCCATTGTTCTCCTAAGCGCTGCCTGAGCGTCGGGCGTCAGTGAATCACTCTCATCCATGAATATAATCTTGAAGGATGCGTTGCCGAATGGTGTGCCCCGAGCAAAGGTCTTAATCCTGCTAGGCACCCTGTGCTCCCTGTCTCCCCTCACTACATCGATCCCCCTTTCGTCCGAGGCGTTGAGTTCAAGCATGTTCTCCCTCCAGTTTTCGCCGAAAAGCTCCCTTGCAAGCACGATTGCACACGTGGTCTTCCCTGTCCCCGCCGGCCCGGCGAATAGGAGGTGTGGAAGGTTTCCGCTCTTTGCATATGAGCGGAGTCTTTCCACTATGGCGTCCTGGCCAACTATATCGTCGAATGTCTTGGGCCTGTATTTTTCAACCCAAAGGTCTGACTCATCCATTGAATCAATCAAAAGATACTGCAACTGTTTAAAAGAATTTGTACTGCATCTGCGACCATTGGGTGGAGCGCCAAAGCAATATAATTGAGTTTGAGTAGCCTATCTGTGGATTGCAACCTTTGCAATAAGACCGCGGTATACACCGCTCGCTACAGTGGAAGAAGCTATTGTAGCAGACATTTCAGTGAACAGGTGGAAAAGCGCATAAAGAAGGAAGTGAGGGCACAGCACATACTCGACTCAGGAACAATAGGTGTCGCTGTTTCAGGGGGAAAAGACAGCATGACGGCGCTGCATACGCTTCTAACACTTGCAGAGGGAAGGAAAAATTGCAAGATAGTGGCACTCACGGTGGATGAGGGCATAGCCGGATATAGAGACGTTTCCCTTAAACTGATAAAGGAATACTGCGAAGGAAGGGGGGTGGAATGGCATGTGGCGTCCTATGCTGATTACATGGGCATGACGATGGACAGATTGGTTACAATGAAGCGCCCTAGAACCTCCTGTGCGTACTGCGGTGTTATGAGAAGACAGCTGCTTAACTCGCTCTCCATAGATTGTGGTGCTTCCAAACTCGCAACTGGCCTCAACCTTGATGACACAGCACAGTCCGTGCTCATGAACATATCGAGGGCAGATGTTGATAGATTATCCATGATGGGTCCACATGAGAAGGAAATACCTGGTCTGATACCGCGTGTACAGCCTCTGCGTCTCATACCTGAGAGCGAGGTACTGCTCTATGCCATTTTGAACAAAATACCATTCATGCGTTCTTCATGCCCTCATTCGGAAGAGGCCTCTCGAAATCTGTTCAGGGACATTGTGCTGCGCATAGAGGATGCCATGCCTGGTGCGAGGTATGCCATCATATCATCTGCAATGCAAATGCGTCCGCAGCGTAATGGCGCGCCTGCAAATATCTGTCCGGAATGCGGTGCTGTAACCTCTGGCCAGAAATGCCGCGCTTGCGAACTAAGAGATGAAATCAGTGGTTTAACTGCAGATGCAAAGTAAGTCTGAACTCCCTGTTGTATCGACAGAAAGATATTTGCGATTGCCGGAAAAAGGGGATGGCTGAGGTGCATCATCACCTGAGGAAACGCTCGTATTTGTATGCAGGGTAGCCTTCGCCGTAGCAGTACTTGAGGCGCTTGAATCTGCGTTTCAGTGCACTGGCGTCCCTGGCAACCGTGTTGCTTCTTTCCCTTTTAATCAGAACACGGTACATGAGGTCTGCAATCTCTTCCATCTCCAAGGGTCCCATGCCGAGGTGCGTCACTTCCTGTGTGCCGAGTCTGAGGCCGCTGGGATGAACTGAGCTCTCGTCCCCCGGTATCATGTTCTTATTCACAATTATATTTGCCCTCTCCAATTCGACGGCACATTGCTGTCCTCCCCCCAGCTTCTTAACATCGACTGCAATCGCATGCGAAGCCGTGAAACCCAGATCAGCTGCAAGCACATCGAAACCCCTGTCATATAGCGCAGAGGCCAGCGCCCTTGCATTTTTCACAATTTGAGCTGCATACCTCCTTCCAAACCTAATCATCTCATCAAGCGCCACTGCGAGTGCGGCCATTTCATGGAGGTGGTGGTTGCTGGTAACGCCTGGAAATACTGCACGCTTCAGGGATTTCTCCATTTCCTCATCCTTGGGATTGGCGAGCAGTATGCCATGATTCGGCCCGGGGAATGTCTTGTGGGTGCTTGCAGAGATGACATGAGCCCCCTCTCTGAGCGGATCTTGAAACTGCCCACCAGCGATTAGGCCTAGCACATGCGCTCCGTCATACCACACAGACACATCCAATTCCTGAAAAACATCCTTGAGTTCTGCAAGTGGAACGGGGAAGAGAAAGAGCGACATGCCGAAGAGTGCGACCTTTGGCCGTACTTCTTTGAGTAATTTCCTTGTTCCATCCACATCTATATTCATAATTGAAGTGTCGAAGGGATAGGTGACTGTGTTCAGTCCTCTGAACCCCACTGCCCCGAACTTAGCGGTTGAAATGTGTGCACCGTCAGAAAGCGCAGGTGCGGTTATTGTCTCTCCAGGAGAAGTGAGGGCAAACAGCACAGACATGTTAGCAACAGTCCCTGATATGGGTCTCAAATCTGCGTGATTGCACCTGAAGAGTTTCTTCGCCAACTCAATGCCTTTCAGTTCCACTTCATCCACAAATTTGTTTCCCTGATAATACCTGTGTTCAGGCCAGCCTTCGGCGTAGCGTCCATTCATGTCCGAATTCAGCATTTCGCGCTGCAGTGGGCTGATCACATTTTCCGAGGCAATGAGAGGTATTGATTCCTCGAAGAGTTTGTTATGAGCAATGACACTGCGCCTGATAAATGCCGCGTTCCTTGAAAGTGCCACCATATTAATCGCATGCACATTCAATTTCGCGGTTAAAACTTTCCCTTCTTAAGGAATCATGTCAGGAAAACTGTACAGTAGGCAATATATACCTTGCAGTGGACATGTTGTCCGAAGGTGCATTGGAGTTGGGAAGGAGCGGCGTCATAACACGCATTCCCACGTATATCGAGGGATTCGATGAGGCCCTTGAAGGCGGAATACCGGAGGGATATGTACTTTTGATTGCAGGGCCGCCGGGAACAATGAAATCTACTGTTACCTGCAACCTTCTCTACCGCAATGTCTTTGACAGCGGTTCAAGGGCATTGTATACAACACTTGAACAGAGTAGCGAAAGCCTTGAATTGCAGGCCAGCAGGTTTGGTATGGATTTCTCCAAGGTCAAGGAACGCTTCAGAGTGATCGACTTTGCAGTGATAAGAAGGAACCTTAAGCAGCTCTCTGGCAAAAAGAGCTGGCTGGAAGTCTTCAAGATGTACATATCGAATCTGCGCGAAGCCTTCCCCTTCGATTTCATAGCGGTGGATTCCCTTGACGTTCTTGAGGTTGCATGCCATATAAGGGACAGCAGGGAGGAACTTTTCTATCTCTTTGAATGGTTCAGGGAACTGGATGCGACTGTGATACTCACTTCCGAGTCCACAACGCAGAGAATGATCTCTTCCGTCCAGGACGAAGCCTATCTTGCTGACGGCATTATTTCTCTGTCGGTACAGGATGTAAGCGATGTTGAGGCACAGCGCAGGATAAGGTGTCTAAAATTGAGGGCTACCAACCACAGCATGGACTCATTTACATTCATAACAGAAAATGGAAAATTTATGGCAGTCAAGGCAATATCAAAGTGACGGTTGGCTCATCTGACATTGTTGCCGACATGCTTCTGCCTATGCACACTTGATTAACAAAGGAGGTGATCCATCTGCAGGTTCCCCTACAGATACCTTGTTATGACTTAGCCCCCCTCACCAAGCCCCAGTTCGAGCTTCCCAATAAAGAAACCCTCACTCGGACCCGACTCGGATGGCTTGACAGGCGGTGTGTGCAAGGAGCAGGGGCATATTCACCGCTTGATGTTGACAAGCGATTACTACGGAATCCAGCTTCGTGAGGGCGAGTTACAGCCCTCAGTCCGAACTACGAACAGGTTTCGGGATTACCTTCCACTTTCGCGGTTGGAACCCATTGTCCTGTCCTTTGTAGCGCGCGTGTAGCCCGGGAGATTCGGGCCATACGGACCTACCGTCGACCCTTCCTTCCTCTGACTTAGCGTCAGCGGTCCCCGTTATGTGCTTGGCCTCCGGAGAGACCAGTAGCAATTAAGGGCAGGGGTCTCGTTCGTTATCTCACTTAAGAGAACGCCTTACGGTACGAACTGACGACGGCCATGCAACACCTCTCGGATAATCTGGCAAGGTCATCAGCCTGGCCTTCATCTATCCGTCGCTCCCGGTGAGTTGTCCGGCGTTGAATCCAATTGAACCGCACGCTCCTCCCGTTGCGGTGCTCCCCCGCCAATTCCTTTAAGTTTCAGTCTTGCGACCGTACTCCCCAAGCAGCAGGCTTAACAACTTCTCTCCGGCACTGGACGTTCCCTTAGAACCTCCAACACCAAGCCCGCAGCGTTTACACCCTGGACTACCGGGGTATCTAATCCCGTTTGCGCCCCAGGGCTTCGTCCCTCACCGTCGGATCTGTTCTAGTCAGACGCCTTCGCCACTGGTGGTCCTTCCAGGATTACAGGATTTTACCCCTACCCCAGAAGTACCTCTGACCTCTCCCAGTCCCGAGTTCTGCAGTGTCCGCGGACTTCGAACAGTTGAGCTGCTCGATTTACCCATGGATTTACAGAACCGGCTACGGGCGTTTTAGGCTCAATAATATCAAGCACCACTCGGGCCGCGGGTATTACCGCGGCGGCTGGCACCCGTCTTACCCGGCCCTTACTTCTCATGCTTTTTAGGCATAAGAACAGCTAATGCAAATGCATTAGCACTCGGAATCCCCTCATCGTGGTTTCCCACATTGTGAAGGTTTCGTAACTGCTGCGCCCCGTAGGGCCTGGACTCGTGTCTCAGAGTCCATCTCTGGGCTTCCTCTCCCGAGGCCCATACCCGTCGTAGGCTAGTGGGTTCGTTACACCCACTACTACCTGATAGGCCGCAGACCCATCCTCTGGCACCGGAGTTTTCGTCCTGGATGCATTCCAGCATCCCAGAACTATGGGGTATTATCCTCAGTTTCCCGAGATTATCCCCCTCCAGAGGGCAGGTTATCCGCGTGTTACTGAGCCGTACGCCGAGGGCTTACCCCTCTCGACTCGCATGTCTTAATCGGATTCCGATAGCGGTGCCCGCCGGCAGGATCGACCGGATTCGTGCCTATGGGCACTTATTGAAATTGGCAGAAGATACACTAATCGGCAACAATGTCAGAATCGAGAGATCACGACCAACCGGGGTTCTCGATTCCCCACAGCTGAACACGGCCACGAATAGAGCTGTTTCATGGCAGGCATATCAGCCAGCTCACAGCCTCGCCGGTGACCGTTCAGTAAAAGAACCATACAAGGAATCGGTATATATGTGTTATCCTCCAGAAGAGGTGGGCTGCGATCTTTTACCCATCTGGAAATGCTGTAGTCTGCAAGCAGATAACATCCCAGATTGTAATTTCACCCTACATTAATTGCTTGGAAGGCAGCCATCATATTCGACGACGCCTGTAGGGCGAATCAATTCTCTGGGAGATGCGATTCTTGCCAAGCACCATTATCCGTCTTTGCGCACTATCGCTGACAATATGAACTTCCCGATTTTTCTTTCCTTCACAGTGAACGAAGAAATAAGCTGCTCGAACTCCTTTTCGTTCACCCTCCTTGGGTCGCTGGAGAGTCCCATTCTTGTTACACTCACATATGCAAGTGCGCCATCTTTCATAATGCGCCTCATTTCGTTCACTGCGCCAGCGTGATCCACAAGGCAACAGAGTGTTAAGTTTGAGATAACAAAATCGACGGAACGGGAAGGTATAGCATCCATTGAAGCTGCGGACGATACAACGATCCTGACATTTCGACAGCCCAAACGTTCCGCCTTTCTTTCGAGCAGGGGCAACGCCCTTGGATTGCTCTCTATCGCATATACCAGACCATTTTCGCCTACCTTACGTGCAGCATGAAAGGTATAATAGCCTGCTCCAGCCCCTATATCAGCAACAACAAATCCTTCCCGAAGATATCTGTCAAATCTATCCCTGCGTTCAAAAGGTGTTCTGATGAAACTGCCCAGAAAGAGCAAAGGCGGGTGTCTGTCGTCCACACTTATATTACTCAATGTTGAACGCCAGCCGCATTGTATATCCTTGATCTGAGCTCTGCCGCTGGAAGCGCGCCGATGATTCTGTCATATTCACGACCATTTCTGAATACAATGAGTGTGGGTATGCTCATCACTCCGTATTTCTGAGCGGTCATCCAGTTTTCATCAACATCGAGCTTTCCAAAGGCCACCTTGCCCGCCAGTTCCTTCGAGAGCGCTTCCACTACAGGCGCAACCATCCTGCACGGAGCGCACCATGTCGCCCAGAAATCCACGATGGCAGCGGAATTTGACGCTATGAACGTGTCAAAAGAGCGGTCGTCGACAACCGTTGGACCACTGATTTGAGGGGTGGGGGCTAACTTATCGGCCTTCGACGCACGCAACAACTCCTCTATCTTTCTGCGCCTTATCTCCTCAAGCTCTCTGTCTTCGACATCCGTCATGCGTTGCCTCCCTCAAATTAGACTCCTTATCTCTTCTTCCACCATCTTTGCTAATTCCGCGATTTCTCTCGTTTCTCCATCAGCAATTACCGTAGGTCTGAGCAGTGATACAACTGTCTTCCCACCAGGAGCGCTATAAAAAGTGAGCTTGCATGGCATCATTCTCGAGTTCATTACATTGAGTTTGAGTGCGTTGGCAGCAAAGGAGGGCTTGCAGAAATTGATAACAATTGAGGGTGGAACACTCATTCCTGTCTTTTCCATTATTAGGCTATCAAGTCTGAATTGCGAGAGTATGCCATATCCATTTGCGGTAAGTCTGTCTATAGCGTGTTTAGCTGCAGTGTCTATATCCTCTTCAACAGTGTGCTCAAAGAATAGACTGGAAGACATACCATACAACACGCCAAGTGGATTAATAAGCGTTATTCCGAAGGACTGCGGGAGAAGGATTGCTTCAAGGGAGATCTGCTTGAAAAAGAGAACAGTCTGCGAGGATCGGTGCTACCTCGATCCAACAAATGAAAGTGCGATACTCAAGGTTTAAATACATGCTTCTTTTATAATTGCACGATAGTTCTTTTCAGCTAGCAGTGAGGTTATCTAATGGACATATCTGACCTAAAGAAAGGAACAACGACATTAGGAATAGTTTGCAAAGATGGTGTGGTTCTGGCTTCCGAGACACGGGCCACAATGGGGAACATGATAGCCCATAAATTCGCCGACAAAATCTACAAGCTAGATACGAACCTCGGCATGACAACGGCTGGTCTTGTCGGGGATGACCAGGCACTTGCGAGATATGTAAAGGCAGAAGTGGAACTGCACAGAGTTAACACAGGGCGCCCCATGTCAGTAAAGTCTGCTGCAACGCTAACTTCCTCCATATTACATTCGAGCAGATACTACCCGTATTTTGTTGGCCTCATCATAGGCGGTATGACTGGGGAGACAGCGGCTGTATATGGTCTTGATGCGGCCGGAGGCATGAGCGATGACAGATATGTGTCTATCGGCTCGGGCTCGCCATTTGCTCTGGGTGTCCTAGAAGAATATTTTGACGAGACAATGACTTTGAACCAGGCCACCGACGTGGCAATCCGGGCTGTCAGGGCTGCCATGGAGAGAGATTCCGCAAGCGGTGGTAAGGTCGTGGTCGTAAACATTGGAGAAAAGGGGTATACCAGGCTAGATGACAAAGAAATTGAAAAAAGATGGTCTAAAATACAAAAGGCAGCGTGAACCGGGATTTCTGCGATTCAAACGAGCATCGTGGTCCCCGGCGGATGCTGTAAGTAAATAGAGGTTCAGATTAGATGGCCTCAGAAAGAACATTGGACGAAATCAAGGAAATTGTGAACAAAATAGTGCCGGAAAGCTTTGGCGTCACCGCGATAGACTTTGAAGCTTCGGTCATTGTTGTTTACATCAAGAATTTTGAGCTGTATGCGCAAAATCAGGAAGTGGTCAAACAACTGGCACAACAGCTCAGAAGGCGTGTTGACATAAGACCAGATCCTTCCCTACTATCGACCGAAGACGAAGCAGAGAAGAAGATAAGGGAGATTATTCCAGCCGAAGCTAAAATCGAGGACATCTTCTTCGACCAGGAAGCAGGAGAGGTAATAATTGAGGCGCAAAGCCCAGGGGCAGTGGTCGGTAAGCAAGGTGCACTTCTCACCGAAATCAAGAATAAAATAGGGTGGACGCCGAAGGTTGTAAGAGCTCCTCCAATTCCTTCGAAGACGATAGGTGACATAAGGACATACCTCAAAACAATTGCCAACGAAAGGAAGGAATTTTTGAGAAAGGTGGGTAGGCGGCTTTCGCGACAGCTGATCGAAGGGGAGAACTGGATAAGGCTTACTTCATTGGGTGGTTTCAGAGAAGTGGGAAGGAGTGCATCTTTGTTGAGCACAAAGCACAGCAAGGTGCTCATTGATTGCGGCCTCGGCACTTCGGATCAGGATGTGGGTGGCCCGAATGTCCCTACCCCTTATTTGAGTGCCCCAGAAATTCAACCCATAGAGTCTATTGATGCAGTGGTTATCACACATGCTCATCTAGACCACACGGGCCTGCTTCCCGCCCTCTTCAAGTACGGATATGACGGACCTGTTTATTGCACTCCCCCTACTAGAGACCTAATGTCCATGCTTCAGTTAGACATGTTGAAGGTGGCCTTCGGAGAGGGAAAGAAGGCTCCCTACGAATCTGCGCACATCAGAAAGATGGTGGCAAATTGCATAACACTGAAATATGCCGAGACAACAGATATTGCACCAGACATAAGACTTACCTTCCAGAACGCAGGGCACATACTCGGCTCTGCAATCGCACATTTCCACATAGGTGACGGGTTGTTTAATGTGGCATTCAGCGGCGACATTAAATTTGAAAGAACCTGGCTGTTCAATCCTGCCAACAATAAATTCCCTAGATTGGAAGCCATGGTTCTTGAATCTACCTATGGCGGTTATCATGACTTTCAGGCGTCAAGACAGGAGGCTTCGGAAAGTCTAAAGAGCATCGTAGAGAGGGTTCTAGGGAGACAGGGGAAAGTGATTGTACCTGTATTCGCAGTGGGCAGGTCACAAGAGATCATGCTCGTGCTTGAGGAACTCATGCGAACAGGCCAGGTACCTACACTGCCAGTATGGCTTGACGGCATGATCTGGGAGGCAACCGCAATCCACACAGCTTATCCAGAGTATCTGAACAGTCAGCTTAGGACACAGATATTCCAGAACGGTGAGAACCCATTCCTATCTCCAATTTTCAGAAGGGTTGACAGTCCTGATACGAGGAGCAAGATACTAGATGATCCAGATCCATGCATAGTGCTCGCAACTTCAGGTATGATGAACGGTGGTCCAGTACTGGAGTACATGAAGAGCTGGGCGGACAATCCGAACAACACACTGATTTTTGTTGGATATCAGGCTGAAGGCACACTCGGTAGGAAGATACAGAAGGGAGCAAAGGATCTGCAACTCACGGAGAGAGGACAACAGATTTCGATTCCAATAAATCTGAATATCGAAACAGTGGATGGTTTCAGCGGTCATTCTGACAGAAAACAACTCATGAACTACGTCGCAGGATTGGATCCCAAGCCACTGAGAATATTTCTAGGGCATGGAGAAGAGCACAAGTGCCTTGAGCTCGCTAGTTCCATACACAAGAAATTTGGCATTGAAACAAGGGCGCCTATGAACCTTGAGACGATCAGGCTGAGGTAGGCGTCTGGGCCGTTCTATTGAATCTTATCTCTTCCTCAGCAGGTCTTTCAAGACCTGGAAGCCATCTGTTTACACCCTTCTTTACCAGCAATGCCACCCTTGAATCCCTTCTTTCACTCTGCAGCTCGTAATCCCCAAGCTCATGGGAAAGACGAATGGCGAACTCCCTGATTTCCTCGTGAGAAGGCATGTTGCTCATTGAGAGCCTTTCCCTGGAGTAGCCAACATGGACATACCCCTTTGCCTCTATGAAATGAGGGGATGCTATCCCATCCAGCCTGGCGTATTGCTTTTCAAAACCTAGTGTCCAATCTTTGACAAGAGTGTGCCTTATTACCTTCCTGGTATCCAATGAAGGAAGAAGCTGCAGGGTCTCCATGAGCTGTTCCCATGCGTTGGATCTGATGGGTGCGCACACCTTCGTGAATATCTCTCGGGTAGGTGCTGCCACCGTGACATAAAGCTGAGTGGGAAGCGGTTTGAGTTCCCTCAGCACCTGTGGGTTTGTGCCATTGGTCACAAGAAAGGTTGTCATCCCTGCACGATGACAGAGTTCTATATATTCACCCAGCCTCGAATAGGCTGTTGGCTCACCTGTTAGTGATATAGCGACATGTTTCGGGGACTGAGTCTCCTCCCACTTTTCAGCGGTTACACGAGGATCTCCCTTGTAGCCTGAAAGGAGTTTGCGCTGTGCTTCAATGGCATTTTCCAGTATGAATGAAGGATCATCTTCATTCTCAATCCTGTCCTCTTCAAAATCTTGAAATCTCCAGCAGAACGCACAGTTTTCAGAACATTGGTTGACAGCAGGTGTCATCTGCATACATCTGTGTGACTCAATGCCGTAAAAGGTCTGTTTGTAGCAACCCCTGTCGCGTACTATTTTCTCTTTAGTCCAGTGGCATATCTTGACTGCGCTGTGCTCGCCTATCACGCTGTAATGCTGCTTTTCGAGCACCTCTTTCCTGTGGAGATCCATATCACCTAATTGGACAACATATTAAGGTGTTTTTCTATTTTCTTTCGCGCCATGGACGCATAACTGACACCTCAACGTAACCTAATAAACGCTAGTTATGCTGCTTCTTCACAAAAGTATCAATTTTGAAAAATAATTTATTATATTAGTAATAAAATCCTTTATAGATATTGTATTGTAAAGAATATAATACATAAATTCAGATTAAACTATATGTAACTGTAGAAATTATTAATCAATAAAAAATTAAAATAAATTATGAAATAATTTTCTTGATAATCGGCGAATCATCCTCAACCTCTAACAGAACAGAAAGATCTTCTGTTGACAAATCGAGCTTGCGAGCCATAGATCGTGCGAATTCAAGAGAATGTAGCATACCTGTCTTGAGAAGTGGTATTACAGTTTCTTCAACACGCTTTGCACTGGCGTGACAGTAGTCTGCCACCTTGTCGGTCAAACTGTCCCTTCTGACCCTTATTGAATTCATCGAGGCAAAGCGTGTGAGTGCCAGTGGAAAACGAACATCGGAAACTGAAACTGCCTTAAATCTTCCGTACTTGTATGTGGCCGCATCGAAATCGTATGAATAGCCCCAGAAACGGTAATAACTATGCTTCTTCGCGCGTGTGTCAAACATAGAGGAGGTGGAAAGACAATAAGAAGCGCTGAATGCGATGTTTATGTCTGAATTGGACAGAAGATTCTCCTCCAGCCAAAGATTAAGCATGAATGGCTCAGCCTCAATTGACCTCACTATTTCTCTGGATTCTCTAAGACTCTTAGCCTGCAGAAGATGATAGATGCCTTCCCTCTCATCATATATCTTGCTGCGTCTGCTCTCCATGGGTGGCAGGTGCCCGTTTGTTGAGCCTTCGACTGCTGCCTGCAAATCATTTATGGCCGCCCTGAGATCTCCGTCTGTCTTATCTGCAATTCCCTTTATTTCAGAAGCTGCAATTTTAATGCCCTCCAGTCTGCACACCCGTTCCAATGCCTGCATTATTTCAGAGGTCGTCAACCTACGGAAGCGAATAAGCTTGCACAACTTTCGTATAGTTGAGCTCCGCCTGGTCAGTTCGTAGTAATCATTCGCGATGAGTATGATGGGCTGTTTTGTTTCACTGATCATTTCAGCAATCGAGGCGAGTCCACCCCTATCCTTCCTGGAATGAAGATTATCGGCCTCATCCATAATTATGAGATGTCTTCTGCCGGAATCTGTTGAATAATAATCTCCGGTAGTTGAAAAAGAGTTGGTGCTGGCGCCGGGCCTGGCAATTCGCTCTATATCCCTTTCACTCCGTTCATCGGAAGCGTTCATCTCTACAAAATCCCATCCCATCTCCAGTGCCAGCGCTATCGCCGAGGACGTCTTACCGGTGCCTGGCGGCCCGTGTATCAATAATGCCTTGTACTCCACCTTTCCCCTTTGCCATGACTTTCCCCATTCGAGGAGTGCCTTTCTGGACTCGTCATTACCGACAATGTCTTCTATCCTTGCAGGTCTGTATTTTTCCACCCAGGGAGTGGATCGTTCGACATTCATTTGCGAGGACCCCTACTTTCTATTGCTCCCATAATTCAACTATGGGTCTCCCTAATAAACTGTTGCGGCGGAGGTCGATTACGCCCGCCTATTTGCTTGCTGATCTTGTTTGGTTTGTTAGGTCAGCGTTCAGTTATAGTATAAACACATAATAATATAGTTAGCTACTGAACATGATATAAAATTATTAGTCATTGATTGAAACCATCGGAAATGTAGGATTAAAGGGGGTCATCACTGCTGCAAATTGCACCTTTTAGCATACATGACCAAAGGAATAGGATGTGCTAAACAGAAGAACGCATCCTCACCACTTCCATGCTCGGATGACAGATTTATTCATTTCTGTAAACTTCGGTGAACCGAAATTTAAGGAAATGCAAGCATCTGCTCAATGAGCTAGTGGAGATTTTTGCACTTCACGCGGGCTGCTGCGACCTTATCTGTAAAACGCCGAACTCTCCCTCTTCCAAATGTTCAAGCTGCAGATTATGCCGAGTCCTGCTCCTGAGATTCAGGATACGCTGTGTTGCATTCCATTTTTCCAAGCCCATCAGAGGAAGATGGTTCCCCTTCCAGTATATGAATGACCACCTGTGGTAACCTGCATAAATTGGATTTGTAAGGACATTGAGCACTGTTTGTGGGGCCCATTCTCTCCCTCTCTTTGTCTTCGTTCCATTTGAGTTTAAATTCCTTGAGATCTCAGAGAGGGAGTGGCCAAAAAGGCAGTCATCATAGATGCGGTGAATCGTTGATGCCTCGTTAGGGATCGGTTCCAGCTTGCCGTTCAGGTACGCATAACCATATGGAATGTTAAAGCCGAGATGCCCCTTCCCCTCCTTGGCTTTCTGCATCATACCCATCTTAACTCTCTCCGCAATCATTCCTCTCTCAAATTCAGCAACGCTGCCAAGCATATTGAAAATCAGTTTACCCGCAGGGGTGGTTGTATCAAAGGGTTCGGTTGCACTTTTAAAATAGATGCCACTCTTGTCCATCTCATGAACTAGATTCGAAAGATCTCTCATGTTTCTCGACAATCTGTCAAGCTTGTATACCAGAATGAGATCAAATTCTCTTCTTTTCAAGTCCTCCATCATCCTTAGAAATGCAGGCCTGTTCAGAGTGCCGCCAGAAAATCCACCGTCCTCATATTCTTTAGCAAGCTGCCAACCCTGGCTCACCACATATGCCTTCAATCGTTCCCGCTGGGCGGCAATGCTGAACCCCTCTTCAGCCTGTTCAGCAGTGGACACCCTGAGATATATTGCTACCTTCATCTGTTAGACATATGTCAGACATACGTCATGCATATTAATAATTTACAAAAATGCAGAAAAACAATCACTTTTCAATCACCGATAAATAGCAGCCAGCACATTTCGGAGAATGATGTCAGGGGATCGAGATGAAGCGGTAAAGGAAAAAATGGCCGATTTCGGCGGGCTGATTGACGAGCAGACCGCCAAACTCCTGGTAGAGTATGAGAGCAGATCATTGAGTGAAGAAAAAATTAAGAAAGTAGCCGAGAAAAACAGCAAACTGCTCACTTCCACTTTGAACGTGCTTGTAATAGAAAAGGAAGGTATAAGGGAGTACACGAAGAAAAATGGGGAGAAAGGAAAGTATCTCTCAATAAAGTTAGTGACGGAAGGCGGAAAGGAGGGACGGCTGCTGTTCTGGGATGCCCAGATCGAAGAGGTTAAGGAGGAACTGATAAAGGAGGGGCAGGTTCTCACATTGATAAACTGCAACCCAAGCAACGGAAAGTATGGACTCACTTTCGTGGCAGGGCAGGACGGAGTCGTGCTCGCAGGAAGTCAGTTTGCATTCAGACCTAATAAATTATAGCTTGTATAGGTTTGAGATATATTAGTTAATATTATAACTAAACTAAAGCATGTCATGGAACTTCCACCCATATTTCACCATCCCGAATGCTGTTTCTGTAAAGGATCAAATCTCCTGTAGATCGCCATGAGCCATATTTTTCTGAATAAGGTATGAGAACAGGCTTCCCGCTTTCAAGGCTAAATTCAAACCTGTGCCATGGACAGATAACAGTACTCCCAGAGAGTTCGCCATCCTTAAGTGGTCCCCCTCTGTGCGGGCACTCTCCGTCAAAGGAGACAACAGAGCCGTTATCAATTACGGCCAATACGACTGTCCTGCCTGAAATAAAAAATGGGTGGAGTTTCCCCTTCTGGACGAACTCCACCCTCGCCGTCTTGTACCACATGACGTCATTTCCAGGTACAAGAGATTACTTCGAGGAGCGCGGTCCTTCTCCTGGGAACCTTCTCCTGAAGTGCCCTGATGGTCTTCCGTATAGAAGCTCCAAGAACCATGCCTCGTGCTCAATTTCCTCTGTAAGTATGCGCTGTGAAAGATCATAGGTTCTCGGATCCTTCCCTCCAGCAGTGAGCTGGCAGACTTCTGTCCAGACTCTTATAGCACACTGTTCGGCCTCAAGCAACACCTTGAGTATAGACCTCGGATCCTTCCAATTGTCGGGCAGAAATGCATCCGGGCATGCAGCCATATCCGCGAACTTCTTAACATCGTTTGGTATGGTTCCTCCGAGCTCGTAGATTCTCGGAGTCATAAGTTCAAAGTGGAGCCTGTCTTCGAGCCTGGCATCCTCCGCTATCTCCTTCAAGCCCTCTCCTTCTAGTCCTGTGAGATGCATCCTTAGTACGGTGTAGTAGTAATATGTGGTGAACTCCGCAGCCACAGCTCTGACCAGCTTGTCGATGAGTTTGTTCACATCTACTCCTGCCTTCTCTATCTGCTCTCTGCCCACAACGTTGATTTTTTCCTCTGGCATAATTATCTGTTACCGCTATCGTTTCCTTATATTTATTGATAATGATTATCGATAGTATTTACCAACCGATTGTGTAAATTATGAAATGTATTTTATACTTAAAAATACAAATACAGTAAAGAGCATGTACACATTGACAAAAGACAGAAGATGTGATAGGAAGATGCGAAAGAGGGTAAGGAAACAAGGAAAGAATAATGTCGATATACTTTCCATGCTGAGGAAGAAGGGGTACAGAATAACTGGTCAGCGGAAAATAGTGATTGACGAAGTGATGAAACGTAAGGGCCATATCACAGCCATAGGGCTTTTCAACAAACTGAGAGAGAAACACCCTGAGATAGGTCTATCCACCGTATACAACACAATGCATATGCTTGAAAGAACAGGTCTTGCAAACAAGATCGAAGGTGTATCTAGGACAGAAGTATTTGATCTAAATGTGCGCCCCCATCTTAATTTCATTTGTCCTGTGTGCGGAAGGGTTGAAGACGCAATGCTGAGCACTGCATTCCTTTCGAGACTGTCATATGCCGCTTCTAGAATAGGCTTTGACAGGACGAAGATGGAACTGTCTGTGAGATCCCCATGCTCCGCCCACAGAAAGAGCTGACCCAACAATACAGCATGAATAACGGGAAACACATTCATAGCTACAGTCCCTTTGACCTGCGATGAATAAGCGAAAGTCGGAATATAGCATAGGGAATCACGGGGTCATCGGGGACACATATTCAGTGGCACTTGTGAACATGCAGGGCACTATGGACTGGTGCTGCTTCCCACGCTTCGATGCTGCTCCATTTTTTTCCTCAATACTCGACACACAAAGAGGTGGGGAGATGCGAACTGAACTTGTGGGGGCGACAAGCAGGGAACAGATGTACTCGAAAGGCACTAACATACTGATGAGCGTACAGAAGTCTGCCAGCTGCACTGTAGAGATCACAGACTTCATGCCTGTTGAAAAAATGGGAAACACGATATATTCAAGACATGAGTGTCACAGAATAATAAGATGCAAGACCGGAAAGGGAAGGATTCTGTTCAGTTGCAGACCTGCACACAACTTCGGAATAGATACATCCCGTATTGAGCAACAGGACGCGGGTTTTGTTTCTCACAGTCAAAGAGAGCGAATTGCATTTTCCTTCACCTTTCCCACAAGAATTGCTGACAGCGCTGCAATTGCATCACTTGATATGAATAGAGGGGACGAGGAAATAGCCGTCATCAGGTGGGATGAGAGTATAACTAAGGCTCCTGCCATGAAATATACAGGTAAGATGCTCGAGCAAACGGCTCAGTTCTGGAATGAATGGCTGCGGAAGACAAGTTACGAAGGACAATGGAAAGAGGCGGTGTTAAGATCAGTACTAGTGCTCAAACTGCTGACTTATTCACCGACAGGCGCAATAACGGCCGCTCCCACCTCAAGCCTTCCAGAGGCGATAGGCGGGGAGAGGAACTGGGACTACAGATACTCGTGGATAAGGGACAGCGCCTACGCGATAGACGCCTTCATAAGCATGCACCATAGAGATGAGGAAAGGAATTATTTCAACTGGCTGCTACATCTGCTGCGCAGGCGCCCCTCAGATCCATC
Organism: Methanomassiliicoccales archaeon; assembly: GCA_038881315.1. GTDB lineage: Archaea > Thermoplasmatota > Thermoplasmata > Sysuiplasmatales > Sysuiplasmataceae > JAVZQA01. Next base: position 23,177 of record JAVZQA010000007.1, read on the forward strand.
CACTTTGCGCGTGATGTACACCGTTGAAGGGGATTATGTACCGCATGAATTGGAGTTGACTGACCTGCGAGGGTATAGGAGCTCGAGACCAGTCAGAGTTGGAAATGGGGCCAGAGATCAGCTCCAGTTGGACATCTACGGTTCCATCGTGGAGGCCATATACCTTGCATCCAGAAATCAAAGGCTGCCTGATGCCCTGTGGAGGATTTGTAACGCTATTGCAGAATTCATTGCCGCCAATTGGCAAAGAGAGGATGCGGGCATCTGGGAGGTGAGAGGCAAACTGGAGAGAAACACCCATTCTGCGGTTATGTCGTTCGTTGCCCTCCAGAAGACAGGGCTCCTCGCGCAAAGGCTTGGTTATAGGAAGAGAGCAGACAAATACAGCCAGGAAGCGGAAAAGATAAGGAAGTGGATTATTGAGAACGCATACAATGAAAGGATCGGATCATTTGTGCGAGCTGCAGGCAGTGAGGAGCTGGACGCAAGCGCTCTCTTTGTCATACTAAAGGGTGTAATTGACCCGAAATCACCCCAAAGCATCTCCACCATTGAAGTGATGCGAAAGCATCTTGAATCACATGGCTTCCTCTACAGGTACACCATGGACGATGGATTGACTGGAAAGGAGGGGGCATTTATTTTATGCACTCTTTGGCTCGCGCAATCCCTGGCGCTTGCGGGAAAGATAGTCGAAGCGAAGGAGGTCTTTGAACTCACTCTCGCAGCTGCGAATCATCTTGGGCTTCTATCAGAGGAAATAGCACCTGAGACGGGCGAACTGCTCGGTAATTTCCCGCAAGCATTCAGCCATCTAGGGGTGGTTCAGACCGCGTTGCTCCTGACCGACATTGAGGCAAAGAGCTTACATGCCAGGCGGCATGCCAGGCATACCTGACTGGCCGCCAGGTCCCTTCTTCTCCTCATCTGTTGGACGCTTTGCAGCAACCACATCATCAATGCGCAGTATCATGGAAGCGACTTCAGTGGCAGAGGCTATAGCCTGCCGCTTAACACGCAGTGGCTCCAGCACCTTCGCCTTGACCATGTCCTTTATCTTTCCATCGTCGGAGGAAATACCGTCATACCGGCCGGCCTCCTTGGAATGCCTGCTCTTTAGATCAATGAGTGTGTCTACAGGATCCTTCCCCGCATTTTCTGCCAGTGTCCTGGGAATATACTCGAGTGATGTCGCGTAGGCATCAACCGCTAGCTGTTCCCTGCCCCCTATTTCCGCACTGTATTTCCTGAGGCGCATGGATATCTCTATTTCAGCCGCACCGCCCCCCGGAACCACCTTGCCGTCTTCGACCACGAGCGCGACGACGTGTATGGCATCATTGAAGGCGCGCTCATAGTCATTGACTGATTGTTCGGTTCCCCCTCTCAACAGGACAGAGACAGACTTGGGATGGCGACACTTAGTGACAAATGTCATGGCGTCCGATGACACCTTCCTTTCCTCCACAAGTCCGGCCTCCCCTAGATCTGATTTGGAAAGCTCCCTTATGTTGGCAACAAGCCTCCCGCCAGTAGCCCTCGCCAGCGCTTCCATATCGGACTTCTTTGCTCTCTGAACTGCATAGATACCGTTGCGAGCAAGATAGTGCTGCACCACGTCGGAGATACCCTTTTCACATATCACAACGTTTGCCCCGCTTGCGATGATGCGATCTGCCATTTCTTTCTGTTCCTTCTCCTCCTCATCCATGAATGCCTGAATCTTGGTCGGATCGCGGATTTCAATGCTCGAGGATATCTCGGTCTTCTTGATTTCAAGGGCTTGTGTTATCAGTGCGACTTTCGCCTTCTCAACTAGCTCTGGCATGCGAGGATGCGCACGTTCCTTGTCAATTAGTACACCCTCAATCAGTTCAGAGGAGCGCACATCTGCGCCGTGCTTCTTTTCAACCTTAATCCTCTTAATGTCCGCTCGCTTTTCACCGTTCACATCTTCCGCTACGGCAAGCACAGATCTGACTGCGAGATCAGCAATGTAGTCATTGGCACCGCCGATATTCTTTCCACTGAGCGCCGTTTCAGCTACATTTGCTAGCATTCTCTTATCAGAAGGATCGATATTCACAGCGATCTGGGAAAGAAATTCTCTGGCCTTTTCCGCAGCTTTGCTATACCCTGAAGTTATAACCGTTGGGTGCACATTCTTTTCGACCAGCTCCTCCGCCCGTCTGAGCAATTCACCAGCAAGAACAACGGAGGTTGTTGTACCATCACCCACTTCGCTGTCCTGGGTTTTTGCCACTTCAACGATCATTTTGGCGGCGGGATGCTCAACTTCCAGTTCTTTCAGTATCGTTGCACCATCATTTGTGACGGTAACATCGCCGAGTGAATCAACCAAAAGTTTGTCCATGCCGTAAGGACCTAATGTTGTTCTGACGGCATCTGCTATAACAGTTGCTGCCTTTATGTTGTTGTGCAGCGCGGTCTTACCCGTTTCCCTTTGGGAACCCTCCTTGAGTATCAATACAGGCTGGCCCGACATCATATCGACTCACCCTGCCTTTATCATATAATGCACATATTTTAAGCCTATCCACAGGACTGCACGTCTCATAGACATTAGGAAAGGGATTGTATGAAATCCTCTACCCTTCTCTGAACAAGCATGTCTTTCAGTACACCGCTTTCAGCAGCCCATCTGCTGAAAGGAATATCAAGAAAATGCTCTATTACGCTTTTGCACTCACTGAAACTCCCCAAAATGTCCGGTTTACCTTTCAGAGCCAGTCGGACATGCTCCCTGACATTCCAGACACCCACTGGCATGATATAACCAGGGTGGGCTTCTCTCAGTATCACAACTCCCGCCTGAAAATGCTCTCGTCGCATCAGTTCATTGACCGCGAGACGCGCAGCATAGTAGCATCCACCTATTTCGGCGTATTCCCTTCTACCGTTGAAAAATTCGTGTGAGGAGACAATAGATATCTGCCTTCCAGTCGGGTTCCATGTCGTATTCGGGTACCATGCTTCTATGAGTTCATATCTCCAGCTGGTGGGAAGCATCAGCACTACCCATCTGTTTGAAAGAGCCTCAAGTTTGTAGATCCGCCATTCATCTATCACAGGATTTTGTTTATTCTCATTGAGCATGCTCCTTCCCAATATATCGTCCACAGCAGTTATGGACCATCTTGTAGGAACCATTCTACGCTTCCTGCCAACTCCGAAGCAGCCTGCACTGAAGCCACGCTGTATGGATGAAACGGGCACCCCCTTTCTGTATAGCTCTAGAACTGCTGTGGTCGCATCCGCATCCGTATCATGATAAAGCTTCTCCATTTTATCATCAAATCCACCAGTATATGCCCTGAGCCTTTCCACTACGCCAGAGGGCCCAAAGGGTTGCACATTTTCATCCAATGTTATGCTTGCTCTTGGAGGCTTTCTGAATGTAACCTCGAGTTCTGGAGCTGATTTAGATAACGCAATTTCTTGAACCAGCGAGAATATTTTGTTCTCTTGCTGCTGGACGTTGACCCTACTTTTGGCTCTGACCATGCTGAAGCGCATCGAAGTGATTTCATCGATACTCTTTCCCACCCAGGCCTCAGGAGCATCAAGGATGGATATCTGCTCGTCAGAGGGCGCAATGAAAGGTCCTATATTCACATTTGGATAACCATATCTTCCTATGAAGACGCCTGGTGGGGAAAGGCCATCGATCTCCTTGCTCTCAAGAAATGTCTTAGAACTCTGATAAGCATAATATCTAACCATTATTGGACATACAGGTTTGCCGCATAAAAATCGTGTGCCGAGGCACCTCGCGCACAGGGAAGCAGGAACAGCTGTGTCATTCACAAAGCCTTGCTGCAGTGTCTGCATTCAATTTCTTTGACCTGTTTTACATATTTAATTGAAACCATCACCCTGCCGAACAGATCTCAACCTGCCCAGGAAGAAAGGTGATAAATACGCTTATCCTCCTCTATGTTGCCAGTTTGTAACATTCTTAGATTAGTGCCTCTAAGCTGGTAGCCACAGTCCTTCAAGAGTGTGTATGCTGCAAAGTTGCCAGTGTATAGACGCGCATGAATTCTGTCTCTTCCCTGTTCTGAAGCATAGTTTTCGCACGCTGCTAAAAGTGACCTTCCAATGACTGGAGTTGAATGTTCCCTATCAATGAGCATGATCCTTATGGAAGCGTTATTAGTGCCATCAGAAGTGCTGTATGTGTACACGAGGGCGAAACCCACTGCCCTCTTGTCTTGCATAACAAAGAAGGTTTGACCCGTCTGATGTTTCATGGAATATAAGACTTCCTTTGAATAGTCCAGACCTGGATGACTTGCTAAAGAAATGGCGCTTACTGCCTTCAGTGCGTCGGAGAAACCAATCGTGTCAAAATCTTCGATTGTTGTATCCCCTTTCTCCCTCCCTTCTTCATATCGCCAGTCCTCTATGGTTTTATCGAACAGATAGGTGGCCCTGTCCGGCACACAGCCCATAGAAGTATAGAGATGCACATTCTTCACAACTTCTGGCATTGTTTCTAACCCTATAGTTTCGCATCCCTTGGATTTAAGAAAATCGAAAGCGCTCTTTATCAACTGTTTGCCTATGCCGTTGTTTTGTTGAGAAGGTAGCACTTCCACGGGGCCAAACCATCCCACATTTCCCCAAATGTGACAGAACACGTCCCCAACGACTCTTCCACCGCTCTCCGCCACCATACAGCCATCCGGCTCCTTGTCCAGATAGAACAATATGTTTTCCTTGCTCCTGCGTGGCACTTCAAAGGTTTGCTGCATCTCGCGCGAATAGAGGTCCGACCATGCCCTTCGGCCAACCTCCCTCACATCATCTATATCATCTTCAGCCATCCTTCTGATGAGAACTGTCTGCCGCCTGCTGAAAAGTCTCATCCTAATTCGACTCTTCCATACTGTTTAAAGAGTATATTTTCTTTCGCTCCATGCTAAAGAGTATTCTTACGGCTGCGGCTGCTGCGCCTACGCCATTGTCAATGTTAAGTACTGTAAGACCCGGAACACAGCATTGTAGCATGGAGGAGAGCGCGGATTCACCCTTCCCAGCATGACCATAACCGTTTGAGGTCGGTACTCCGATCACGGGAATAGGCAAAAGGGAGGCGATAACCGAGGCAAGAGCACCTTCCATTCCAGCATAGACTATTGCCACATCGTAATCCCCATCTAGTATGCTCTTTGCTGCCCCTATGGATCTGTGCAGCCCTGCCACCCCGCAATCGAAATAGCGGTCATACTCCACACCAAAGTAGGTGAGGATATGCATAGTCTCTGCTGCCACTCTTACATCCGAAGTTCCGGCAGTGATGAGTGCCACCCTTCCAAAAATTTTTCTGTTGTGCGAACCTTTCCTTACCATTAAGAGAGTTCCCGAGGA
>JAVZQA010000008.1:0-27892 GCA_038881315.1 Methanomassiliicoccales archaeon
CTGCATCCTTCGCGAACCCGCCAAGGACCTTGCAGACATCATCTTCACATTTCATACCCTCGAGCTTTATGTCCGCCTTCTCGACGACCACCTCGCTGTCCTCAGGGTAGAGTTTCTTCAATATGGCGGCAAGCTGCTTCTCATCCGCCTTCGTGGGGCACTCCGGTTTCAGGTGCACTTTGCCGTCGTCGTCCCTGTAGGCGTGCAGAAGGCAGGCAGCCTCGCTTACGAACATCGTCGCTATGGTTCTCCGTCCTTCCTCCCCGGTCTCGTCTGCACTCTGGACTTTCACTTCATTCATCTGAACCTCAGCCCCTGTGACTTGAGCAGCATGCGCTCATCGGGAAGATAGCGCCTGATGACATCGCCGAAGCTGTCCCCGTAGCCGTTCTTGAGCAACCTGAGGCGCTCATACAGCTGACCGTCTATCATGACTTGGCGGAAACCCCTTTCACGGTAACCGTTACCTGCCATCTTCACTCATATCGACAGGCATCTATATTTATAGTTGCACTGTTATAATTGTTGTTGTTCCGAATGCCTGCAATGAAGTGCACTCGGTGCGGCTATCAGTGGAGGGCGCGTGTCCAGGCGCCGAAGAAGTGCCCCTACTGCCAGTCATGGCTGCCGCCATGGAGCGAGCGTCTCCCACACCTGTCCGAGAATGGTCAGTGAAGTGTGGACATCGGGAGGTTAATCGTGCCTGCAATGCGTTCCTGCTTCGTTCCATACCTGGAACAGCTGTTATCGCTGCGTCTTGCAACCGTTCGCGTGGTGCCAGCCTGATTCGAAGGCATATTTCACAAGGGCCCTGTGCATTTCGTCGTTTGGTTGGCAGTACATCGGTTTCCTGCACACGCTGCACCAGAATGTGAGACGGTATGTCTTCCTCGCGTCCTCATAACCCTGCCTATAGGCGCTGTTGACAGCCTCCTGCACCTTTGCACCGCTGAGCATCGCGTTCCTGATTGTCTCGGTGTAGCTCGAGTCGCCACGAACCGAGTCTATCCACTCCTTGACATCTTCAGAAACACGGAAGGAGACATTAGGGTGCGTCCCGTCATACCTGATTTTCGATGGACTTCTTGAAGACATGGGTTGTTCCGCTTACCATATGGACTTACATTCGGATTACCATATAGGATGACGTTCCGCTTACGTTCGTACTACCATATCCGCCTACCATATCGACTTACATCACCAATTGACCGGCTCGGACTGTCAGCCTTACGCGCGCGCGTGTAACCCCCTTTATCCGTGGTTGTAGATACGGCGCACGGCACTGCCGGCGCAGCGCGGTACGCTTGCATATACACAGCAACGGGTGCAGCACATGCCCGTTTCCGTTCCCTGCCTCGCCTGTTTCAATGCCGTTCATCTTGCACAGGGCACGATCGACGTCCGCGCCGGACAGGTGCACATACACGCTCGCCATCTTCGAGTCGTTGACCCATCCGAGCATCGCCTTCAGCTGCTGCTCCGTCAGCGCTTTTGCCAGGACTGTCGCCCTTGCATGCCTGTAGCTGTGCGGATTGACCCTCTTCCTTATACCACACCCGGCAGCGACCACCTGCAATGTCTTCCTTGGGGCGGCGTATTCCCACCGCTCCGTGCTCCCCGCCCTTTCCATTGATGTCCACAGGGGCATGGGCGGTTCTGCCGACGGATGCGCGTTGAGCCATTCGGCAATTGCGCCGGAGGATGCGATGAGAAGCACGCGCCGCGCGCCGGTTTTCCCGCGGGGTATGTGAACCGTGTAGCCGTATTCTGACGATGACACCGATCCGACCGTAAGCGACAGCCATTCGCCTATCCTGGCACCGCTCTCGTACAGCGACAGGATGAACGCCCTGTCCATGGGATTCGGTGCGGCCCCGGCCATGCGCTTAATCTCCTCTTCCGTCAGCAGCGACTCGGGCAGCCTCCTGTCGTTCGCCTTCGTACCCGTCTTCAGCCACCTGACCTCTTCTGGATACTCCTCTGCATTCTCGCCGTTGCGCAGCCACCTGACGAACATCTTCACAACCTCGCGCTCGGTCCGCTTGGTCTCGGGAGAGGTGGCCTCCACGTTGGTATGTTCGACGAACTCCATGACATCCTCCCTGGTGATGCCTTTCAGCTGCCTACCCGTGACACGTGACAGCTTGCGCAACACGGACAGGTAACGTACCTGCCTGGGAATGCTCAGTCCCTGCGCATTCCTGAACCTGATGTACTCCCTGATGATTTTCCTGTTTCCAGGCGGGATCGTTCCGTCCCGGTCGAGCAATTTCAGTGCCTGTCCGAGCCTTCTGCCGTAGTGGTGAATGTCAGCGGGGTCATGCATGCCTGAGAGTAAATAAGTATGGTAATTCAAACCTTGAGTTGGATGCGGGAGGAGGGATTTGAACCCACGAACCCCTTCGGGACAGAATTTCTCCTTGAACCTTAAGTCCTGCGCTTTTGGCCAGTCTTAGCTACTCCCGCTGTTCTCAGGCTTTTGCAGTTTCGCTGCTCTGCCTGACGTGATGTCACAATAGTAATCAATATATTTCTATGCAGTCTCAATAGCTGAAGTGGTAATCACATGGAAAAATTCGGTCTCTTTATCAATGGCAAATGGGTGGAGCCAAGCAGCGCCGATCGTTTTGAAACTCGCAATCCATCAGATGGTAAACCACTCGCGTCGTTTCCATCTGCAAACGCAAAGGACGTGAGCCGAGCAGTTGATGCTGCAGCGGATGCCTTCGAGAAATGGAGGCAGATACCTGCACCGATGCGTGGTGAACTGCTGCTCGAAGCTGCACTTAATATACAAAGGAGGAAAGAGGAACTTGCAAAACTTGTATCAACCGAAATGGGCAAGGTGATTGCTGAGGCCAGAGGGGAGGTTCAGGAAGCGATTGATTTTTTCAAGTACATTGCGGGGGAGGGAAGACGTCTTTTTGGTGAAACCACCCCCTCAGAACTCCCTCAGAAATTCAATATGACCGTGCGGCTGCCGAAGGGGCCTGTTGCTCTAATAACACCCTGGAACTTTCCGATTTCCATCCCATCCTGGAAAATGGGGGCAGCACTCATATCCGGCTGCACTTTGGTACTTAAGCCTGCATCCGACACTCCTCTATGTGCAGCGAAGTTCATTGAGGTTGTTAATGAGGCAGGTTTCCCACCTGGCGTAATCAATATGGTGACGGGCCAGGGGGCTGTAGCAGGCACTGCTCTCATTGAGCATGAGAAAATTAGGGCTGTCTCCTTTACAGGTGGCGTCTCAACTGGAAGGGAGGTATATTCATCTGGCGCCCGCCGTCTCATTCAAGTGCATCTCGAACTTGGTGGAAAGAATCCGCTTATAGTGATGGACGATGCGAATGTGGAACTTGCGGTGGAAGGCACGCTCTTCGGTGCATTCGGCACTGCAGGACAGCGCTGCACCGCAACAAGCAGACTTCTGGTTCACAGGGATGTCTATGAGCAGGTACTGGACAAGCTGGTTGAAAGGGTTGAGAGATTCAGAATAGGAAATCCGCTGGAAGAAGAGACAGATATGGGACCTGTCATAAACAGAAAGGCAAGAGACAGCATTCTCAATTATATAGAAAGTGGAAAGGAGGAAGGTGGAAAGATCATTACAGGCGGCCACGCGCTGGAGCGCGGTGAGTTCTCTGCTGGCAACTATGTGGAACCAACCATTATTGAGACAAAACATGGCACTCGCATAAGCAGGGAGGAAATCTTTGGACCTGTGCTTTCCGTAATTCGCTGCGGAGACCTCAAAGAGGCATTCCGAATTGCTAACGATGTGCCGTATGGTCTTAGCTCCTCCATATATACGAGAAATTTGAAAACCGCTCTTCAGGCAATTACTGAACTACAGTCCGGCATTACATATGTCAATGCGCCAACTATCGGTGCCGAGATACATCTTCCCTTCGGAGGCGTCAAGAATACAGGCACGGGTGGCAGGGAGGCAGGCAGTGTAGCGATAGAGGAGTTCACTGAGCTCAAGAGCGTATTCATAGATTACAGTGACAGACTGCAGAAGGCACAGATCGATACCCTTTCCAGGTTCAAGGAGGTAGCAGACTAGAATAAATCAGGCTCTGCCTGTCGACTCTCCTGTAGATACCGCTCCTGCGAATATGTGGGCGAGCCTCAGTGGTTCAGGATAATTCCCCCTCACTATGGAGGCATCAACGAGTTCCAGGGTTTCCTTCTTGGACATACCAGCACTGCTCACATACAATTTCCATCTTGGAGTCTCCAGTCTGTAGGGTGTGTACTGCTTGATAGTCGAGAACCTGCGTTCCCAGTCATCAAAATGTTTGACTAGCGCATCTCTAATCGCCTCCAAATCCGGCATGTGCCTGGTTACGCTAATCAGGGGAACGCCAGTCTTCCTCTTCACCTCCTCCAAATCGATAACATTGAATCCGCCAAAGGCTATACCGTCTATCATTATGGCCCGTATCTGTTCCTTCAACCTGGAAGAGGCCACCGTCTCTATCACTCTCTCTGTGGCATCTTTTCCATCTATCTCGCATGCAGAAATCACTGCTGCCTCAACATAAGACGGGAGACGGGCTACTATGCCCACCACAGGCACCTGCCCGCTTCTTGATGAAAAGCGACCGTCGTCAAAAGCAATAACGCGTGTCTGTCTCTTCAAGCCTACATCAGAGGCAGTCTACGTGTGATCGGGTCTATTTCTTCTTCTCTACCAGGACCAATGCCTATGCAGGTGACTGTGCCTGGCGGGATTTCTGTCAAACCGGCATCTTCGATAACACTGAATATTACGCCCTTCTTGTACGCTATTTCCTTGAGCAAATATATTTCGTCAATACCCTGTGCCTTCACCACAACCTTTCTTTGCCCCTCCCTGTACCATGCATCGAAAAGCTCCTTCTCCCTCTTTTCACACTGAATGGTACAGGAAACTGCTGCATGGGCCACTTGCACAGCCATCTTGCCAGGTGACAGTTTCAGATCGTTTCTGACAGCTACCACCAACTTGTATTCAAGTCTCTTTTCCTGCAGTTATATTCCTCCGTTCAACTGTATTGTGATTTCTTAGAGCACCTGCTATTAAGGCAACAACGGAAATTGCTACCGTTGCCAGATATAGCCACTCTATGCTGAATGCAGTGTGTGTATATTGCGAAATAAGCAATAGTGCTGTCACAGAAAGGCTGAGTGCCGCAAAACCTGTGCCAATTGAATATGTTAACAGCCAGGACATATGCGTTATTGACGGCCTCACCGCGTATGAAATACAGAGGCCGGGTATGGCCACCGAGGCTAGGAGCCACAGAGTGCCATATGCAGCCATCATCCCTTCTACAATCCGGTTTATCTATTAAATAAGGATCGTGTGGCCGAATGAAATCCGATATGGAGATACTCTTCAGGGATGGTGCAGCCAGAATTGCACGTTTTCGGACTCCGCATGGTCATGTGGAGACACCCGCAATCATGCCTGTCATAAATCCTTCCAAAATGCTTCTCACCCCCTCCGAGATGAAGAAGGAGTTCGGAACGCAGATTGTGATAACCAATTCATACATTATCCGACGGAATGACGAGCTCAGGGAGAAGGCTGCTAGGGAGGGAGTGCATGGCCTGCTATCCTTCGATGGCCCGATAATGACAGACAGCGGGACATTCCAGACGCATGAATATCCTGTTGCTATAGATCCGGACGAAATTTTCAGGTTTCAGTTAACGATTGGAAGTGATATAGTCACAGTCTTAGACGTCTTTACAGAACCTGATTGCGGAAGGGACAAGGCACGCAGCGCAGTGAAGGAGACAGTACGAAGAACACAAAAAGCAGTTTTGGAGAATTCAACAGAGCAGCTTGTCTCCGGCACCATTCAAGGTTCTCTTTTCGCCGACATCAGGGAGGAAGCAGGGCATATGCTTTCATCGGCAGGTATCGATTATTGCTCAATAGGTGGTGTTGTTCCGCTTATGGAACAGCAGCGTTTCAGTGAGCTGATCGCTGTAATTGGCGCCTCAACAAGAAAGATAAACAGAGCTCTCCCCCTCCATCTTTTCGGCGCGGGACATCCTTCGATAATGCCGCTTGCAGTTTTGCTTGGCTGCGATCTTTTCGACTCTGCCTCCTATGTGAAGTATGCAAGGGATGGCAGACTCATGTTCCCATGGGGAACAGTACATGTGACTGAGATTAGTCACTCCTTTTGTACCTGTCCTGCCTGCATTGACGGGCTCTCGGATGTCAGAATATCCTCATGGAATGGAGAGAACGAAGACATCGTGAAACTGATAGCGAGACATAACCTATATGTACTGCAGTCTGAGCTCGCTCGTATCAAACACTCCATCAGGAGCGGCACCCTTTGGAATCTGGTTCAGGAAAGGGTGCGTTCAAATCCCCGCCTTCTAGAAGCGTTCAGTGCCGCTCTATCGCAGAAAAATATTGGTGACTATGAACCGCTCTCACGGCGTCATGGCTTCAATGTATTTGACAGCCTCTCGCTCAAAATACCAGGTCTCACAATGTCAATAAGGAGGGCAAGCGAAATCAGGCCGGGGAACCGCGACCAGCTGCTGCTCCTCACAGACGGTAATCAGTATTTCTCGCGTTTCGATTTCAGCATAGCTGAGGATAAGGATGTGGCATGCATCACGCCGCTCGGTATAATACCACTCTATCTCACTGAGACCTATCCCTTTGCTCAGTCATCATGCGCTGTCTCGCTCCCATTGTCTGATCTGCAGGAATATGTCTTAATTCATGGATACAGGCATTTTTCAATAACATCCTGGAAGGAGAGACCGGCGAATGTTTTCCCGCCGCGCGCTGAGTATGTTATGCAAGCTCTCTCGGTGCTGCACTTCCAGTTCCAAAACGCCGTCAATGGTATTGATGCATTGCCGCTCGACGTTAAGTTTTCGGTAAACACAGGTAAGCTGCGCGAATTATGTCTTGATGGTCGTGAGGCATTTCACTTCAGACCTGAAGACGGGCTGTTCTCCTTACGTATGACAGGAGCTGCCTTTCTTCATTCACGGAACGTATTTCCACTACTGCGTGTAGAGTGTTCTGACGACGCAGTGCCCTTTGTACTTTCGCATAAATCTCTATTCAGCAAATTTGTCACACGTGTGGATAGAACAATACGCCCTGGGGATGAATGTATTGTGGTTGACAGAGAAGACAGGCTCCTTGCCTGCGGCAGGGCACTGCTTGCCGGGAGTGAAATGCCGGTTCTGCGGCGCGGAGTCGCAGTAGAAATCAGGGAGAGTCTTTCAGATTTGCCACCCTTTCAGCAATCTGCAAGCAAGCAATGAAATCATCTAGTGTTCTCATTAGCGTCATTAGGCTCTGCGATTCGCATGAAGCCTTGATCACGCCTTTCTCCACGCTTGCTTCGATATAATTTTCATTTTCAGGGGATACCGACCTCAGGAGGGCATCCGCCTTTTCCCATGCCTCGATTTTAAGCAAAACACGTACTTTCATTTCACAACCTCAGGCCAAACGCGTTGGTAAAATCCTCCAATCTTCTGAATTCAATCAGATAGTATCTTCCTCTTTCAGTGATCGAGTAATATACCTTGTCCGCTTCCTCAACCCTGCTTATCAGACCGCTCTGCTCCATATTGGCCAGATATCGCATCAGTCTCTCATAAGAAAGGTTTGCCTTAGTCATTATGTGTGTGGGTCTAGCTTCGCCCTCTCCTTCTATGACCCTCAATATGTCCGCGAGGATTCTTGCCCTTGACCTAGACTGATGCTCAGGCAACTGATTGCTTCCCCCGTGGTTTATTGCGAGAGGGATAACTTTCCATCGCCATGAAGAGAAGTGCGAATGAAAACACCTCAAAGACAGTGGTGTAGAGGAGGGTTATTATGAAGAGATGCGGCACCACGGCTAGGAAAAGGTCAAGCAGGTGTATCAGGAAAAGCAATGCAAAGCTAGCAAGCACCAGTGCGGTGCTAGCTGTTTCGTTTTCCCTATACCAGACATAAACACTTATTGCCGTAACCGCAAGAACGGCGACAGTTGCGAAATCAAAACCCAGGAAAGTTAAGAGAAACAAACTCAGGATGGTCGCGCTCACTTCAGCCCTGGGTGGAACAAGATATGCTATCATAATAAGAAAATAAGCGATAAACTGCAGACCTTCGAGTATTGCATTGTACAGGAAATGCCGCTCGAACGGATATGGCCGCGGAAGCAGGTGTAGAAATGATATGGATGAAATAAGAAGATAAAGCGCAATGAGAATAAACCCAGTTCCTATCAGGGCTAGATTTGCATTGCGCGTGATGCTGTAACCCTTTATTGCCCTGTAGGATATCATCAATGCAAAAACAAAGGCAATCAACATCAAAACCGATTCTGCTACCTGTATTGCAAATGGCATAATACGCCCGACGGATGTGGCAAGGGGCACATTTCTTAAACTTATGGACGCAAGGTACGTGTCAGGCATCTGCCCTGTAAACTACTTCAATAATATGTAAGCTGGTAGTTCATATCCCTCAGTATTCTCATTGCAATCTTTTCAACGTCCACTCCCAGCACTGACATGAGAAGATGTCGAGCCCTGTCCCTTTCTTCAATCGTCACGTGAGGAACCTATGGCGTGGAACGCACGGGAAGAAGATAAAGCCCTGCGATCCGATTATCACTTCCTTTCCCCGCGGAAAGCACGCTTCTCCCTGTATTCCCTTTCCTCTTCCGCCAGCCTGTCTTCTCCCCCTTTAAGCATCCCTGTCCAGTAAAGTTTGGCGTTCTCCTTTGTAAAAATAACCCCTTTCTGCGACAGGGCCATTCTCATTTTCTGCCTGAACTGTAATGCCTTGGCCTCATTCCTACCCTTCGGTGTTTCCCCTTCCCAGAGTTTTTCGAATTGTAATTCCTTTTCTGTCGGCACCTTGATACCGGTCAGCCATTTCCCCCCCTATAATTAACCTTTACCTGCCTTGCACCTCAAAAACAGATTTCTAGGTTAAAGTCTTAATATCGATTGTAAATGAACTGTTTGATTAACATGGCTGATTTGAAAGTTGGTGATAAGGCACCTGACTTCGCTCTCCCTAAGGGCAGGGATCAGATCGTTTCACTCAAGGATTTGACGTCGAAGGGAAAGGTAGTTCTGGCGTTTTATCCAGGTGATTTCACCTCCGTGTGTACGAATGAGATGTGCACTTTCAGGGACAGTCTCAAGGAATTTGAGAAGCTGAACGCCACCGTGGTGGGTATCAGCGGAGACAGCTATTTCGTGCATGATGCGTTCAGAAAAGCAAACAATCTAAACTTTGATCTATTGAGTGACTACGATCACAAAATTGCAAAGCTCTATGGTGTCAGCTACGATAATTTCCTGGGTCTCAGCGGTGTATCCAAGCGCTCTGTTTTCATTGTGGACAAAAACGGTATAGTGAGATACAGGTGGGTTACTGAGAATGCAGGCAATCTGCCTGATTTTGAGGAGATAAAGAAGGAGTTGTCAAAGATTAACTGAGTTACCAGTTAGGGCATAAGCCACTGGTTCCTCGCATAACGCATACTTGGGTTAATGAAAGGCACGCCCCGACTGCGAAACCTATTTATTCAAATTCCAATGTCCATCACTTATTCAACCAAATGGGCTTCATGAGGTACTCAAATGGCCAGAGGAATGAACACTGCAAGGAAATTGAAGGTAAACAGGAAGCAATTCAGATGGAGTGAGCGCGCATATAAGCGCAGAGTGCTCAGGCTTAAGGAGAAATCCGACCCTCTAGAGGGGGCTCCACAGGCAAGGGGGATTGTGCTCGAAAAAGTGGGTATAGAGGCCAAGCAGCCTAATTCGGCCATCAGAAAATGTGTCAAGGTTCAGCTAATCAAGAATGGGAGACAGATTACCGCTTTCGCTGTCGGGGACGGAGCCATTAACTTCATAGATGAACATGACGAAGTGCTGGTCGAAGGAATTGGAGGGCGAATGGGCCGCTCTTATGGTGATATACCCGGTGTTCGTTATAAGGTAATCAAGGTTAACAACGTATCCCTTAACGAGCTTGTCAGGGGAAGAAAGGAAAAACCAGTAAGGTGATAAATTGGACGAGGAGAAGCAGCAGGACGAGAATGAGGGGGAAGGAACAGGTACGGAGCAGGCACAGGAGGAACAGACACAGGAGCAACAACCTGTCCTTCTTTACAACGCCCTGCTTTTCAATAAGTACGACCTTTCCGAGGTCAGAGTTTCTGATCCGGGACTTGTAAATTACATCAATCTGTCACCAATATATGTGCCGCACACATCCGGTAGACATGCAAATTTGAATTTTGCCAAGAGGCATGTAAACATAGTGGAGCGACTGGTGAATCAGATGATGCGCACTGAAAATTTCACAGGCAAGAAAACAAAAGCCTTGAAAGTGGTTATGGAGACACTGGAGATTATAGAAAAGAAGACAAACAGAAATCCTGTTCAGGTTCTAGTTGAAGCAATTGAACATGCCGCTCCCAGGGAGGAAATAACCAGACTACAATTCGGCGGTATTTCAGTCCCGCGGGCTGTGGATGTTTCTTCATCAAGACGATTGGATCTTGCTCTGCGTCTCATTTGTCAGGGTGCAATCAATGCTTCACACGGTTCAACAAAGCCGATAGCCCAGTGCCTGGCTGACGAAATAACACTGGCTTCGCAGGGGGATATGACCAGTTACGCTGTCTCAAAGAGGGATGAAACAGAAAGGGTTGCTATGTCAGCCCGTTGAAATCGAAAGGGGATAGATTTGGGAAGAAAGGAAGATAACATCGCCAGGGCTTCCAAGATAATGGGAGATCCGCGGCACATCCGGAACATAGGCACGGCAGCTCACATAGATCATGGGAAGTGCTTCACAGGGGATGCACTTGTCTTTGTTTCAGGTAAGTGGATATCAGCCAGACGGCTGTTTGAAAGGGGCTCACTTGGAAAGAGGGTGTATGCGGATGAGGGACAGGAGGTGTACGAGGTCAGCGAACGACTAGAAACCCTGTCCTATGATGAGGCAAGTCGCACCTTCATCCGCAGACCGCTGACGCATGTCTGGAAAATAAGAAACGATACACCACTTGTCAAGATCACCACTGATAGGGGGCTGCCAGTCACTGTGACACAGGAGCATAAGTTCTACGTTATTGACGGGGAGCAAGGCTCCGGTTATGGTGCCTCCATCGAACAGCTTTCCAGTAACAAACTCAAGCCAGACATGTTTTTGCTTGCTCCGCCTTGGGTGGAGGAGAAAGCGGAAGAGTTGCATCCCCTTCATTCGGCGCTTACCGCCGAGGAGGTGGCCGGGCTTTATGCTTCCGGCAATGCTGGGGCAGACGATGATACGGGCGGCGCACTTCTCCAGCTTGACAGGCACAAACTGGCCGAAATCCTTCCCGCTCTCATCTCCTTCGTCTCCGACCATGCTGTTCCAACGCTCAAGAGGGACATTGCACTCGCAATGGTTATGGTGGGCATGGCGCCCGCAGCCGTCTCCGTGACAGCCGACGAAGGGTCAGCGAAAACGCTGCAGTTCAGTGCATGTGAAACCGAGGTCCCTTATGCAGCGGCACGCATTCTGAACATTGAAAGCTGCTGGGAACCCTATGTTTACGATTTCACAGTTGAGGGTACGCACAATCTGCTTGTGAATGGTTTAATCGTACACAACACCACACTCAGTGATAATCTGATTGCCGGTGCAGGAATGATGAGTGAGGAGCTTGCAGGCAAGCAGCTGATGCTTGATTATGATGAACAGGAACAGGCAAGGGGGATCACCATCAATGCAGCAAATGCATCGATGGTTCATTCCATAGACGGCGAGGACTATCTGATAAATCTGATCGATACACCAGGACATGTTGACTTCGGTGGAGATGTCACTAGGGCGATGCGCGCAATAGATGGTGTGATCATACTTGTGGATGCTGTAGAGCAGGTGATGCCTCAGACCGAAACCGTCATTAGGCAAGCTCTCAAGGAAAGGGTTAAACCGATACTCTTCGTAAACAAGGTTGACAGACTTATCAACGAACTCAAGGTATCGCCAGAAGATATGCAGCGCCGTTTCATCAATATCATAAATGAGGTGAACAAACGTATCGCAGCTGCTGCCCCTGAAGGTCTCAAGAAGATTTGGGGGGTAAAGGTAGAGGACGGCACTGTTCTATTCGGAAGTGCTTACAACAACTGGGCAATATCGGCCGCATACATGAAGAAGACAGGAATAACTTTTGCTGACATCTACAAGTATCTGAGCAACAACGACCAAAAGACTCTCGCTCAAAAGATACCGCTGCATAAAGTCGTGCTTGAGTCCGTAGTCAGAAATCTGCCCAATCCGATTGAGGCTCAAAAACTGAGAATTCCAGCGATCTGGAAGGGGGATCTGAATTCAGAGGTCGGCAAAGCACTGTTCAATGTAGATCCTGATGGTCCAACGATCTTCATGGTAACCAAAATAATCGTAGACCAGCATGCGGGTGAAGTCGCTGTCGGCCGACTCTTTTCAGGCACTCTTAAGAGAGGCATGGAGCTCTATATTTCAGGTATGCCAGGGACAAACAGGGTGCAGACAGTTGCAATGAGTGTAGGTCCAGACAGAATTCCAGTAGAAGAGATTAAGGCAGGCAACATTGCAGCAGTCACAGGTCTCAAGGATGCAATTGCCGGCTCCACCGTAAGCTCAATCCCCGATGTGGAACCATTCGAAAAGATGCAGCATTACAGCGAGCCTGTCGTAACCGTTGCGATTGAAGCTAAACAGATGAAGGATCTTCCTCGCCTCATCGAAGTTCTGCGCACTATTGCAAAGGCCGACCCTTCGATTACTGTGGAGATCAACCAGGAAACCGGGGAACACTTACTCAGCGGGATGGGGGAACTGCATCTTGATGTCACTCAATACAGAATTATCAATGACTACAAGACGGAAATCAATGCCTCCAAGCCCATTGTGGTTTACAGGGAAAGCGTCGAGGGAAAGGGAGGTCCTTTCGAGGGGAAATCGCCCAACAAGCACAATAGATTCTATATCGAGGTCGAGCCTCTTGAGGACCAGGTAATCCGCGCCATAATGTCTGGTGACATCAAAACGGAGGGCAGAATAAAGGACTCTAAGGCGCTCGCAAAGCAATTGCAGGATCTTGGCATGGAGAGAGAAGAGGCGAGGGGCGTCCAGATGTTTTCGGATACCAATGTATTCATTGACTACACTAAAGGTATCCAATATCTGTTTGAAACAATGGAACTCTGCAAACAGGCGTTTGAAGAGGCCATGCGTCTAGGTCCCCTTGCGCAGGAGAGATGCATGGGTGTTAAGGTTAGGCTGGTTGATGCGAAGTTACACGAAGACAGCATACATCGTGGGCCTGCACAGGTCATACCTGCAACCAGATCTGCCATCTATGGAGCGATGTGTCTTGCCAACAGAGTGCTGTATGAACCAATGCAGAAGATATACATCAATGTCCCACCCGATGTCATGGGAGACGCGATCAGGGAACTGCAGCAGAGGCGCGGCGTTATACTCGATATGCGGCAGGAAGAGGAAAACACAGTGATTGAGGCGAAGGCTCCAGTGTCGGAGATGTTCGGTTTCGCTAGTGCCATAAGAAGTGCTACGCAGGGGAGGGCTCTCTGGTCCACCGAAAACGCCGGCTACGAGATAGTTCCGAAGGAGATAGCAGATCGTGTTGTTCCTGAGATACGCAAGAGGAAGGGACTGAATCCGCAGCCTTATGATGCAAATTACTATGCGGACTGAATGAAGAGATAGACAAGGTAAGCAGCGAAAGCAAACATAATGCCGGAGGAAAGAAGCCGTACCCCTTCCTCCACTTTTGGATGCTTTCGAGTGGCAGCGCGTATGAGTGCAGGGAATATCAGTATCCAGACTGCAACTGCCAGAAACAGTCCTACAAGCAGAATGAGCCCGCCTATGTATGCAAATGCCAGACCCGCAGTTATCCACCAGAGTATCTGGAACGGATTGCTGATACCGAACAGGAGTGCCCTGAAATATTTGCCCTGCGAACGCGCAGGTCTCTCTTCCGTTGCTCTTAACCCGGAAGCGCCGAAATAAGCTATCACTGCTGCCCCTGTCAGTTCAATCCATCTTGCATAGGTTGAGATTGAAAGTATGTTATGGATCGCATATATCAGCGCTGCCAGCACAATGTCGGCGCTCATTGCCCCCAATCCAGTTACCACACCTCTATTCCAGGAGAATGTGGCCTCAGAAGCAATGAGAGCATTCATTGGGCCGGGTGGGATTGTGAGTGAAAATCCAAGTGCCAGGCCCAGGAACAGTGGAAACAGCATCAGGCACTGTTGTATTACCGACAGTCATAAATTTTGCTCTGACTCAGTGAATTACTCTTCGGGTGGATGGTTATCAATGAAAATCAGAGAATTTTTTTTAAATATTTTTATTATTTTTAATAATATTTAGCAACCTTTTCTTTACACACTTTTCATAACAGATGCAGATGCTCAGTGATTTCAGTTCAACTGAGAGATTCCATGAAATGAGAGTGCCTCGTGAATAGGCGTGCTTGTCGTGTGAATGATCACTTCAGACTGAATAATATCGTTAAATCATGGATTATTCCTAACATTTTTCTGATATTCAATTACGTATCAAAATCAGATTAGATATATTTTCAAAATATTTTGGATATCTGAAATTTGGCGAAATCACGTAATTGATAAATAGCATCTGTCTGATTAAGATACATGGAAAGGGAGGAGAAGAAAAAGCCGTATGCCTGGATAGGTGCAGTCATTGTTGTGGCGATTGTGTTCTTTTTCGCAGGCTATGCGGTGCATGTGCCGAAGTCCTCTACAACAACAAGCACAGCCAAAGTAACAGTGACCTTCTACGAAAGTTTGGCGCCGACGGAGTCATCTTATTTCCAGCAGTACTTGATTCCGCAATTTGAACACGAATATCCGAACATAACAGTGAGTTTTGTGAATCTGCCTTCGGGTCAACCTCCACAGGAAATCGAAACTCTTGTGCAGAGCAATGATGTCGGTGCATCCCTTGTCGGTCTGGATAATCTGGCAGTAGGAGAGGTCATATATGGAACGGGTGGACCATACATAATGAATCTTGCGCCGGTCATAAACACCATGCTCCCTTCGGGTCTGATACCGAGCGCAGTGAGCATGATAAATTATGAAAACAACGTATTCCATGCAACCTACTTCATCCCATTTAGGTCCAACATACCACTCGTATGGTACAGCAAAGCTGCATTCCAGAAGGCAGGTATAACTTCCCCGCCAGCCACTTACAGCCAGCTGCTAACAGACGCCAAGCTCATTTACAATGCAACTGGAACCGAACCAATCATGTTCCAGGGAGCAGGTTTGACAGGCGGTCATACTGGTGCGAGCACTGGAACCGAACTATACCAATGGATGGTGCAATTTGGAGGTAACCCCTTTGTTTTCAATGACAGCGGTGATATAGCTGCGTGGGAATATCTGTATAATTTGAGTTCATATTTCAACCCGCAGTACACATCAGGTTACTGGGGCAGCTATACAGGACTCGCAACGGGTTCCTATTCCATCCTTGACTATCAGTGGCCTTACATATACACAGATCTGACAAACACTTCCTCATATGACATGACTAATTCAACACTAGGTGTTTATCCCGGACCTGCGGGACCTGCGAACAATGACCATCTGTTGGGCGGGGACGTGCTGGTAATTCCAAAGGGTGCAACACATCTATCCGCGATTGAAACATTGGCAAAATTCCTCATGGGCTCTCAGGCGCAGCGGGAAACACTGTTGAATCTCTCCTGGGTGGCAGTCAATTCGGCCGCTTATAAGAATCTCCCGCCAAGTTATTCTGTTGTCGGCAACGCACTACAGCAGTCTATCTCAGAGGGTGTATTCCTCAGGAATCCAACGCCATGGATTACAGTGTGGAATGCTTATGCAAGCAAGGCTTTCTATCAGATTATTGTGAACCACATCAGCTTCAGCCAGATACCGAGCACTCTCAACTCGTACAATTCTGAAATGTATTCATATTTGCAGTCCAACTACAATCAGACCGTGGCATCCACATACGAGGCGGGCGGATACCAACCCATTACTGTGTGAGCTGCGCAACAATTAAACCTCTTCCTTTTATTATATTTTAATGGGGGTAAAAATTCTGAGGTGGAAGGAGAGCTACACCAATATATTGCTGATCCTGCCTGCGCTTGTCTATGTGGCCGCACTCTCCTTCTATCCCTCCATTGATGCAGTCTATCTCAGTTTCCAGACACCTTCGAGACATTTCGTGCTTACCAATTATAAGGAACTCGTAACCTTTGGTGTTTACTCTGCCATCTACAATACCATAATAGTTACGATCTGTGCTCTCGCCCTTCAGTTCTTTATAGCGATGGTAATAGCTAGTCTACTTACGCGCCAGTTCAGGGGAAGACAGGTCTTCCAGGTATGCGTGCTAATACCATACTCGGTGGCCACAATTGTAACAGTTTATGCCTTCAGCAACATATTCACCACCCCTGGAGGTTATGCAGATGCAGTGCTCCATTTATTCGGCCTGAAAGCCGTGGGCTGGACAGTTTATCACAATTATTGGTTGAATGTTCTCTCTCTCATAATCGCCGATTCATGGAAAAATACCCCCATCGTAGCCTTGATTTTAACAGCTGGCATGGCCACAATACCTCCAGAAATATATGCTGCGGCACGGGTGGACGGGGCAGGACCTTTTGCAAGATTCTTCCACATAACGATGCCTAATCTTGCCTCCTACATTGCGATTGCTTTAGTAATCAGAGGCATCAGTGAATTCAACATATTTGCAATGGCCCTTGTGCTCTTTCCGCATGTTCTCCTAACCACCCTGGCTTTTGGTCTATATACGTCCTCCTTCGTCGGGCTTTCCTTTTCAGCCGCTGTTGTTCTGCTTGGGTTTGTTCTGGTGTTTGCAACTATCGTTACCATATACAGGAACAGGACGCAGGTAAAATGAAGGGCGGAATAGTTCGCAGCATTGGTCTTTACGTGGTGGTCGCTGTGATACTTCTATACACCCTCTTTCCGATTTACACTCTCGTCCTTCTAGCATTCACACCATTCGCCCACGCCTCATCAGGTTCCTACCAGTTGGGGCTGTATCCCACAGGTTTCACTTTATCAGCACTTATGGCTGCGCTTGCAATACCCCAGCTCACTCTGGCCTTCTACAAGAGCTTGGAAGTTGCATTCATTGTCGGCGGTCTTGCGCTTCTTATAGGGGTTCCGGCCGCGTATGGTTTAAGCAGGCTCTCCCCGGCCATAGCCAACAGTATTTCAACTGTTCTATTTCTTGCCAACATGCTGCCTTCAATAACAATAGCGATTCCGATAAGTGTCACATTCATAAGACTCGGTCTCTTTCAAACTCCACTTTCCCTGGCGCTTGCCCAGGAACTTGTTGTACTCCCGCTCACTGTCTTCTTGCTTCTTGGCGCCTTCCAGTCTGTGCCCAAAGATCTGCTCAATCAGGCCAGGGTTGACGGTTCAGGATTGTTCAGAACAATATTCACAATGCTTGTTCCTCTTGCACGTGCCGGTGTTGCTTCTGCCTTCTTTCTTTCATGGATGATATCATGGGATGAGTTCACTTTTGCAGTCTTTTTGTCAGCTGCAAAACCAACACTGCCTATTCTGATTTATATTTACATCACGCGCGGAAATATATTGGCCGCTGCAGCCTTTTCCATTATAGTGACAATACCAGTGATTATACTCGTCATTGCACTCTCAAGGTTCCTAAAGGCTGAGGTTCTTTCTGGAGGACTCAATGGTTAAAGCCTATCTTTCCTTTATGAAGGTGCAGGATAATGGTCGGAATTAAACTTGAACTGAAAGGCATAACAAAGTCATACGGCAAGATATCTGTCCTGAATAACATAGACATGACTGTACATGAGAACGAATTCTTTGCCATCCTCGGTCCTTCTGGTGCAGGCAAGTCAACACTTCTCAGAATAATCATCGGTGTTGAAGAGCCCGACGAAGGAAGGATATTCATTGATGGGAAAGACGTCACAGATCTTCCACCCAATAGAAGAAATCTATCAGTTGTCTTTCAAAGCTACGCACTCTATCCTAATATGACTGTTTTCGAAAACATCGCATTCCCGCTCAAGATGCGTGGTCTCTCCAAACAGAAAATAAAGACAAGAGTGAATGAAATAGCAACAAGGCTCGGTATTTCTGAAATACTCAATAGAAATGCAACAAGGATTAGCGGAGGACAGAAGCAGAGAACCGCACTTGCCAGAGCATTGGTTCGTGATCCAGCAATATTTCTCCTTGATGAGCCACTCAGTAATCTGGATGCCAGAATTCGTTTCAGGGCGAGGGAGGAGCTTAGAAAACTTCAGGAGCAGTTTCATCAGACATTTGTTTATGTCACCCATGATCAGGCTGAAATTGCAAATTTGGCAACACGGGTTGCTGTCCTGCACAACGGCAAATTCGAACAGGTGGCCACATATCGCGAACTTTATGAGCATCCAGCGACCGTCTGGGTGGGGGATTTCATAGGAAACTACCCAATGAATTATCTCTCCGCTCAGTTGATTGATAAGAATTACTCAGGATGCAAAATCGGCTTCAGGACAGAGTGGGCTGAAATCGACAAAAATGGAAATCTGATTGCAAAGGTGGAAAGCAGCGAGATGATTGGTGACACCTATTATCTATACTGCACAATCGAAAACGAAGCCTTCATAGTTAAAAGCCCGTCACAGGTTCCGGTTGGTGAAGACGTTAAGGTTAGCATCAGGCGATATAATATCTTTCAGGATGGAATGCTTCTCAAAAATACACTGCAGGTGGAAGCCCAAATCTGAATCACCTCCTTCCTTCTGTTCTAGCTTTAAGTCTCACCTATGAATTCTTAAAACCACGGGAGTTCAACTCTATTCACTCCAATCTCTATCCACCATGTCTGATATGCTTACCTTTTTCGTCCACAATTATGTCTACGCACTTACCTCTGTAAGGAACCCTTTTGAGTCTCATGTAACTCCATCCTTCAGGAAGCATGGGATTCGATTTTTCAATTGCTTCTCCATGATTCCTGAGCGCGTCTATAGCGAAAAGTCCCTCAATGACCGATTGTATGAAAAGTGCTGATGACCAGCCCTGTGCAAACTGTCCTTCCGGCCTGCATTCTTCTGCATTATATGTCTCATTAATTCTACCTGGTTCTGATGCGAGCATCATGAGACGGGGGAATGTATACAGCGCTCTCATGGCCTCACCAAAGAGTCCGTTTTTGAAAGAAGCAGTGCAAAACCATCCTGTCATCAGCGGCCAGACCTGTCCAGTATGATACCCCCTGTCATATAGCGCGGATTGACTGGACATGGATCTTGTCCCCCAGTAAGGCTGCATATCGGGGCCGCTCAGCTCGACGAGAAGACGTTTCATGAGCTCCTCTTTCCAGTACATTGCGGGAACTATTTCAGACGCGTTTCTTATGTCACTCTTCTTCTCCTCTTTCACAGAATCAAACACAAGAAAATGCTCCCCTTCTTTGAAAAATGTGGACCTGTAATTCAGCAAACCCCTTTCGAGCTCTTTTTGCAGTCTGCCAGTGAGCATGGTGTAGATGGAAAGGGCACTAAGCCACCAGGCATTCACATCCACACATGCCCCGTTTCTTGCCTCCGCCCAGCTTTCATGCCATCCAATCAAACCCTCTGTGGAGTCGTTTTCTACTAGCATATCCCCGTCCTTATCACAGTCCAGCATAAACCGGATGCACTGTGAGATGGCGCCTACATTCGCCTTACTTCCACTCCACTGACTATTGATGAAATGCGCAATAACCCACAGCGGAGTGCTGTCTATGGACATGTAGCCAGTCTCAATTTTATGCGGCTGATCTGTGCCTGGCAGTATCGGTATTTCGTGAGGTACCCTCCCTTCAACTGAATATTTCACGAGCATGCTGAGGTGGCTTTCAGCCTCTTTCTGAAGGCCACACATCGAGGCAGCGATACTCATCCATTCCCCGTCCCTACCGAAGAACCATGAGAACTCCGGAAATCCTGCGTAAAAGCCATTGCCAGCTTCAGTTTCTGAATAGAATTCAAGAAGGTCATGCTTTGCCCAGAAAAAGCACTTGTTCAGCACGAAATCAGGCGTTTCGAGAACCGAATATTTTGCGGGTGTTCCGTGTATCCTTTTGTTCAAATTGAAATCAAGATCTTCTTCCATCAGGCTTGTGTCTCCAATGACCACAGTCTTTCTACCAGCTTCAAGCAATATGCTGAGTTTTGCTCCATCAAGACTACAGGCAGCGTGTTTGTCCGGCAGTAGAATTCTTGTCATTCCTCCCTCGCTGCTTACAGTCGCTATTCTGCCTCTTCTGGATAGGGAGTAATCCAAAGACTTTGATATTGCAGGCCATGCAAGACCGTGTGAAATATCAACACATAGTAGAATTCTGTGCCCTCTCCCAATCAGAAAATGCATACAGAGGGCTGGGGATGAATACGGAATATAATCCAGTCTTTCAAACCCTTCGTAAAGTCGGTATGTACAATGCGGCTTTCTGACATACTTTACCGCCAATCTCTCCGCAGGAGTATCATCCACATACATCCGGAGCGAATTGAAATGGCGCCTGCCCCCGCACCAAAGACCAGTCCTATATCTGCCTGAAGACGCACTGTCAAGTGTACCATTCTGCAGAAGTATGAGATGGGCTTTCTTCCCTTTCAAGAGTGTAAGGGCATCCAAGGATTTCTGAGAGGATTCAACAACCCAGCAGTCCATTATCTTGCGGTTGTCCTCCATACTCTTGCTTCTGCAATCTATGAACTCCTTCAACGGGAAAATCATCTTCTCTCACACTGCACATTTTCTACAGAAGATGTCAACCCTCTTAATTTATACGCGATGGCTGTCCCCCCGCCTCCTTGTATAAAAGATGGAGGGTGTTACCTGCTTATGCCAAAACCATAGCGAATCCCTCTGTTTAATGTCCTGGAAAGGGCGAACATGTGAAAAAATTAAATAGATGGCATTGATTGAATGCAGATTCACGCATAGTGAGAGTGTATAAATGCCAAACAAACCACATCTCAACATTGTATTTATTGGTCATGTCGACCATGGGAAGTCAACGCTTGTAGGTAGGATGCTGTTCAACACAAAGAGCATCGATCCTTATTTGATTGAGAAGTACAAGAAGGAAGCTGAAGAAAAGGGTAAGGCAACGTTCGAATTCGCCTGGGTAATGGATAACCTCAAGGAAGAAAGGGAAAGAGGTGTCACAATTGATGTTTCTCACAGGAGATTTGACACGCAGAAGTATTACTTCACCATCATAGACGCACCTGGCCACCGTGATTTTGTCAAGAACATGATCACAGGTACGAGTCAGGCAGATGCAGCCGTTCTAGTGGTTGATGCAGCAAAGGGTCCTGAAGCCCAGACAAGAGAGCACGTCTTCCTGGCAAGAACACTTGGCGTAAACCAGCTGATTGTTGCCATAAACAAAATGGACGCCACGCAGCCAAAGTATTCTCAGGAAGCCTATGAAAAGGCCAAGAAGGCTGTTACAGACCTGCTCAAGAGCGTGCGTTACAAGGTAGAGGATATCCCGTTCATACCCGTCAGCGCGTATGTTGGTGACAACACAACCGAACCCTCTCCAAACATGCCCTGGTGGAAGGGGGACACACTGTTACAGACAATGGACAAATTGAAGGAGCCGCCGAAGGCAACAGACAAACCGCTCCGTCTCCCGGTTCAGGATGTCTATACCATAACAGGTATTGGAACTGTACCTGTTGGCAGGGTCGAGACCGGAATATTGAAGAAGGATATGAAGATTATATTCATGCCTGCCAACAAGACAGGGGAAGTAAAATCAATCGAAATGCATCATGAGCCCATGGAGGAGGCCTATCCGGGCGACAACGTGGGTTTCAATGTGAGGGGCATTTCGAAGACCGACATAAAGCGTGGAGATGTTGCAGGACCTCTGGATTCGGTTCCCACAGTTGCAAAGTCCTTTGTTGGTCAAATTGCGGTGCTTAATCATCCAAGCGCCATAACTGTGGGGTACACACCTGTTTTCCACTGCCATACTGCACAGGTTGCATGCACCATAACTGAACTGCAGAAAAAAATAGACCCGGGCAGCGGCGGTGTCAAGGAGGAGAAGCCTGAATTGCTGAGAACCGGTGATGTTGCATATGTGCGTATCGAGCCGACAAAGCCGATGGTTATAGAAAAAGCGTCCGATTTCCCGCAGCTTGGCAGATTTGCCATAAGGGATATGGGACAGACAGTGGCAGCAGGCGTCTGTGTTGAAGTTGAGAAGCGCTCCGTCTGAGCTGGTGTCACCATGCCTCAGAAAGCGCGTATTTCACTCAGCGGAACCGACCCCAAAAAGATAGATTCGGTTTGCAGTCAGATAAAGCAGATTGCGCAGAAGACAGGGGTGCATATTAGCGGCCCTGTGCCCTTGCCGACAAAGCACATGGTAGTCCCTGTTCGAAAGAGCCCGGACGGAGAGGGCAGCGCCACCTGGGACAGATGGGAAATGCGTATCCATAAGCGCATGATAGATATGGACGCAGATGATGACAGAGCACTGCGGCAGCTGATGCGCATTCAAGTTCCAGATGGTGTGAACATTGAAATCGTCCTCAGGAGTTAAGCGTAGGCTGCTTATGCTAAAACGCTTTCAATGGGGGATGATGATTGAGATCATTTGTTAGGGTCGGCGCTCCCGCGTCAATTGCGAATTTTGGACCTGGCTTCGACACCTTCGGTCTCGCTTTAAAGGAGCCTCGAGACATTGTAGAACTTTCTCTGGATGTCTATGAAACAGAGGTCGAGACGGTCCCGGATTATTCGATACCAACAAAGAAGAATGCAGCGTATGCTGCTGCAACAGCAATCGCATGGAAGAATAGATCCGCTGTTCCTTTTCATATGAAAATCATAAAGGGTGTCAGGCCGGGAAGCGGAATAGGCAGCAGTGCCGCTTCATCAGTAGGCGCTGCTCTGGCGATGGCAGAGGTCATGGAGGTCAAGATGAAGCCAGAGGAGATAATACAGGCATCCTCCCTCGGCGAAAAGATGGCCTCAGGCTCGGCCCATATAGATAATGTGACAGCGGCGTGTCTTGGTGGATTCACGGTGGTCACTTCCCGTTCCCCGGTTTCTGTTTTTTCAATTCAGCCAGACCAGCTCCCGAACTTCGACGTTATTGTTTCGTTGCCTGACATTGTTATAGAAACACGCAAATCAAGGGCAGTGCTTCCCAAGGAAATACCACTGGATGATGTCGTCGAAAATATCTCGCTGTCATCCTCTATGCTGCACGCATTGATGAGGGGTGACTTGAAGACGGTGGGTGCATGTTTGAAGGACAGAGTGGCCCTGCCCTATAGAAAGGCTCTCATACCTGGATTTGAAAAAGTGCAGAAGGCTGCTATGGATGCGGGTGCGTTGGGCTTCTCATTGTCCGGAGCTGGTCCCGCTGTATTTGCTATTGCAGAGGACAATGCAAAGGACATTGCACGCGCAATGGAAAGCGCCTTCAAATCTTCCGGTTTCAAATCACAAACTTTCATCACGACTGCAGGTCCAGGCGCAGAGATACTGGAAGTTAGCTGACAACAAGATTTTTTAACGCCTCCTCCATGATCTTGCGAGCGAGGATGGCCCAGCCCGGTAAGGCGATGGATTGCTAAATTCTGCAAATATCCATTGTCCGAAAGGACTCGGGGGTTCAAATCCCCCTCCTCGCGCCACTTCCGCGGTTCGTTTCTGCTATCTTTTTAATTAAGCGCTGCAATTCCGGTATGTGAAAGTATACGTTGAGTCTCATGGATGTTCCATGAACTACGGAGAGGGGCAGCTCATAAAGGGCAGGCTCTCAAACGCAGGCTTTGGCACATCTGTCTCTCCGGAGGAAGCGGACGTGATCATTCTCAACACATGCGGTGTGATATCGCACACTGAAAACAGCATGCACAGGCGCATCCAGCAGTTCGCATCAACTGGAAAGCGTGTTATTGTCACAGGATGCCTGGCTACACCAGAAACAGCCTCCTCGCTCTCCTCATCCAGTGAGATAGCCATTATGCCTCCTGGAGATATGAATGCACTCGATGCCTTCCTGGGTCTAAATCTCCAGAGGGACATGGATTGCTGGAATCAGGTTGAGGAGAACACACTGATTGTGCCTATTTCGAGTGGATGTCTTTCAGCCTGCACCTATTGCTTCAGTCGCATTGCCAGGGGACGCGTAAAGAGTGTCCGCCCGCAGCGTATTGTTGAAATGATTAGATTGAACACTTCAGGGGAGGAGATACGCGAAGTGCTCATTTCCTCAATGGACACAATCGCATACGGTAGGGATATAGGCACAACTCTTCCTGATCTATTGAGGTCAATATGCGAGCTAGACACTGATTTCAAACTACGTGTGGGTATGATGAATCCTTCTTTGCTTCCTCCTCTGCTCGATGATTTGCTTGAGGTTTTTGAGGACGGGCGTATTTTCAAATTCTTCCATCTTCCCGTGCAGAGCGGTTCTGATGCAGTCCTTAAGCGTATGAGACGCGGATACACTGTTGACCAATATATCTCCCTCGTGCGTGAAGTGAGAAATGCTTTCCCGGATATGACTTTCTCAACGGATGTGATAACAGGTTTTCCAGGAGAGAGCGAGGAGGACTTTGAGGAGACACTAGCACTCCTCGAGAATGTAAAGCCGGACATCGTGAATGTAACCCGTTTCTCCTCAAGGCCAGGCACTCGCGCTGCATCAATGCCAGAGCAGATTGCAGGATGGATAAGCAAGGAGAGATCAAGAAAGGTAAGTGCTCTGCGTTTCCGTATTTCTGCGGAAAAGAACGCTGCTTATGTTGGCAACACGTATCGAGCACTGACGACTGAGAATGGGAAGGACAACAGCACACTGGCCAGAATAGACAATTACAGACAGGTCGTCTTGGATAGCAGGTATCCGCTTGGGCGCTATGTTACTTGCAGGATTACAGGCAGTACTCCCATTCATCTGACAGGAAAGGTGCAATTATAATTTAATAAATGGAGCATCTTAAATCCCGAAGCCCCGTAGTGTAGTGGACAATCATGCCGGCCTTTGGAGCCAGCGACGGCAGTTCGAATCTGCCCGGGGCTACTGTATCCCTGCAGAGTCAAGTTGTAACTGTGGCGCCTTCCCTTTCGATAATGAGTGTGTGCTCCCACTGACTTACCACCCCTTTTCCCGCTTCCACGAGAATCTCATAACTATGCAAAGCACCAAGTCTGGAGAGCCTGGCAAGCATTTCCCTTCTCTGTTTGAAATCAGATAACCATCTTTCCGCAAATGGAAGTGTGTTGTATCTCTCCATAATGGCGTCCTGGAACTCGTCAAGAGAGTTAACTCCAGTTTTCACCCTTTTTACCATAGAATAGATGTTGCCACCTTTTCCCGAAACTACAAACCCTTTGCCGTCGGTTGCAAAGGGTTCCACAGCAATCACAACTTCCTGAGGGAGGTGTTCGTCTTTCTGCACGGCAACGTTATATATGCTCATACCTGCGTGAAGTGAATATCTCTCTATGCTGTGGCCTGTGAGATTTGAAACAGGCTTGAAGCCTGCAGCCTTTATTGTGTTCTCGATTGTCATACCCACTGCCTTGAGGCTGGCCCCCGGCCCGAGCAGTGCGAGCGCATTTTCGAGGGCATTCCTTGCTGCATCGGAAAGCGACTGGCCATTACCGCCTAATGCCACAGTTCCGGCAGTGTCAGCTACGAAACCCTCCACATGCACGCCCACATCCACCTTCACAATCCCCGATACAGGAAACCTTGCCTCATCTCCTGCAGGCGGCGTGTAATGGGCAGCTATGCTTCCTATGCCTATGTTCACAGGGAATGCCGGTTTACCTCCGCGCTTTACTATGAGCTCCTCTATTTCTTCAACCACATCGAGTACCTTCCCCCCTCCCCTGACCTGAGCCATGCCGGCTTCTCTAGCTTCCCGTGCAATTGCACCAGCCTTCAGTAGCCTTTCCCTGTCTTCGGGGTTCATTTAACACCTCATGCGCACAGGCCTGCAAATAATTTTCAGAGCTGAGAGAGGACTTCCCTGATCTTTTCCTCAGGTATTGGTCCCTTTCTCACAATGGGGTAACTTTCGTCCGTTGTATCCACAATTGTGGATTGCTGGCCGTAAAGTGTTTTACCGCAATCAATGTAGATGTCTATGGCATCACCAAGATCCTTCATGGCCTGATCAACTGTAGATGGATCCGGCTTGGAGTGTTTGTTTGCACTTGCAGAAGTCATCGGTCCATAGTTTTCAAGGAGCCCTCTTGCTAGTGGATGGTCTGGAATTCTTATTCCCACAGTTGCAGTTCCAGCAGTAAGCAAATCTGGAACATCCCCTTTCTTCTCAGCAAGTATTATGAGTGGTCCAGGCATGAGTTCCTCAATGAGTTTCCTTGCAGCGCGGTTGAGGTTTGCTATTCTATTCGCCATCTGCCTGCTGCCCACACAAACCGAAATGGGCATATCGAAGGGTCGCTGCTTCATCATAAAGACCCTTTTGACCGAGTGTTCGTCAAATATGTCAGTGCCTATGCAGTATATGGTGTCTGTTGGATAAACCACCATGCCCCCATCCTTAAGCACCGACCCGATTTCCTCCATTAGTTGCTCCGGAAGCCGGCAACTCACCACCTTATTTCCGTTGAAGGTGCAATATTTACGCACGTCCATCTTTTTCAAACGACCACCGTATCCTTTACAAACGGTGCAGACCTGACGCCTTTCAACTAACGGCTTAATGAACTTTTCCATGCCATTTATCTTTCAATAAGAAACACTTCCGCTATGCGGTGCTGCTGACACACCAAAGTTTTATTGTAACCAAATTCAATCACAGCATGCTCATGGAAGAAATAAAGCTGAGCGCAGTGCATGAACTGCCTTTTTGCACCTTTTCAAAGCAATTTCCTGAGTTGATGATATACAGATGGTGTAATTCAAGCATAGATTATCTCGAAATACAGGAAATACCACCCGACAGTTCCTCTGTCTCGTCTGCGTTCTTCTCTTTTGTTAAAACGGTGGGAAGTGAGGTACTCTATTCTGTGCAAGATGGTGGCTCAATGAGTATAATGATTAAATGTATGTGCGGGCCATCAAACTCCACGCTCCGCATGGCTGAGGCTTCGGGTTGTATGTGGAAAGCACCTGTCACGTACAACGGCGGAAAGGAGTCAATGACCGTCTACTCCCCGGACTCTGAGAATTTCAGGCGCCTGTACGAGAAACTCAGGGCTGTGGGAGAGGTGAGGATTGAAAAGAAGGTTACGCTCCACTCATCCATCATCAAGGACACCTTCACAATTTCCCTCTCAGATCTCTTCGGTAGCATGACGGAGCGACAGCTGGAGCATCTTATCGAAGCCATAGTTTCGGGCTATTTTGATGTCCCGCGGCGTGTCTCACTGGAGAAGCTCGCATCGAAGGGGGGTATTGCCGAATCTACATTGCAGGAGCATCTCAGCCGTTCCGAACTCAAGCTGATGAACGCACTTTACCCTTATCTGCTGATTTATCTGAAGACCATGAAACGAGACGGTGAGGTGGAGGGAAAGCACTGATTCACTTACCCTTTTCCTTTCTTCCGCGCCTGAATGTTATGTAGACTGCTGCAGCTGCTGCCACAACTATTACGACTATGCCAACTATGAAGTCGAAGAGCACAGTGGAGGTAAATGCCGGGTACACAGCCGAGAACTTGACTGTCATCTCTGTAGACTGCGTAACCATCAGCGGCTCTGTTACTTTCTGGTTAACAGGTGTGTAGTCATATGTTCC
>JAVZQA010000009.1:0-27630 GCA_038881315.1 Methanomassiliicoccales archaeon
CGGAGGTAAGGCTGAACAGAGGAGGTCAACGCTTCAACTAAATTGGAGCCCTCTAACTGAAAGCCACGGCTCTCTTTTAGAAATCCCTTACTTATGCCTGCAGTGGTTATGCCCTGATTGATACCCTTGAAGCCGCCGATATGCTGCATGTCGCCGTATGCACCGGCAAGTGCACAATCAATAAGATCTGCGTTCAATTCGCTTATCTCGTCAGCAAGCATGTAGGCGGCTGTGGAGCCACAGACTTCAGATGTACCGTCTGCACCCCAGATTACAGGATTGATGTGAATCACATTACCCTCATTCAGTGGAGAAGGAAGTTTGTGGTGGTCAAGCACAATTGCCCTTCTGCCAAGAGAGGATATCAACTCAAGCTGCCCTGACCCCATATCAGAGAAGATGAAAAGCCCAAAGTCCTCCTTCTTGAATCTCTCGGCCGCAGCCGAATCAAGGCTTCTGATCAGGGTGACTTGGAACTGCTTCTTCAGTTTTATCAGTGCCCCAGTCAGAACTGCAGCAGCACTTATTCCGTCTGCATCATAATGACTTATTACCCTTATCCTCCGCTCCTTTAAAACAAGCCCGGCTGCCTCACCGAGCCTGGATGCGAGACCACTGCTTTTCTGTATGAGTGCCATTCAACTGCTGCCTTTCACTGTTTTGTCCCTTCATAAGTATATGACCACGTCGATGGTAACTTCCCTTCGCGCATGTAATATTTGGCTAACCTTCTAATCTTTGATTCAATCAGCTGCAAACCTCTCTTGTTACTATAGTCCTTCTTGTGATCCCTCAAATGCAGAGATAGACTTCTAGCCCTCTCAACTAGAGAAGCCAAATCCTCCGGAATTGCTGGCACAGCTCCGTTTTCGGCCATTATTTGAGTTATAGATTTTCCAGTGAGAAGGGTGACGTCAGGCACTCCGTACTGATCGCGCATCGTTAGTCCGATCTGAGCTGATGTCTTGCCTGATTTTCCTAGCTGAGTTATGACTTCGATTACCTCATTTGGCTTCATAGGAACCCATGCAGGGCTTTCCGTGACAGGCGGTCTCTTTGAGCCGGCGCGACCCTTTTTGCTGGAATGCATTCTAGACATTGTTTCGAGCGGATCACTTGTTTCAGGTATATAATCAATGCTGATGTCTGCCGCCTCCTCAGTTTGTCGTATGAGAATACCAGCAGTCAGCCAGAAGTCTTGGATACTGCGTTTGCGATGCTGAAGCGCGCATTCCATGGTTCAATAAGACATCGTAATTCCAGCATAATCTCGCCTAAGGTATGACAAAGCGCACCCATGGCACCCGCACAGCTATGGCACAAATGAAAATTGCGAACTGGTGGTCATTGACAGTATGTGAACAAATTACGCATAGTTTATTAATTGCTTTCCATGTCAGCAACACATGGATCTAATTGGTGTCCAGGAAATACATCCCAAATTTGAATTGCCTTCAGCTGAGCCCCATTATCCAAGGAGCGCCCAACTGCAAATTGAGCATCTTGAACTCGATATAGAGATCGATATAACTCACAGGTATATCTCTGGAGTGGCGACATACACTATTTCACCGCTGGAAGGAGTAAAGGTTAGAGAACTAATACTCGATGCATGCGAGCTGAATATTAAAGGGGTAAGAGCTTCGGGCAAGAGGCTGAAATATGATCACTATGATGACAAGCTGCATATCCAACTCCCTGCGTTGGACAGAAAGTTGAAAGTGGAAATTGAGTATGATGCCCATCCTGAAACGGGCATGCATTTTATAGTGCCCGATGAGAACCGCCCGGAAAGACCCATACAAGCCTGGACGCAAGGGGAGGACGAATATTCTCGCTACTGGTATCCTTGTTTTGATTCCCCAAATATGAAGTTTACCACTGAATTCAAAATCACTGTGCCGTCAGACATGATAGCTGTTTCCAATGGCAGACTTGTATCCACACAGAAGAAAGGAAACAAGAAGGTCTTTCAGTATAGGGAACGGGCGCCTCACTCATCCTATCTCAACTCTATAGCTGTGGGAAGATTCTCACTCATAGAAGATCGCTATGGAAAGATCCCTGTGCAGTATTTTGTACCTCCTGGAAGGGAGGAAGAAGGAAAAAGATCCTTTTCGAAGACACCTGAAATGATTGAATTTTTCTCAAATCTTATAGGTGTGCAGTATCCGTATGAAAAATACGCCCAGGTTGCGGTTACCGAATTCATGTGGGGTGGTATGGAAAACATCAGTGCGACAACTCAGACAGAAGATACACTCCACGATGAAAGGGCACATAATGACTTTCCCAGCGAACCGCTGGTAGCACATGAGCTTGCTCACCAATGGTGGGGTGATCTGCTTACAACAAAGGACTGGTCAAACATCTGGCTGAACGAGGGCTTTGCGACATACTTTGAGGCAATGTACAGAGAGAAGTCGAAGGGAAAGGATGAATTTCAGTATTACATGGACTCCCTCTCGCGCATATATTTCGATGAGGATAGCAGGCGTTACAGAAGACCACTGGTTCAGCGCAGGTATATGGTGGCAGGGGAGCTCTTTGACAGAACAACATATCAAAAAGGGGCCTGGGTACTCCATATGATCAGGTCAATTCTCGGAGACACACTATTCAGGCGGGCTATGAATCTTTACTGCAAGGAGAATATGTACAGGAATGTTGAGACAGCGGATCTTATCAGAGCCATCGAGATTTCTACAGGAAGGAGTATGCAAGAGTTCTTTGATCAATGGGTGTTTTCAGCAGGGTATCCTGAACTCAACGTCCGTTACAGGTATAGGAGAGAGGAAAAGGAAATTGAAATTGTTATAAAACAGATACAATCGCGGGCTGACGGTACACCCTGTTTCCGTTTCGATCTTCCGGTGAGTATATGCCTATCTGGAGGTAAGCGCCTTGATGAGGCAATAAAGGTCAGAAACGAAGAGACCAAATTTTCACTTCCTTTGGAAGAAAAGCCGCTTTTCGTTAGTATAGACCCGGAAAACACCATTCTCAAGAAGGTAGACTACGAGAGACCGTTAGAAGATGTTTTGCAGCAGCTGGAGCATGGAAACTCCTATGAGCGAATCTGTGCTGCAAGGGAACTCTCAAAGAAATCCAGGGCAAAGGCTGTGGAGGCACTTTCCTCCACCCTCCGAACTGACACATTCTGGGGGGTTCAGGCCGAATGCGCCGAAGCACTGGGAAAAATAAACCGAAGTGATGCGCTAAAGGCGCTTCTTTCTTCCACTGTAAAGGATTCTAGGGCAAGAAGAGCAGTAGTCAAAGCAATCGGGAAGTATAAGGACAAGCAAACTGTGAAGCATCTTGCCTCATTCCTGAAGGACGAGAGTTATGCCGTTGCTGCTGAAGCTGCGGAAGCCCTCGGACAGATAGGGGGCATGGAAGTGGTTGGTTTACTTAAGGAGGCCACTGGCATCCATTCACATCTGGAGGTTGTCAAGCAGTCGGCGTTTTCCGCCATAGCTGAAGCTGGAGATGAAGGTGAGATAGAATTCCTCAGGGAGTATGTCTCTCCCGTATACAAGTGGCGAGTAAGAGCTGCGGCCCTCAATGCGATCGCAAAACTGGGTAAAAAGGACAGGAAAATCAGGGAATTCGTGATTTCGCAGATGCGCGATCCTGATGTGTCCTACAGGCTCAGAACTGTGGAAGCGGTTGCCAGCTTGGCGAGTGCAGAAGCTATTCCGGAGTTGAATGCACTGATAGACAGAGAGAGGGACGGGAGGATTAAGCGGGCAGCATTTGACGCAATCAAAAGCATAAGGCAAAACCTCGAAAGGCCTGATGCACTCAAAGAGCTGGAAAATGCAGTCGAAGGGCTGAAAGGGGATTTGAGGGAAATGAGACAGAAGATCGAATCGCTTGAGTCACGGTTCAAGGGATTCAGCGGTTAACTGCTATTCGCGCATCCGCCACTACCACGTCCTTCCCCCTGAATATCACGGGATTCAAATCTACTTCGGTGATGTCACTCTCTGCAATCAACATGCGGCTGACACCCCGAATTACAGAGAAGAGGGTCTGCATGCCTTCTTTATCCCTTGCTTCTATTGGCAAGGCTCTGGATGCCTCTACGATCTCATTTATCTCCCCTTCCGACATTGGAAGGAGGGAGAACGCCTTGTGACCAATATTCTCGACATCCACTCCCCCTGCACCAAACACC
This sequence comes from Methanomassiliicoccales archaeon, assembly GCA_038881315.1. Classification (GTDB taxonomy): domain Archaea; phylum Thermoplasmatota; class Thermoplasmata; order Sysuiplasmatales; family Sysuiplasmataceae; genus JAVZQA01. The sequence goes on from JAVZQA010000009.1 coordinate 4,181, forward strand.
ATTAGTCTTCCGCCTAGTGCACCCCTTCCACCTACGATCAATTCTCTTCCACCGCCAAACTCATGTGAAAGCATCACAACACCATCGGTGGCGCCTATCTCTTCGAGCCTTTTGCGTAAATGGAGAAAAGCCTCCCCTAGCATCTGTCTGTTACAAATGCCCGGTTTCACCAGTCCAGCTCGACTCTTGTGCGTGGCCGTAACAGTATAGGCCTTCAATATCACAGGATACCCCAATCTTTCCGCAAGCTGCGCAGCTTGTTCTTCATTAGAAATGGGGTGAAGGGGGAGGTCTATACGATACCTTCTGAGGAGCGCTATCGTATCTGAAATTGTAAGGAGTCTGCCCTCACAAGTGCTATTTGAACCGAAGAAGGCTGGCAATCTCCAATCATTGTCTGAGGTTTTGAGCGCCTTCCACAGTCCTGCAATGGCATCAGCAGCAGATTCAGGTGTTCTGAACACGGGAATGCCAGAGGAGGAAAGCGAGGAGGCGGCTATATCCACGGCAGGTGCGTCCCCCATCCACACGATGACCAAACCATCATTCTTGCGAGTAAGGCGGAGCATTTCCGACTTGAACTCCTCTGTGGAATAAGAGGTCGGACCACCTATTATGGTGAAACCGCAGTTTTCGCTGACTGCTTCAGCTGCAACGCTGTACATGTCAACCTTGCGTGTCGCTGCCATTGTTAGATCAAGTGGATTCCTTATCTCGCTTAAATTGGGAAACAGCCTGCGCAATTTTTCAATCATATTTGTGTCGGGCGTATACAATTCAATACCCTTGGCTGATAGAGCGTCTGCAAGACTAACGCATAGGCCGCCTGGTCCCGAAATCACGAAGGCATCCCCTTTACCGTTCCAATTCAAATTCACAGATGCAGCAGCAGTGTCGAGCAAACTGGTGAATGATGGAACGCTGACAGCCCCGCACTTTCGGAAGAGTGCTTCATAGGCCTCAACATCACCGGCTATGGAGCGTGTATGGGAAAGTGCAGCCTTTTTTCCCTCACTGGTTATGCCTGCCATGTGCACAAAGACGTGTTTCCCTGAGGCCACGGCCTTTCTGCACGCCTCCTGAAATAGGGAAGGCCTTCTCAATTGTTCTACATAGAGTCCTACCACGCTAATGCTATCGAGCTGTGCTGCATATGAAAGAAAATGCTCAACGCCAGTCAGCATTTCGTTCCCAGTGCTGACAGCAAAGCTTACACCGACCCCCCTCCTATTCATTCCCAGGAGAAAGAGCTCTACATATGAGCCGCTTTGCGAAAAGAAGACCGCCGGCCCTGCGGATGAGAGCAGACCAGTGTTGAATGTAATACCTGTTCGGTTATCATGAATGCCCAGACAATTAGGGCCTAAAATCAGCATACCTGACCTCTCCATATCCTGAGCGAAGTCGATGTCTGCCCCCTCAATATCCGCAGTCATCACAATTACGGCTTTCACTCCCGCATTGGCGCAATCACGCATCGCGGCGGCCGCAGCATGAGGCGGCAGAACAATGTACGCGACCTCCGGAGCGCTTCCATTTTCAGCGATTGCCGAGGAGAGGGTGGCATAAGTCACGTTCCCAAAGACTTTCCTACCGGAATGGTTTATCAGCATAAGCCGCCTATTTGAATGGAGCAGATTTCTCGTTATCTCCCCCCCAATCTTTCCAGGCGCATCCGTAGCCCCGATAACCGCTATATGCGATGGATTGAATAAATGAGGAAGGATGGAGGAGTATGACGTGCCATTTGGTTTCATTAGTGAGTGTGAAATACTGCATGCTTATTAGCAATTCTGGAGAAATGAATGAAAGAGGAAGGCGAAATAGGAGAGGTGCTTTCAAAATACAGAACGGTTGCAGTGGTTGGTCTCTCGAAGGATGCCTCAAAAGATAGTCATCAGGTGGCCGAATATCTCAAGAATAAGGGCTACAGGATAATACCCATAAATCCAAACGCTGAGGAGATACTTGGTGAAAAATCTTATCCCTCACTCGCATCTCTACCTGAAAACATAGCCAAGCAGGTTGAGATCGTGGACATATTTCGCCCATCTGAGGCTGTGCCCCCAGTGGTGGAGGAGGCAATACACCTAAGGACAAAATATGGCAAACCATGCGTCATCTGGATGCAGTTGGGCATATCAAATGAAGCTGCCGCACAATCGGCCAGGGAGGCAGGCATGACTGTCATACAAAACAGATGCATGATGATAGAGAGAAGGGATAGAGAAAAAATGACTGATTTCAGGCTTTAGGTGACATAATGGCTGTTTACGGTGCAAAGACAGGAAAGGTTGAACCATTCGGGACGGAACACATACCCGCAAGTGAGAGACATGGTGGCCCCTTCAGACTTTTCACGCTCTGGTTCGCATCAAATGTGACAATTGGCAGCTATGCAGTGGGATACCTGGCAGTTTCCGCCTTTGGCCTTCCTTTGGGGTATGCGATAATTTCTCTGCTTTTGGCCAATGTACTGGCAGGTGTGTTGCTCGGGCTTGCATGTGCTATGGGACCATCGATGGGTTACCCTCAAATGATGATCTCCAGGGCAACCTTCGGAAGGAGGGGTGGATATCTTCCAGCAGTCCTGCAATGGGCAAGCAGTGTCGGATGGTTCTCTGTAAATGCCGTCCTGGGTGCCTTCGCCCTTTCCGAACTTACAGGCATTGGATATCCTGAGGCTGCAATAGTGTTGGTTTCACTGATGGCACTGCTCGGAATTTTTGGCCATAATCTGATTCATGCCTTTGAAAAAATAATGTCTCTCGTGCTTGGAATATTCTTTGCGTTTGCGACTGTTTTTCTCTTTCTGGATTCTGGAAAGATCATACATTATGCACCAACTGTTACGCAGTCCAGTATATACTTTCTACCATATCTCGTATTGCTTGCGGGGGCATCACTATCATATCTTATGAGTTGGGCACCATATGCTTCCGATTACTCAAGGTACCTACCATCGTCGACTTCGAGGCGCAAGGCCGCACTTTTCACGTTCCTGGGAGGGACTCTTGCGTCGCTCTGGTTCGAGATTCTTGGTGCGGTGGTGGCGGCATCAGTTTATGCAACAGCGCACAATCCTGCATCTGTAACAATAACAGGCTCTCTTCTGACTGTACTTGGGCCACTGGGTTTAGGTGCGCTCGCGGCGATAGTGCTCGGTTCCCTTTCAGCGAATGCGTTGAATATTTACACGAGCGGACTTGCATTCCTTGTGCTTGATGTCAGGCTCAAACGTTGGATGGCTGTTCTACTTGGCGGTTTCATAGGGGGTCTGCTTGCACTGATCGTGGGCAGCAGCTTTACTTCCTTCTATGAGGGGTTCCTGCTGCTTCTCGACTATTGGGTTGCACCATGGCTTGCGATTACCTTAATAGATTTCTACGTGTTCGGCAGGAAAGATCCAGAGCATGTGAGAGGTGCACCACCAATAAAATATGCAGGCATGCTCAGTTATCTGATAGGAATTGCGGTTTCAATCCCATTCATTTCCTGGAGCTATAGCACTTTGAGCTATACAGGCTATATCTCTTCACATTTACTGCATGGGGCTGACATAAGCTACTATGTGGCGCTAGGCGTCACTTCCGTACTATACTATCTGCTTTCAAGAAGGATATATGGTGAAAGGAGGCTGATCACCACAGTGCCGGACTGATCTGCAAACTATATGCGTGGCAGAAAGGTATAATACATCCTATATTTTGAAGCGCGTTGGTGTCAGGCTGAATGGCGGATTTCAAAGCTGTTGTGAACGATCCAAAGACAGGCATGTCATATCAGGTCGATGTGAGTGGTCCTCAGACCTCCTCCCTTGTGGGAAAAAGGATAGGCGACGTCATAGATGGAATTTACTTCAAGCTTCCGGGCTATAAGCTCGAGATAACAGGTGGTTCAGACAAGGACGGTTTTCCGATGCGCAGGGATTTGCCAGGGCAGCAGAGAACAAGACTCCTGCTTACCGGCGGGGAAGGGTTCAAAGGGCATTCCAGCGGAGTCAGGAAGAAGCGAACTGTGAGAGGCAACACCATTTCGCCCTCCACAGTGCAGATAAATCTCAAGATCGTATCCACTGGCCCTTCACCTGTATCTGAGATACTTGGAAAGAAGGAAAATAAGTGATGCGACAGATGAAGCAGCCGGAAGTCAATATAGGACTCATTGGCCATGTAGATCATGGAAAGACGAGTCTGGTAAAGGCGCTGACTGGACAGTCCACTGACAGGCATTCAGAGGAAATAAAACGAGGCATTTCAATAAAACTGGGTTATGCAGATGCACCTATTTACCGCTGCAAGGACTGTTCGGAGCCTGAGTGTTTTGCCACTGATCCCGGTTTGCTTACGTGCTCTGATGGCAGCGAATACGTGAGGAGCATTTCCTTTGTCGATTCCCCGGGACATGAGACCCTGATGGCTACAATGCTTTCCGGGGCGGCGATAATGGATGGCGCGCTACTCATCATAGCAGCCAATGAAAAGTGCCCGCAACCTCAAACCAGGGAGCACCTCATGGCCCTACAGGTCATCGGAGTAAAGAAAGCGATAGTTGTTCAGACCAAAATAGACATAGTCAGTGAAAAACAAGCACGGCAGAATTTTGAAGAGATAAATGAATTTCTTAAGGGGACCATAGCGGAGGGCTCCCCCGTCATTCCTGTCAGCGCCTATCACAAGGTCAATCTCGATTATCTAACATGGTGCATTGAACGTGTGGTTCCGACCCCTGAAAGGGATGTATCCAAGCCGTCACGAATGTACATAGCACGTTCATTCGATGTGAATGTGCCCGGCACTCCGGTGAGTGAACTGAAGGGGGGCGTGATCGGAGGAACCATTTCACAGGGTAGAATAAAGGTCGGGGATGAGATAGAAATATCGCCTGGCAGAAGAGTGGAGAGCGGTGGAAGGGTTTCACTCGCACCTATCATTTCCACAATTACTTCAGTACATTCAGGCAATCAGTCTTTCAAAGAAGCCGGGCCGGGCGGTCTCATTGCGGTTGGCACCGAACTTGATCCGTCCCTCACCAAATCTGACAGTCTAGTGGGCCGGCTGGCAGGGAAGCCAGGTACTTTGCCACCTGTAGTATCCTCCCTTTCTATGGAGACGCATCTGCTTGAGAGGGTCGTGGGGACTGTTGAGGAGCAAAAGATAGAGGAGATAAAGACGAATGAGCCTCTCATGCTGAATGTGGGCACGGCCACCACCGTGGGCACGGTTACCAGTGCGAGAAGGGGCAGATGTGATGCAACACTCAAAATACCTCTCTGTGCCGAAGCTGGACAGCGCGTGGCGATATCTAGACGATTTGCAGGAAAGTGGAGACTCATAGGGTACGGCATTGTTACATGAAAGGCGCATTGATTTTGGATACAAGCGTCCTTATAGCACTCTTCGAACGGCATGTGGCACTCGACACTCTATTGGAGACGGCGGCTAGCGGGCTATGCGTGGTTCCTGAGTGCGTTCTGTCTGAACTCAAGAGGAAGAAGGACGTTGCGGCGAAGGCAGCGCTGGCTCTCGCATACACCCTTCCGTCTTGCAGGACAGTCATGAAAGGTGATGACGGTGTGCTAGAGGCTGCGGAAAAGATGAAAGCTCACGCGGTAGTCACCAATGACAGAGAGCTAGCGGCGAGGGCATCACATGCAGGCTTCGCAGTTCTACTCTTGAACAGAAACCGCCGCTTTGTTTATTACAAAACGGGGGAAATCGAAGCGGAAGGGTCGGTTTAACATGAAAGGTGAATATCTGACGGCCCTGAAGCAGGCGGCACTCCTTGGTGCCATCAAAGGTTACGTGAGCGTAACCACCAAACAGCTCGGTGAACAGATTGGCATGACACAGCAGGGCGCTTCCAGAATACTTCTACTGCTTGCCGAAGACGGATTGATAGATAGACAGCTCAACCATGGCAGGCAGCGCATCAAACTCACGGATAAGGGGATCTCGGAGCTGAAGCGGGAATACGAAGACTACAAGCTGTTGTTCGAGCAAGCAATGACACTGGTGATCAGGGGAACTGTGTCGAGCGGCCTTGGAGAAGGCAGATATTACATTTCTCAGACAGGATACAAAAAGCAGCTTAAGGAAAAGATGCACTTTATGCCATACGAAGGGACATTGAATCTCAAAGTTCTGAATTCCGACATTCCCACGTTCGAATTGCTCGAAAGGTCTCCAGGAATAAGGATAAACGGTTTCGTAAGCAAGGGCAGGACATTCGGTGATGTGAAATGCTTCCCTGCCAAGGTGAATGGTGTCGCATGTGCAGTAATCCTGCCTGCCCGAACTCATTACACTGATGTTATGGAGCTAATAGCTGAACGACAGTTGCGTTCTCTCCTTTCCCTCAAAGACGGAGATTTGTTGGAAGTGTTTGTGTCACTGCAGGTGTGAAGGTAGAAGCTCAGAAATGTGAGGAAAGATATCTGAATGCTGCTTCGAAGAGCAGGCTGCCATCAGCCCTTTCCTCTGGTGAACCACGGCTTGTCCAGTCATATGACTGGATACGCCAGAATGCTCTTTCGGGATGCGGCATCATGCCCAGGACTGTGCCCGTGTCGTTCGTAAGCGCTGCAATACCACGGGTTGTTCCGCTGGGATTCCACGGATATACTCCTTCCTTCCCATCAGGCGTGCAGTAACTGAAGACCATCTGGTCCTCCTCCTCGAGCTTCGCAATCCAGGAAGCCGACTTCTCAGGTGGCAGCAGGAAGCGCCCTTCCGCATGCGCAGTTGGCATGCTGACAATCTGCCCGTGAGTTAGAAGGGAAGTAAAGATACATTTTCCCCTGTTTATGTTCTTCATAAAGGCGGGCCGGCATTCATATCTCGCAGAAAGGTTGGTGGCCAGGGCAGCCCGTGGGAAGAATTCGCCCTTCTCGCCCCCCTGCGGGAGGAGTCCCAGCTCCACCAGCACCTGAAAGCCATTGCATACTCCCAGCACAAGACGCCCGTCATCGATAAACGAGGTCAGCTCCCTTCCCATCGCTCTGAGGCGGGAGGCGAAAATCGCGCCTGCCCTGACATAGTCGCCCGCAGAAAATCCACCTGGAATTATGAGCATCTCATAGTCCATTAGATGCCTGAGGAGATGCTGCTCACACCTACCTTCCAATTGCTTGATGTGCACCGTTTCGGCTGAAAAACCGCAGGCTTCTGCGGCCACAGCCATCTCGTGTGACATGTTAGTCCCTTCCATCCTAAGCACACAGACACGCGGTGCAGCTTCCTTCAACCCATCAGCCTCCAGAGTGTACTGTGCCAGGCATCGCGGAGCTCAGCCAAATCCATCTCCAAACCCCTCATTTTTGAGGATGAGAGAACCACAGAACTTCCGCCAGTCGTGCCTATCCTTGTTGCATCTGCTCCAAACGACTCCTCGAGCAGCGACGCATCTTTTTCCGGGATTTCAACAATCCATTGACTTGGACCCTCGGCGAATAGTGCTTCAGTGAAGGTTGAGCCGGAGAGATTGTCTATATTGATTTCAGCGCCGGTCATGCTGCCGAAGCACATTTCTGAGATGCAGGCGAATACGCCACCGTCAGAAACGTCATGACAGGACAAGATGAGCCCTCTATCCATAGTCTTTCGAAGGTTTGAACAAAGGGAAGCCAGGTGATTCAAATCCACACTCTCCACTCTTCCATCGCTGAAGCCCAATATATCGGAGAGAACCGAACCATTGAAGCTCCTACTCTGCTTGCCGATCAGATAGAGTGCGCTCCCTTCGCGCTTTATACCCGAGCTGACACATCTTCTCACATCTCCAACAATGCCTGTGCCCAGCAGCGCGACTGTGGGAGGTATCGGGCCTGCCGGACCATCATTATAGAAGCTGACATTTCCAGAGGGGACTGCAATAGATAGGGCTCGGCATGCTTCCGATAGACCACGCATTGTTTCCTCGAATTGCCACATTATTTCCCCCTTTTCCGGATTGCCGAAATTCAGACAGTTGGTGACAGCATCTGGAATTCCACCAACAGCCACTATATTACGGCAGATCTCGTCGACCGCTCTGAGAGCCCCCTGATAAGGATCGAATGCTGCGACCGAAGGACATGCGGCCACTGTAACTGCAAGTCCCTTCCAGCTATCATTTCTTGGTCTGAGAACAGCGGCATCATTATGTGAGAGCACGGGCGGTATGCCACCAAGCGGCTTGAGACATGTCCTTCCTCCCACGTCATGATCATACATGTGAACTATGTAATCACGACTGCAGCATGACGGATGTGAAATAACCTTCAATGCCATTTCCCTCAAATCCAGGGTGCCAAGATCGGGTAACGGACCATGTTCCCGCCTTGGCTTCGGAGACGAATTTCTTTGGTAAGCTGGACCGCCATAGGTGAACCCGATATCCAAGTCACCCGCAAGTTGTTGCCTCCAGTAGACACGCATCCTGCCTGATGTTACCTTTCCAATTCTTGCAGCCTTTACATCCCAGAAGTCGAAGACCGAAAGTACAGCATCCACGTCCCTTTCCCTGACAGAGAGGAGCATCCTCTCCTGTGACTCAGAAATCCATATCTCCCACGGCAGCATGCCTTTTTCCCGGAGTAGTACATCATCCAGTTGAATCTCTGCACCGAACCCGCCCGAATGGGCCATCTCGCCTGCAGCTGCAGACAGGCCTCCTCCGCCTAGATCTTTCATCCCTCTGATCAGCTTCATTCTATCCAATTCCATAATTGCCTCGATTAGCGGCTCCTTGGTGATCGGGTCGCCGAGCTGCACCGCTCCCCTCTCCTCCTCAGATCTTTCAGACAACACCCTTGAAGCAAAATTCACACCGTGTATGCCGTCCCTTCCTGTGAGACCACCGGCAAGTATTATTGCATCACCTTCGGAAAGGAAATAGTTTGGAACGATGTCCTCTTTTCTGCCAAAACCGAGGCATGCTGCATTGACTAAGCAGTTGCCAATAAATTTGCGAGAGAACCAAACGCCTCCTGATACAGTGGGGACTCCAATTCTGTTGCCATAATCCCTTATGCCTGCGATCACACCTTGAAAAAGGAAGGCAGGGTGCCTGACACCAGACGGTACCTCATTGTTTACGATATCCGGTGGACCAAAGAAGAGCGGATCTGCAAGTGCAACGGGTCTCGTTCCCATGCACAATATGTCCCGCACTATACCCCCTATCCCCGTGCCTGCACCACCATAAGGTTCAATGGCACTGGGATGATTATGACTTTCCATCTTTAACGAGTAGACGTGCGTGTCATCAAACTCCATAACACCTGCATCTCCAATACGGAAGGCGCGTTTTCCCAACGGGGCTAGATACTTTTTAATCAGCAGTTTCGAACTTTTGTAGCTGCAATGTTCGCTCCATGCCTGTGCCAGAGAATGGATCTCAAGATCCGTCGGCTCCCTTCCCTCACGCACAAAATAGTCTCTGATCTTTTCCATTTCCCCGACGTCAAGGGATAGACGAAGTGTTTCGTTGATCTGCATTAGTCCGTCGCTGTCTTTGTCCAGGAGTCTCACGGCCATAATGCCATTTCCTGCTTCCTTTAGAAAAGGAGAAGAGGACATTCAATCGTTCCCTGCCTTTTTGATCGCATATTTCTGTATTGCCGGATTTGCAAGAAGGCGCCTGCACATTTCCTCGACGTCGCTCTCGTTACCTGTCCCTTCCACCTCTATTATGTAGCGCCTCGAATAGCGTACACCTGTGACAGATGCGAAGCCGAGCAGATTCAGTGCCTTGCGTGTATTATCTCCTTCTGGGTCAACTACCCCTTCTTTGAGTGAGACGATTACCTCATATCTTTCCATCTGTGAGACCATTAGCCGGTCAGATATTAAGATTATTCAGGTCTTGCAACCGCATACGCATCAGCTGCCAGATACCCTGATTTGCTAAGGAATAGGAGGAATAGGAGACCCGCAATACCGAATCCATCCAGCGCCAGCCACAGTTGATAATTCTGTGCAAAAACAAAGAGTAGAACAGACCCCAGCGCTGGGCCTAACGCCCTTCCAACCGAATTTGACATACCGTTGAATGCCATGAAACGACCGAGCTTGGTGGACGGAGCCAGTTTTGAGACAATTGTTGAGATGGTGGGCGTGGTAAAGTTTTCTCCCATGGTTATAACAACCATGTCCGCGAGGAGTTGCGGCAGTGTCTTCGAAAAACCAACAAAGAAGTAACCTGCGGCATAGAGAATGGTGCCGATGGTGAGCCCATTGAGATCATTGATTCTTTCAACAATTCTGATTGCAGGCAGTTGGCCGAGTATGACAATCAGTCCGTTTAGAGCATAAATGAAGCCGATGTCCTGCACCGAAATGCCGATCTTTACCGCGGAAAACAATGAAAGCGTGACGCTGAACTGAGATATCATTATCGTTATCAGCAAGGTGGAGAAGGAAAAGAAGAGCAAGGGTACATCAAAAACAGCAAGCTGGGCGAACCTGGCGAGAAGACCTCCACGCGTATCCTCTTTCCCGGGAGAGGTTTCCTTGACCGAGAAGAGAACGAGCAGTAGTTGTAGGAAAACGAGAACAAAGGCCATTAGGATTATGAATATCATCCCATGGATGTACAGAAAAGATGCAGTGAGCGAACCTGCTGCCCATCCTATATTCGTGAGAACCCTGTATATTGCATACCCGGATTCTCTCATGTGAAGCTTGGTTACATCTGCAACTATCGCAGTGGCGGCCGGAGCGATTATGCCGCCGGAAGCGGAAGTGAGCAGGAACAGTATTATAATCGGGAGTGGGCCGGCATGAAAATAGAGGAGCAGAAACATGGTGAGATAGATGAATGCCCCTGCTATACCTGCTGTAAGCATTGCGCTCCTCCTTCCCAGGTTATCCGCCAAGTGTCCACCTATAATCTGGAAGACTGCAGAGCCGATAGCCAGACCTGCAAAGCTCTCCCCCACCTCAGATGCCTGAACATGAAGCTGCAAGTCCAAAAAAATGGCCATATAAGGCCAAATGGCCCCCATTCCACAGGAGCGCAACGCCATTACTGTGCTTATCGCCCACAGCTGCTTGTTGTCGAGCATCAGTGATCTGCTGCTTATCAGTGTCCTCAAGCTACCACGTACTGCTTTAGAAATGGTGCCATCTCAAACTCCGCCTGAATATGAATTTTATGAAACGTAGGGGCGGATTGACGATGGGATGTCGGATTGACCGAGTCAGAGTAGAGAATGGGCCACCGCAGTCATGCCTGTAATAATGAATTGTATGGCCAGGGCAGCAAGCAATATACCCTCGATTCGCGAGAGTGCCATTGCTCCCATTCTGCCGAGCTTTTTGAAGATAGGGGTGGCATATGCCAGCGCAATATACGATGCGAAGGCGGTGATACTTATTGCCACAATCACGTATAGTTCGTTGACGAAGGAATGTGCCCTTCCGGAGAAGATGATAACAGTTGTTATTGCTCCCGGTCCTGCGAAAAGGGGTATGCCAAGTGGAACTATACCAATCGACTCCCTTTCCATGGCCTCACTCTGTTCCTCGCTTGTTGTCTTCGACCGCGGGTTTTCTCCATGCAGCATTGAGAAGGAGGTGGAAAATAGAAGAATGCCGCCTGCTATCTCAAACGCAGGAAGTGAGATACCATATATTTCGAAGATCACTTCGCCAAGCAAACCAAAGAGAATCAGTGCTCCGAGGGTTACCCAAACCACTTCCAACACAATTCTGCGCTTCGTCGCGTCATCGTAATCAGAGGTGAGTGAATAAAATATAGGCACATTTCCTATCGGATTCACCACGACAAAGACTGAGGCTATGGCTTCGAAGAGAAAAGTTAGGTCTACCAAGGAGAACAGCATACAGCATGCAGTGCGTTTATTTAATTTTCCTCAGAACAGAAATATAGCCCGTATGACCGAGGGTGTCAAAACTGTGCCGTGTTCTGCCTGGAGATACCTCGATCCTACGCATTATTAGTTCGAAGCTCAACTCATGCGCAAGCATGTGATCACCTGCCTCTGAGACCAAGCGCTCCAATTGGTTGAAAGTGGGTGAATACGATGCGACCATACCGCCCCTTTTGAGACTTGAATCCACAGTCGTAAGACAGGTCCATGGCTCTGGAATATCCAATGCAACCGCATCCGCAAATGGTAGAGAGTTGAATCTGGTTGCGTCTGCAAGGACAGGATGCCATCCTTCCTCTAGGCCAGCAAACTGCACGTTTGAGCGAGCTATGTCAAGATGATCTCTTCTGCGCTCCACTGTAACGACTCTGCCCTCGTCTCCGACTGCATGTAGGAGCGCTATGGTCAAAGAACCGGAGCCAGCCCCGATTTCAAGCACGGTCGATCTGCAGCCAAGATTCAGGAAATGAACAATTAAGGCAGCATCCTTTTCTCCTATGATTTGAGGACCGCGTCTGATGGCGTTCATCGTTTCACTTAAAGTTGCCCTGAATACAGAGAACTGCCTTCCTGCAATGCTTATCACATCTCCGTCTCTGCTTACCATGAGTCTCTCCCTATCGATCACACCGAGACCCTCGATCACAGTCTTCCCATGCCCTGCTGGAATCAGATACTTTCTACCCTTCCCATCCATAAGTACGAATGGCTGTTGTCCTTCCGCGAAGCTACCAATCATGCCCATACCCGCAGACACACCAAAAAGCAGATATTTTTAAAGAATAAAATTGTACCTTCATCAGTGACACGATGGTCATCCTCAATAACTACATGACAAAGGAAACCTCCAGGGCCAAGTCGCGAAAAGATGTGCGGAAAGACGAAATGCTGGAACTTCTGGACAGGGTCGGCAAATATCTGACGTACGACCGGAAGCTGGTATGGGACGCGAATATCAACGGCATAATTGTGAGATATACTGGAAACAGCCAACACCAATACGATTTCTGGATGGAGAACTGGTGGCCAGCTCCAAACAATTCAACCGCACTGCCGCATGCCTTCCTTTATTCAGTAATAGGCGTGCCCGGAATGGAGCCGCAAGCGCATTTCTGCCCGGAACTGAACACTGCTCTCTTCATTAACACTGAGTATTACGGTCAAGCCAAGAGTTGGGCGCTAGGCATTGCAGCTGCCATACTCGAAAGGCATTACAATACACACTCAATACACGGTGCCTGCGCTGAACTTGGCGGAAAGGGCGTCGTTATCGTTGCTCCTACAGGCACAGGCAAAACGACGCAGGTGAATAAACTCTTCCAGCACGAAGATGGGAAGGTCGTAGGGGATGACTGGGTCTATATCGAGCACCCGTACTCTACAAACTCTGACACAGCTCACCGATTCACTGCAAAGCAACCTGAGCGCAGATTATACATAAGAACAGAAAACGAAGAGAATGAGCCCTGGCTTAGACCCATACTTGACAACTGCAAATGCGAGAATGTGGTAATGAAGAAGGAGGACTGCCAGAATGAGATTTGCTGGAACAAATGCAAGAGGGGGGAGAGAACCTGCGTCTTTGATCAGGGCAGGCAATGGTGCTTCTATGCGTTTGGAAATTCAAGGGCGCTCCTTCCACGGGAATGGATGAAAGGGGAAGAAAAGGTTGCTGATTCCGCCAAACTCCATTTGCTTGTTCTACTTAGAAGGGACAACACATCCCCAGCTCAAGTTAATCTAGATGCTGACGAGGCAATTGAGGTTCTAAAAGAGGGCAAATACATGATACGACCAGGTTCCGGACCGAAGGAGAAATGGGGTACAATGGCCAATGAGCCCTGGTACAATCCATACCTTTTAGTGAGAGATGACAAAAAACAGGAGGAATTCTTCAGAAGGGAAATTGAATCTAGCAGGTGTATACTCCTGAACACAGGCGTTGAAAGCATAGATGAGACACATAACAGAATCGTCAAGGAGCTGAGGGCATCATGATGAGCCTAGACCAGAGCGCAGCTGCTGCCCGCAACGTATACATTTAGTATCGAATCTGGAAACGGCAGTGCCGCAGTGAGGACAGCGAGGAAGGCCCGTAAGGCCCATGTAACGGCTTTCAGCGACTGCCGGCTGCGTCTTCTCGTCGGCTGCTGATGTTTCATATGCCACTGGAGGGACGGCCTGCGGTATTCTTATCTCATACTGGAGGGCTGCTGAATTTGCCGCTGGCGCGTGGTTACTGGAAGTGAGAAAAAAGAGCGCTATGCCGGCAGGTCCTCCGAAGAGAGTTGCCAGAGACCAGAGCCTACTTCTCGCCCTGTAATAGGCATGCCTCCATAACCAAACAGATACCGGCAGGAATATTATTACCCACGCCAATATAAACTCCACACTGAGCTGCATCCCAATCCCTGCTGCTGAATTGTAAATTCAGTATTTAACCATATCACCTTAAGGGAGTGCGTCAATTGTCCCTTGTGTGCGGATATGAATCGTAAAGGTGGCAATGCACCTACAAATGAAGTTCAGCAACAAACAAGATGGAGTCGTTGAGACTATGGATAACGAGGAGAAGACAATTCACAGCTGCATGATGCATAGAACTCATATCGAAAAGGGGCGTTGATTACAGGCGCTTATGGCAGGCATGGGAAGAGCCTGCGAGACTGTCGGTGGGAGCATATGATGTTACTGAATGCGTATTGATCCATTTAGAATTCGCAACTCTGACTATAAGGAAGAGTTAGATTCGACTGAATTATGGTGCGCTTACCACTGCAATTGCTATTAGTTGTATATCCACGTAGTGCAATTTGCGGCTTTCTTTCCAAAATATTAAAGTGTTAATACCTCTAATAACATATATAATGCAGGCGAAAAACGTGGAAGAGAAGGATGTTACCATAAGACTCGGCGCTGCTGCCGGTGACGGCATACAGAGCGCGGGTGAGATGCTTACTAGGCTGCTTTCAATGGCCGGTCAGTATGTGTGTACGTACAACGGCAATCAGTCTCTCATCAGAGGCGGACATGTCTGGTTCCATATACATGCCGGGAACTGGCGTGTTAAATCCCTTGGTTTTGGCATAGATTATCTCTTGGCATTGAACCAAGTTACAATGGACGAGCATGGCCACCATGTTAACAAGGGCGGGGCTGTCATCTATGATACAAAGACGGTGAAACAGGTTCCTCTTCCCGATGGTGTCACACCGATCGGTCTTCCGCTTAGTGAGATGGCAATGAAGTATGACAAACGCCCGCTTATGAAAAACACTGTGGGGATAGGTGCGATAGCAGGACTTCTCGGAATTGAGAAGAAATTGCTGAGCGATATTATCGAAGAGCAGTTCGGGAAGAAGGGAGCAGCGGTAGTCCAAGGGAATATCAATGCTGCATTTGACGGCTATGATGCGGTGCACAAAAACTACATTTCTACAAAAACGCTCTCGCTTGACTATAATAAGCGGAGACTTTTCACGCACGCCGACTTTGCGCTTGCTGCGGGGGCCGTTAGTGCGGGATGCCGATTCTATGCAGCCTACCCAATGTCACCGGCGAGTCCAATTCTGCACTTTATGGCTGCAAATGCCAAATCACTTGGTGTTTCTGTCTTCCTTGCCGAGGATGAAATTTCAGCAATAAACTCAACCATTGGCGCAGCCTATGCTGGTGCAAGGGCAATGTGCGGTACAAGCGGTGGTGGATTTTCACTTATGCAAGAGGCCTTCGGAATGGCTGCAATGAATGAGACACCTATAGTAGTGGTTGATGTCATGCGAGCAGGTCCAAGCACTGGTCTGCCCACGAAGACCGCCCAGGGGGACTTGAATATGATGCTGGGCATTTCTCAGGATGATTTTCCTAGAGTTATATTGGCACCGAGAAATCCAGAAGAGACATTCAACTACATGCCAAGGGCGTTTGACCTAGCCGAGAGGTATCAGGTGCCAGTGATCGTGCTGCTCGATTTTGGCATTGCAGATGGCGGATATGCAACCGTTGAAAAGCTCAATTTCGATGCCGGCATAGACAGAGGCAAGATTGTCAGGAACGTCGGACAGGATGGCACGTGGTTTAAACGATATGAGATCACGGATGACTTTGTTTCACCCAGAACCTTGCCCGGAACACCCAATGGCATGTTCGTTGCAAAAACAGATGAGCATGATGAATACGGACACGACCTCAGCGATGTTGAGGCTGGATTGGAGCATGCTGTGGAGAAGAGAGTAGAGATGATGAAGAAGCGGATGGGAAAGTTGAATCTGATCGCGGAGGAGATGAAAATGCCCGAACTTGTCGGTCCAGCGAAGGCAGATCTCACCATCGTATGCTGGGGAAGCTCTGCAAATGCAGTGGATGAGGCGATGAGGGTTCTGCTCAAGGACGGATACAGCGTGAACTCATTGCAGTTCAATGACATCTATCCGTTGAGGTGGGATAAGGTTGCAGAGAAGCTCAAAAGTGCCAAGAAACTGCTGGATGTTGAGGTCAATTACTCTGGTCAGATGGCAGGTCTTATTGCGAGAGAAACAGGCATTGTAATAAAGGAAAGGTTGTTGACCTACAGCGGCGAACCTTTGTTGCCTGCTGAAGTTGTGGATGCGGTTAAGAAAATACTCGTTCTGAAGGAGGCGGTCTGAAATGCTGGATCTCAAGGTACTTGAGAGTGACATCAGACCTGACTGGTGTCCAGGGTGTGGTGATTTCGGAGCGCTATCGGCTGTCAAGAGCGCGATTGCGTCGCTTGAAATACAGCCACATCAGGTTCTCATATCGTCAGGGATAGGCTGTTCTTCCAATTTTCCCGGCTATATCAGAACCTACGGTCACCATGGTCTCCACGGCAGGGCGGTACCTGTGGCGATAGGAGCGAAGATAGCCAATCCATCACTCGTTGTGCTTGCAATTGCGGGGGACGGGGATGAATACGGCATTGGCTTCAACCACGTGGTGCACGCAGCAAGAAGAAACCATGATATCAAACTGCTCGTACTCAACAATGAGGTTTACGGACTCACTACAGGGCAATTGTCTCCCACCTCTCAGCTGGGGCAGAAGACAAAAACGACCCCGTTCGGGAGCAGCATCTATCCATTGAACCCATTGGCCACATTGATAGGTGCCGGTGCTACATTTGTGGCGAGAGGCTTTTCAGGGCAGGTAAAGCAGCTCTCGGAAATAATACAGAAGGCGATAAAACACAAGGGGTTTGCACTGGTCGACATACTCAGCCCATGTGTTACGTGGCATGACATCTATGATGATGTAAGAAGAAGGATGTATGATCTTTCTTCAACAGGCCATGACCCCTCTAACCTGCATGCGGCGCTAGATAGAGCGTACGAGAATGAAAAACTCCCGCTCGGCATCTTTTACGAGAGGGAGGGTGTACCCTCCTTCGACGAACTGCTACGGCAGACAAGCGGTAACGTTCCACCTGTCGAAGCCGTTAAGCCACTCGACGAAAATGGGAGGAAACTGATAACTGAGTTTTTCAGCTGAACACAAAACAACGAGAAAATGCCAAACGCCTTCCCTCCCTTCTTACGATTCCCTTAAGGATTAAATACAATGTTAAATCTGGCTTTACGAGTAGCCATTGATGGTCAGGGTATGAATGTTTCCAAATTTCCTTTATCTGTTGGGCATATCCTTTACCGCTGGAATACTTGGAGCGATGACGGGCATTGGTGGAGGAATTGTGCTCATACCGGTACTCACACTCGTTGGTGTGCCAATTAAGTATGCGATTGCAGCGAGCATAATGTCAACGATAGCCACGTCGAGCGGCTCTGCCTCTGCTTATGTTAGAGACAGGCTATCCAACATTCGCATAGGCATGTATCTCGAAATGTTCACCGTCCCTGGTGCGATCATAGGTGCGACAATTGCTGTCATACTCCCCTCTAAATTTGATTTCATTCTGTTTTTCAGTTTTGCAGCCGTACTCCTAATTTCCTGGCAGCAGCTCCTTTTCAAGAGGAAGAAGACAGAACATCCATTCGTTGCAAAGCAGGACAGGCCATCTAGATGGCTTGGTATGGAAGGCATTTATTTCGAGAAATCAAGCAACAAATGGATCTGTTATAAGGCAAATCATGCAGGTCAAGGAGGGGCAGCCATGTTCGGTGTTGGTCTCATAGCTGGCCTTCTTGGCATAGGTGCAGGTGCCTTGAAGGTTTCTGTCATGGATCTGATTATGAGCATGTCGAGCAAGGTTTCCACCACAACTAGCAATTTTATAATCGGGGTTACAGCTCTGGCAGGGAGCAGTGTTTTTCTTGCCGCTGGCCTTGTAAATGTCGGTCTAGTTGCGCCTGTTATGATAGGTGTGACGATTGGTGCGATTCTGGGAACAAGACTACTGACTAGAATGCGCAATTCACAGATACGCGTCCTATTCCTCTTTGTGCTTCTAGGCCTTGCACTTGAAATGATACTGCGCGGTTCGGGGGTGTTGCACTGAAAACGAAAGTGCAGGAAGACCAGTACATACAGGACGGAAACATAATCATCACCTTTCCAGCGGACGAAAAGACAAAGAAGCAGATCGAGGAAGAGGTAAGGGAGATCGAATCGAGGAATCAGCTTGATTTGGAGGCTACATTAAGCTATGTCCTGCTCTATGGTGTCATAACCTCACTCATAATCATTGTGTCAGGTGTCCTCCTGTTTTTGGCACAGCAGAAGACACTCAATATCGATGAGCTCATACACACTGCCAGTTTCGCAGCTTTAACCTACACCTCATTTTTGGCATTATTCCATGGCCATGTGACCCCATTCGGTCTGATATCGCTTGGTATAGTGGTTCTGATGCTCACTCCATATCTGCGGGTGGTTTCCTCATGGGTGTACTTTTCCGCCAAGGAAAAGAATGTGAAGTATTTCTTCATTACCCTCTGGGTGCTCATACTACTGACTGTGAGCCTATTTCTCCGGTAGGAGAAAAGCACCCTCCAATCCATTAAAGAGTGTTGCACCAAAAATAGGCTTGTGATTGTTGTCAGATAGACGATTGGAAATGGCAATCGGGCTTCCCCCTCCGCACCTATTATCCACCTTTTATATACGAAGCTTTTCGGAACATGACCTTATCATGACCACCTGCGGTAGGAGTAGGGAATGCCCTGCAACGCCGCAAGTCAAGGAACAATAGGGGAAATGCACTTAACCCACGGAATCTAACCGAATCTCTGCAAACCTGGGAAAGGTATGAAGCGGGCCCGGAGGGAGATTCGGGCGTTCTGGCCATTCGAACCCTCGACCTTTCGGTTAAGAGCCGATTGCTCTACCTAGCTGAGCTACGGACCCGTTCACACTTCGATAAGGGGGTTCAATTAATAATTTTTCCCTGACATCAACTCCGGTGCGCCCTCATTCTTAGTTTCTCAACGAAAACTGGCAGGCTTTCAACATCCTTTATCACACCATAACTCAGTGCAGAAAGAACCGTCCTCGTATAATCGTCCACCTTAACTCCATTCGAATGCAGACCTTGCAGCAGCTGATGACATATCTGACCGCCCTTTCTGTCCCAGTCCGTGAGCACAATCACCTTCCTGTATTTCCTGCTGACCTGCTCACACATCCCGAATAAGGTATGATGGCCGTTGACCACTATTACCTCTCCCCCTATGCCTAGACGCCTGAGGGCATCCCTGTCATTCTTTCCCTCCACAATTATGGGAAAACGAGTGTTTTCTTCGGCGAGCTCCCTCAAAACCCTTTCCACCTTTTCCAAAACGTCGGTGCTGCCACGCATCGTGTCGCCTGGTTACAGTCAGCGATATTGCGCTATGCACTATATCATTTGCGGAATTGATTCTCAAGTTGCTGGAGCTGGAGTTGGCTGCGGAGCGACCAGTCTGGCTATTGCGGAACCGACGTACGAGACGAACAGATTGATTGCAAGGGAAGAGGCTGCGACATAAAGAAGGCCGAAGGGAGTCTTCATGAGTGCGCTCGAGAGGATGCTGAAATGATTTGCGACCTCCATAAACCAGATACCAGAGCCCATGCCCGCAATCCATCCTACGAAGAGGGCCCATTTGTTCAGGAAATGCTTGTCATACAGACCGAGCATCATGGAAGGCAGTGTCTGTGCAATGAAAACTCCTCCCAGAAGCTGGAGTGAAACGGAATAAGTGGGACTCACCAGGAACACGAAGCCGAGAGCCAGGAACTTGAACACAACAGAAGCCCATTTTACAATGCTAGTCTCTGTGGATGGCTTGAGACGGGGTGCGAATTCCTTTATGATATTTCTAGTCAGCAGATTTGCCTGAGATATGGCCATTATGGCCGCAGGCACAAGACCTCCGATGAATATTCCTAGAAATGCAAAGCCTGTGAACCATGACGGCATGGTCGCACTGATGAGTGCGGGAACGACGAGCGACCCATTTCCATGGATCGAACTGAGTGCCGACGGGACTGCAAAGATTAGAACCCCGAATAGCGTCAGAAGGAAGAGACCAAGACCATATAGTGGAAGCATAGCGGTGCTGAACCTGATCGTCTTAAGATCTCTCGAGCTCAGTACTCCATTTATTGCATGCGGATAGAAATAGAGTGTGAGCGCACTCATTATGAACAAACTTATGTACGCATTAATCTCCGTTGAGGGAAGAACAGCATAACTGATTTTTGCCTTCGCCACGGATGCCGCATGAAATGCGGTGGAGAAACCTCCCTTTATCGTGAGAGGCACGTAAATTATTACGACTGCCACAGATACCAGAATTATTACGTCCTTCATTACGGCTGTGAGCGTGGCTCCTCTGAGCCCGCTTACAAAAGTGAAAGCTGCGAGAACTATAAAGGAGATAATGAGCGCGATCTCACTCACACCGGTTATGGATGTGAAGTATGGAGCAAGCATCACCTGCAATACTGCTTTCATACCAACGATTTGTAGAGCTATATAGGGGAGTTCCGCCACTATGCCTGTCAGCGCCATGGCTATGGCCAATGTCCTGCTGTTGAACCTATCCTTTACAAAGTCCACGCCAGTAATGTAATTTTTTCTTCTAGACATTTTCCACAAGGTAACCATTGTGACCATAGCAATTGCAAAGGTGGTCATCACGTACGGCGTGGCATAATTGTATATGCTCCCCTTACCAAAGGCAGCAGAGGGTATCGCAATGAAAGTGTAGGCGGTGTAAAGATCACCTCCCACGAGAAACCACGCCAGATATGGACCTAGGCGCCGGCCCGCGAGCGCCCACTGTCCAAGCTCGCGCAGATCACCTTTTCGCCATCTTGACGCCAGAAAACCCAGCAGGGCGAAGATAACGAAGAGGACTAGGAATACGACTATCGTGATAATCAATTAAATTCCCCCTTGTCCGGGTCAGCCGACGTTAATATGAGCGCTGCCCCCAGATACATTATTGCAGCAATTACCAACCAGAGTCCCTGGAACCACCAAAAGAATGGAACGCCGGCCAGTTCTGGATTTACCTTGTTATACAAGGGCACGTCAAGTAATACCACGGTCGGAATTACAAGTAGCACTGCTGCGACAATATAACTGCCTTTCAACAGGTGTCCCCCGATTCCAAAATGGAGAAGACCTATTAAATCCTTACCCGAACCATGCGCGGCATTCTGTTGGATGGCGCCTTACAACATGCAACCATAAAGGGCATCATAGCAGTTGTGGCAATCTTCTTAACCTGTGTAGAAGGTCCATTTAGGTTATACCTGTGAGCAAATCTGTATACGGACGTTCAGCACTGAGTACTTGCATTGAAATGATAAGCAGGCGAACCGTATTTTTGAAGACAGTGCACCGTTTTACCGCCTTTTAATTATTACAAGCGTGCCCACACGTCAGAATTAAGAGATTGAAAACACTGCTGGGATCATGGCCGGCCAAGAAGAACTGGACTATAGCGAAATAACACGCGTTTACAGAGGAGAAAAGAAATCAGGTAAACCAATGGAAATTCCGGCCGATTTCTATCGGAAAGCTCGGGCGTACATACAACATCTTGAGGAGCGGACAACGGATGGTTCAGGAAACGCCGATGCTACCATGGCAGCTTTATCACAGATCAAAGAATCCAGGAAGCTGCTTGCAAGCATATGGGAGTTCAGAGCAAGGAAACTCTTTATGCTTGCTATGGCAGGCGAGGAAGTTCCTCCCGGTCTCTCATATGAGGAACAGGAATTGTACTCGGAGCTTCTGCGCCTTTTGCGAATGGCAAGAGAAAGCGCACTGACAGGTTCTCAGACTGGGCAGACAGCTGAAAAAAGGGGGGAGGCTGAAAATACAGTTGAGACAAAGGAGGGGCATGAGGAGCACTCTACTCCAGCAGAAAGTGAGGGGAAACTTGCACTCATACGCACGAATAAGCAGGTGCCGCAATTCGTCACGGAGGAGGGCAGTTTCATGCTCGATAAGGAGGAGATTGCCTTCATACCTCATCAATATGCGACGGTGCTGCTCAAACGTGGGGCTGCAGCTGCGGTGTCGTCTTCGTTACTGGATAAAGATTAAATTGATTCCCACTTTAGGCCGCATTGATGGAAAATCACGAAATCTCCGAGATGCTCAGTGCACTCGGACTGAAAGATATTGATAAGTTATTTGCAGACATACCTCAAGAGATAAGGATCGACAGCCTGGATCTCCCCGCAGAAAAATCGGAGTTCGAGGTTTTGGGGATGTTGAAATCAATGATGCAGCACAACATCCCGGCCGGCAAGCTCAAATGCTTTCTTGGGGGCGGAATATATGATATTTTCATTCCATCTGTGGTTTCGGAGGCGATTGGCAGATCCGAACTCTACACATCGTACACTCCATATCAGGCCGAGCTCAGCCAGGGACTGCTGCAGCTAATTTTCGAATATCAGAGTCTAATGAGCGAACTGACTGGAATGGAGGTCATCAATGCATCAATGTATGACGGAGCAAGTGCCATTGGTGAGGCTGCACTCATGTGCAGACGCATCAGAACAGGCGAATATTTCCTCATACCGAGAGCAATGGCCCCGTGGAAGAAATCCGTACTTCTCAATTACATTCAGGGCACTGGAGCAAAAATAAGAGAGTATCCTTTTGATCCCAAGACAGGCATGTCCGACTTTGAGGCAGTGAGGAAGCTTGCTCATGACGCGTTCGGCGTTTATGTGGAGATGCCCTCCTTTCTCGGATTGTATGAGGACGGAGTTCTCGACCTCAAGGGGAGCATCGGAGATGTGCCTTATGTAATGGGAGTCAATCCGGCGTGCCTGTCAACAACTGTTCCCCCTGGTGATATCGGTGTGGACATAGTGGTGGGGGAAGGACAACCACTGGGCATCCCCATGAACCTTGGTGGACCATTGCTAGGATTGCTTGGCTGCAGGAAGGAATATGTCAGGAAGATGCCTGGCCGCCTCGTAGGAGCGACGGTTGACGGCAGTGGAAGGCGGGCATTCTGCCTTACCCTTCAGACAAGGGAGCAGCATATCAGGCGCTCCAGGGCAAACTCCAACATATGCACAAATCAAACACTCCTCGCGATTGCTGCAGTGGTTTACATGGCGGCAATGGGTCCAGAAGGCTTGATAT
>JAVZQA010000010.1:0-26734 GCA_038881315.1 Methanomassiliicoccales archaeon
GATTTCGAGTTTCTTTCTCATGCCTGTGGAAAATTCTTTAACCTTGCTATCAGCCCTGTCCCCCAGGCCGAAATACTGGAGACGATTCATTGCCGCCCCCTTCCACTGCTTAATATTCTGCAGTTTGGCCTGTATCCAGAGATTTTCTAGAGCTGTAAGATCATCGTCTAGTATGACTTCGGCAGCCACCCATCCTATCCTCTTTTTAACTTCATGTGGCTGTGTCCTTATGCTGAAACCATCAACAAGTGCATCCCCTTCGTCCGGCTCTATGAGTGCAGTCAGCACCTTTATCAGCGTTGTCTTTCCGGCACCGTTCGGTCCCAACAGACCGAAGACTGTTCCTGCCGGAATACGCAGCGAGACACCATCAAGAGCACGCACATGGCCGTAGTTCTTTGTTATTCCCTCGACCACAAGATCTTGTTGCTCTGTAACCTGCATGTTCATGTTTGCACCGCCTTAAGACTCTCTATGAATCGTTCGAGCTCTGCTGCGCATTTGACTAGCAAATATTTCGTGTCCGGCCCTTCCCTTGAGTTCACATATTCCCAGATCATTTTGAGCGTCATCTCAAGTCGCTCGAAAAGTATGTCTGCTAATTTTTCCTCAGGAATCACATCGAGGAAAAGGCGCATCATTTCAATTCTGTCCATCGATCTGCCTGATATCCTCTCCCTGGCTGCCCCGAGTCTCTTTCTCCCAAGTGGGGTTATGCTGTAAATTCGTCTCCCACCTATCATCTTCTCCTTGGCAAAACCCCGATCTGCCAACCTTTTGAGAGCGGGATAAACTGAACCAGCCGGGGGCCTCCATGCGTTTGAACTCCTTTCGGATATGCGCTGAGAGAGCTGATAACCGTATATTGGCCCTTCCTCCATCATCGAAAGGGCATACAGTCCTATGAAGCCCTTCTTCCATTCCCCCTTTCTGTTTTCATTCATTATTTTTGTCTAGAATTAGCGCTGATATATAGATATCGATACAGAAGTCTTTATTATGCCTTCGATCACTCAGCAATAAGATTTAACAAGCACAGTTTATAGGTATGCTGATGGCAGCTATATTCAACAGAAACGGCGCACTCATCAAGGACGAAGCAGAGGCTAGCAGGATACACAACAAGGGATGGTATGGCCAGCCTCAGGGGGGCGGTTCCCTCAAACTCAATCTCCTCGAAATGCTCTATCTTTTCGAAACTGAGCGGCTGGAAGTGCAGGATAAGAAGGGAAACGCGTTGGATTTTGGAGATCTGGTCATGCAGGCTGCCAGGCAGATAGATGATTTCGAACTCATGTACATTGTCTATTCAGACCTCAGGCGAAGAGGGTTGGTGGCATCGCTTGCGGAACTGGAGGATGTCGATTTCTATCTATATGAAAGGGGAAAATCACCAAAGAGTTCTGCCCCCGCGTACTATGTAGTGGCCCTTTCGGAGCGCACTATTTTTGATCTTGATGAGCTGTTTTCCCTCTCCTCAGCAGCAGAGGGAACGGGAAAGGAAATTATCATAGCTGTGGTGGATGAGGAGGGGGATATAACACACTACAGAATAAGAGGAGTAGACCCCAGAGCTTCCGCCTCGGGTAAGGAAGTAGGGGTTTATTCAGGCATTGCACTCGCTGACCGTGCCCTGATTCCAGATCAGGCTGCGGCTGAGGAGTTGAGAAAGGCAGCCTTCTATGGCAATCCACTTGGAACAGGCTTGCAGATATCCATGCTCGAGGCTGCATTTCTCATGTCAAGGAAGAGACTGAAATTGATCAACGCCAGGACAGGTAGGAATGCTGCATTGAATTCGCTCATTGAGGCATCCTGCAGAAGGGATCCTGACTTCCTCCACAAGCTCACGGTCTACAGTGATCTCAGAGAGCGGGGTTTTATAGTCAAAACAGGCTTCAAATACGGTTCACATTTCAGGGCTTATGATGGAGATCCGGATAAGGAGCATGCAAGATATCTTGTGCATGCTGTGGGCAGGGGATTCACTGCAACATGGCCTGAGATCTCAAGGGCTGTCCGGCTGGCCCATGGAGTAAGGAAGGAACTGCTCTTTGGACGGGTCGGGCGCAATGGGGTTGATTATCTGCAGATAAAACGCCACATACCTTAGAGTTCGACCTGTATTCCGAGTTTCTCCGTGAGTTCCTTATATCTGTTCCTTATGGTTACCTCTGTTACACCTGCTACGGTTGCGACCTCTCTCTGCGTCCGTCTTTCGTTCGCTACAATGGAGGAAATGTAAATAGCTGCGGCGGCCACACCTGTTGGTCCCCTGCCTGATGTTAGTTCCCTTTTTCCGGCCTCTTTCAGTATCTCATTGGCCTTTGACTGCACGTCCCCGCTCAGCTTGAGTTCGCTGCAAAACCTCGAAACATAGTCCTGAGGCTTGGTCGGCATGAGCTTCAGTTTGAGCTCACGGGTCATGAATCTATAAGTGCGCCCAATCTCCTTTCTTCCGACCCTGCTGGAACCGGCAACCTCGTCCAGCGTCCTTGGTACATTGCACTGGCGGCACGCTGCATATAGGGATGCCGCAACAACACCCTCAATGCTTCTTCCCCTGATGAGGTTGTTATTTACCGCCTTTCTGTACACCATGGCCGCGGTCTCCCTCACATTTCTTGGGAGCCCCATGGAAGAGGCCATCCTCTCAAGTTCGCCAAGCGCAAAGGCAAGGTTGCGCTCAGTTGCGTTGCTTACCCTTATGCGCCTCTGCCACTTGCGTAGCCTGTATAGTTGAGCTCTGTTCCTCGTGGGTATGCTCTTTCCATAGCTGTCTTTGTTCTTCCAGGATATTTCTGTTGAAAGACCTTTGTCATGAATTGTCAATGTGGTGGGAGCACCTGTTCTCGCCCGCTTCTCCCCCTGTTCAACATCAAACGCCCTCCATTCAGGTCCCTGGTCTATGAGCTGGTCGTCAATTACAAGATTGCATTCCTCGCACACCAGTTCGCCTCTCTCGTAATCCCTGACCAGATGCATGCTTCCGCATTCCGGACAGCGCTCGACTTCCTCAATGCCGTCTCTCGGATCTTTTCCCGCCGTCATCCTCTTTCACATCCATGATGTATAATTCAGTACCTGACAGACCCGATCCACCGGTAGCCCTGTTCATTTCCACCGTTACATAGGGCTGTCTCACATTGCCAAAAACCATTCTGACGGTGCCCACACCCCTGCCCCTGGCATCAAAGACCTTATCCCCTTCGGAGGGGCAGCACGCTGCACTGACAAGTAAGCGACTAGTCCCTCTTTTGCATTTGACTGTTCCGAGCAGGCGCAAGTGTTCACCCTGTCAGTGCGACAAAACCGAGCGACACATATTTAAGGTTTTCCTTAATGATATATATATGAAATGAAGAAGTTTAAAATTTTTGTCTCCTGAGGAGAATTATTGCGCCTAGCCGAAGAGCGCTCCCAGACCAGCTGCTGCCTCCTCTTCGGACACCGCTTCTTCCTTCTTCTCCTCTTTCTTCTTCTCCTCTTTCTTCTCTGCCTGCGGCTGCTGCTGGGCCGGAGCAGGCGCTGTCATCACCGCTGCGGCGACAGCCTCGTCTATGTTAATGCCGTTCAGTGACGAGGTCAATGCCTTAACCCTGGCCGGGTCAGGCTGAATGCCCGCGGCCTTGAGTATGTTCGAGACGCTTTCCTCACTTATTTCCTTCTTTGCACTGTGCAGCAGAAGTGCACTGTACACATATTCCATTTCACTAACCTCCGTTCTGATTGGCGATCCTTTCGAGCGCTGCGGCCTGCAATGCTGCTTTCGAGACAAGCATTGCCACCGTTTCTGCCGTGGGGAAGGAGACAAACACGCTCAGGTTGATCGCCGAATTCCTTCCTTCCGCGAGCAGCGCAGTGATTGTCTGAGGTGTGTAATATCTTGCTTTCAGCGCAAGCGAAAGCGCCTGCCTGGAGGCCGCTGCAAGATCCTCCTTCAGTTTGCTCTCGTCCACCTTCAAGACTTCTGCATTGAAAAGCATTCCATCCTCGAACAGTACGCGGACATCAAGTCCTGCGACCAGAGGGTAAATCTCCATCCTTGTAAGTGCTGCTGCGATCTGAGGTGTTATTATCTCCCCCTTCTTAACGAGCAGCTTATCCTTTTTAATCACAACTTTACCGCCCTCTATGCTGGCCGGTATGCCCGCCTTCTGCAATTCCCCCACAATGGGGCCAGGTTTGAATGGTGTCTCCCCTGCCTTGATTTCTATATCTTGTGGAGCAGTCTCTCCGCCCTTTGCAGGCAGCGGTTTTTTATTTGATTCAATGAGTTTGTAGAGTTTGAATGGATCTGTGTCAGAGACAATAAATGCAGTTTGGTCATTCCTCACCAGCTCAGCTAGCCTTCCCACTCCGTTTCGCTGCTTCTCCACTTGCTCCAGCGCCATGCGCATTAGCTTCGCCCTGGAGACGTATATGCTGGCAGAGCCATGGAGTTTCTTCCTTATCTCCTGGAACTGAGGAGCCGGAAGGCCACGTATGCTGGCAACGCCTATTACCTTGCCTGAGCGCAACGCATTACTTATGGTGTTCAGACTTTTTTCCTTCCATTCCTTGGTGTGTGCCATCCGTATCCCTCACAGTAACCTTACAGCTGGGCCCATTGTGGTCTTAACATAAGCTGAATCAAGGTTTATTCTGCCCTTTTCGAGTTTACCTAGCACCCTGTTGATTACAGCATCTGCATTTGCGGCCAGATCTTCTGGTTTCATATCGCGTGTGCCTATGTGTGCATGGAATGTCCGTCTTTCCCTGCTTCTGACAGTCGTGGTTCGTCTCAGTGTGTTTATGACAGGCACAGGATCTGCTCCGGGCTGTATGGGCTTTGGTATCTTTCCCCTAGGGCCCAGAACAGTACCCATCCTTCTTCCGATTGTTGCCATGAGCGGCGCTTCTGCTACAAAATAATCATAATCACGCGCGAGTTTCTTGGCTACCTTCTTATCATCCATATATTTGTTAAAATCCTCAGGTCCTATGATGAGATCTGCCACTTCCCTTGCTTTCAGCGCCATTTCACCACCGCCGAAGAGGCAGACCTTTATGCCCTTGCCTCTGCCGCTGGGTAGTATAATGTCTTCCTGTATCCTGTTCTTTGGAACTGAAAGATCCACGTCCCTGAGGTTGATCGCAAGCTCAACGCTTTCCCTGAAACCTCTCTGTGGGGCCATGGACAAAGCCTTACGAATAGCCTCAACAGTGTTATTATCTCCCGGCAATTTTTCAACTCCCGTAGTTCTGCGAGCCCAGAAGGACTCTCCTACTTTCCTGTGCTGTTAATGATTTATCTATTAAAATACTTCGTTAATTCCACGCTTATTCCTTGAGATCAGTGTCCCACTTACCCTCATCAACCTCTTTGCTCAGCTCCTTCGGTTCCCTCCCCTCTACAGTTACACCCATGGATACGCAGGAGCCTATTACTTCCTTTACTCTGCTTTTCAGCGTCTTACCCAGTGATGCCTCTTTTTTCATATTTGCAAGTTTGATCACCTGTTTCATGGACAGATTCCCCACCTTGGTTGAGTGCGGTGACCCAGAACCCTTTTCCACTCCCAATTCCTTCATGATCAAGGCGGTCGTAGGGGGAGTCCCCACGGAGATCTCGAAGCTCTTGTCCCCCTGAACCTCTATTGTCACAGGGACCTTCATCCCACTGAACTGCTTTGTCTTTTCGTTAATCTCCTGCACAACCTTTACCACATTCACACCAAGGGGACCCAGCACGGGACCCAGCGGTTGTCCAGGTGTTGCCTTCCCAGCATCAACCAGTACATTTATCCTTTCAGCCAATCCAAATCACCCTGATTCACTGTTTTTCCTTTGAGATAACTCTGACATGATCTCCGCGGACTGTTACAGGTATGGGCACTACGGCTTCGAATAGTTCCACCGTAATCTCCTCTTTGCTATGGTCTATGCGCTGAACCCTTGCCTTCTCACCCTTGAATGGGCCGGCCACGAGCTCCACTATATCTCCTTCAACAATGCCGCTAACCGCAGGCTTTGGCGTCAGGAAATGACTTATTTCGCCAAGAGAAGTCTCCCCTTTAACCAGGCCGTGCGCCTTTCTTATGCTGCGGATTGAATTCTCTATCTTGTCGCTATTCATTGCCTCTATCAGCACATACCCTTTAATGTTGGAAGGGACAAGTATGGAATATATGCCCAGATCGCCTCCCTTTGCCTTTGCACTCAATGAATCTGCGACCTCTCTTTCCTGACCAATTGCTGTTTTTATAGCAAGTATTGATGGTCTGACCTTGATGGAGAAGCTCTTTGCCTCTCTGTGTGCGCCATCATCCAACTCCACTTCCAGGTCCGTAGCATCTCCATAAGCCGCCCCCGGAGGAACTTCGACCTGTATTGTTAACCAATGATCGCCGGAGGTTGCCTTGATTGAACTTTCCGGTGGAAGGTTAGAATAGCTGTCCCACTTCAGGGCGCCGTCGTAATACGTCTTAACATGCCACTCCGGCGATCCCTCAGTCGATGAAATCAATTTATTCCTCACCCTGAGCTTCAGCTCCCTTTCCCCGGACACGACCACTTTTATGCTGAACTCTGCATTTCCACCCACCGGTATTAGTGCAGAATTTTCACCTGGAACTTCCAGCCTGAAGACTGTTTCGCTACCACCTGAAATCGACGCTGTCACCTGGCGCATCCCCTTTTATCCGAGTATACCCGCAGAAACAGATGGGAAGTAAGTAAAGAGCCAGTATAGGAGGAAACCAAGAGCGCCTATCAGGAAGAGACCTATCGATACCATCTTCACAACCCTGACATACTCCTCCAGTGTCGGTTTGCGCGCCATCTTGAAAATCCTTCCGTACTTCCCCTTTCCAATTGTTTTGAGTTTCTCCTCCAGTTTCCGCTGAACATCATAGGTTACTTCGGTGAAATCAAAGTTGGAAATTGAATTATTCGCCATCTTCACACTTCCGGGCTTCAAAGCATGCGATTTCCTACTTAATATTTCTTTCTGAATCCATCAGCTTGTTTTAAAAAGGACTGCACTTCGAAAGCGCAGTCCCTTGCCCGCTCAGTTTATGAAGTCAACATCTGTGGGCTTCCTCTCCGTGTTCTCCGAAGATCCGAATATATGTTTTGATTTCACACCGGTTATGACAACCATCACCCTCATGCGCTTCTCCAGTGTTGTGTCCACAGCTGCACCCCAGATGATCCTTGCAGAGGGGCTTATTTTTGCCTGTATCATGGCAGCCACGCGCTCGGCCTCGCTGACTGTCATGTCACTTCCGCCAACGACATTGATGAGCGCACCATTGGCCCCGGAGATATCCACGTCTATCAGAGGTGAGTTTATTGCTTCTGTGACTGCATCCTTGGCCCTTTCCTCCCCTTCTCCCTCTCCAAGACCTATCATCGCGACACCACCGCCTTTCATTATTGTCTTGAGATCATTGAAATCTAGGTTCACAAGTCCAGGCTTTGTTATTACCTCTGTTATGCCCTTTATGCTTCTCACTAATACCTCGTCTGCCACCTTGAAGGCCGCATTTATGGAAAGCCGCGGGACAAGTTCAAGGAGTTTGTCATTGGGTATCACTATCACTGTATCTGCTATATTCCTCAGGCGTTCTAGACCCCATTCCGCGTTTTCAGCTCTCACAGCACCCTCCGATTTGAATGGCGATGTGCATACCGCTATTGTAAGGCAGCCCAGCTCCTTTGACACCTGAGCAACGAATGGTGCCGATCCTGTGCCTGTCCCTCCCCCAAGACCGGCCGTTATGAAGACTATATCTGCTCCCTGCAGCGCTTTTCTTATTTCTTCCTCGGCCTCCCTGGCCGCTTCTTCACCCACCTGTGGAAGTGAACCTGCGCCCAGACCGCGTGTTGTTCTCCTTCCAAGCAGCAGTTTGTGCGGGGAACGGATGCGCAGGAGGTGCTGGGCATCCGTGTTTGCCGCATACATTTCGGCGCCTGTGATGCCTATTTCCACCATCCTGTCCACTGTGTTTGAGCCACCGCCGCCGCATCCTATTATCTTGATATTTGTTTTAAGGCCTTGAAGCACTTTTATAAGTTCCTCGTCTTCCGCACTGTAGTTTTCTTTCGGTGCTTCCTCAGCCTCTGTCTGATCCTCTTCCTCTTCAACGCCCGATAACACGTCACTTACTAGAGATTTCATTCCTTCAGCCTCGCATCCCATCCCTATAAACAGGATTTACAGGTAGTAACCACATACAGTTTTCAGCATTAAAATGTTTCCATTGTCTGACGATTGTTTGACGCGAGCGCTTCCAATTCTTCGCCAACATTAAAGTGCTGTTTTTCCTATCGCGAGTTCGATGCCCGCATTCAGGATTGTGCTCGTCAGACCGGAAAATGAAGGTAACATAGGTGCAGTTGCAAGGGTAATGGCAAACTTTGGCTTTACCGATCTTGCCCTTGTCTCACCCGTTGCGGTGGGAGAGGAGGCTAGAAAGCGGGCCAAACACGCTAACTTCATACTCGATTCCGCCATTATCTGCACAAGCATTGAGGAGGCAGTTGTGAAGTGTGACTATGTCATAGGGAGCACAGGAATAAGAAATAAGGGTGAAAGAAAATTTCTCCGCAGTTTTGAAACACCGAGGGAGTTCGCATCGCGCGTTCAATCCACAGGAAGGCGGTTTGCGATCCTCTTCGGTCCGGAAGGTCTTGGGCTGCTCAATAATGAGCTGTCGAAGTGCGATTCTGTGATTATTGTTCCAACAGACGAAACATATCCTGTGATGAATCTTTCCCATGCTGTTGCAGTGATCCTATATGAGCTCTTTATCTCACATTACACAAAGGAAGAACCTAGGACAGCTGTAGGTTTAGAGAAGGAAAAGCTGTCGGAATACTTTTCAACACTTCTGGAACTCATCAATTATCCTGAGCACAAGAGACAGAAGACAGCGCTTATGTTCAGGCGCCTCATTGGCAGATCAGGTCTTACAAAGTGGGAGTTTTTTATGCTTATGGGTGTGCTCTCTCGTACGCTGGACGCCGTCAGAGAATGAAAGTGCACGCGAAGGCTGTAGAGTTTACAATGCCTCCCACATAACACACTATGCGTCGCACGTGCCTTCCACGATGGAATGATAATCCACAGGTGTCAAAAATGGAAAGCGGAGGGGGTTATATGACGAGAATGTCAAATTCGTAGCTTGTCACACTAAATATACGAATGATGTGTCAGCAAACTCTCTGTGTCGGAAGGAGCGGAAAAAGGATCACTTTTTCTCCTTTGGGGAGGTGAGACGCCTCCTCAGATACTCCCTGACTGCATTGCGAATTGCGTCATCTATAGAGACTGAATCCCCCTTTCTCACCAGCTTCTGCAGTTCAACTGCATTCCCCCTCGGCAATTCCACAGTTATCTTCTCTATGTGCTTTGGCGCGAAATTGCGATCAATAAACTGAGCAATTGCAGCACGCATCACCTCCGAGATATTCGGATACTTTCCGCTTGTAACGAGCGACTGCAATGCAGCCACGCTGTGATCATCCAGCCTTATTGTCACCCGATGAGATTCGACCACTTGCTTCACCTTGCTATACTTTTTGTCCGACGATTTTCCAAATTCTCGCTGACACTAATATGCCACGGCTTATATATATCGTTATGCACCGGGGTTCCGCGCCTGAGAACCATTGCCAGTCTTATTTCACTGTTTCAAGAAGCTCCTTATAGACAGGGTTAAGATAGGAGCTGTATCCCCTTTTCTTTCCCCTGACAATACCTTCAAACTCGTCCATCAGCCTGGTCGTGATTCTGCCAGGCGCAGCAGCATAGTTCCGCTTGTCAACTGAGGCAATGGGCGTAATCTGAGCTGCTGTTCCACAGAGGAAGGCCTCATCCGCACCGTAAACCTCCCCCCTTGCTATGTTCCTCTCAATCACCTGCAATCCAAGGTCATGTGCAATTTTAATCACCGTATCCCTCGTAATGCCGTCAAGGATATCTGCAGAAAGCGGAGGGGTCAGCAGCGCGTTCCCAAAGACCAGGAATATGTTCTCACCAGCCCCCTCCGAAACATAACCATCATGCGTCAGCAGGATTGCTTCGTCAAAGCCTGCCTTGACCGCATCCATTGATGCAAGCATACTGTTGACGTATGAGCCTGTAAATTTGCCGCTGGGGGGTATGGAATTACCACCTACTCTTTGCCATGAAGATATACATACATTGAGGGGACGCTTTTCACCGAAATAGCTGGACAGCTCTTGAGTGAAAATGAAATATTCCGTCCGCTGCTTGGAGGGACGAATGCCTATACCCCCTTGTCCGTAGTAGATGACTGGCCTGATATAGACATCAGTTTTGTGATTATTTATACGCAGAAGTTCAACAATTTTGTTGGCGAACTCCTCCTCGCCTATCTCAGGCTTCATGTGCAATATAGAGGCATTTCTGAAAAGACGGCGCACATGTTCCTGTAGGCGGAACACATTGAGCTGCCTCCCGTCTGCCGACATATAGGCCCGGATGCCTTCAAAAACACCCGAACCGTAGAGAAGTGTGTGTGTTGAGATGTGGATGTTGGCATCCTTCCAGTCAACCACTTCTCCATTTATGATGGCCCTCCTCATCTCCGGCATTTCTGGATTCACCGCAGAGGGATTATCTTACAATCTATATATGCAATATGTAAATACGGGGCCGCGGGGACTTCCGGTTAAAACATTCGGACCCCGGACCTACTGGTTAAAAGCCAGTTGCTCTCTCCAGGGGTTAAACCTACCTAGCTGAGCTACGGCCCCTTGCGCGTCCAAATACACCTGCTTATTAAAACATTGGTCAATCAGAGCATAGCAACAGTGCATCGCTTAAATAGATGTAGCTATTCGGAATTTAGCGAAATGGCTGAAACAAAGAATTGCAGTTCCTGCGGTGTCGCGCTGATAGGCTACGGTGTAACCACATTTGATTGCCCGAATTGCGGACAGACACGTATAGGCAGGTGTCTTCAGTGCAGGAACCAGAGTGTAAGCTACACTTGTACAGCATGTGGGTTCAGGGGGCCGTGAGTAATCTTGGCCAAGGTCGCAATGACTTTCAGGCTGATGCCAGCCTCCCCAGATTATGACTTCAAAGATGTAAAGGAAAGAATAATGGCGGTGCTCCCCTCGGGCTCGGAGTTGAGGGATATCCGCATTGTGCCCGTAGCGTTTGGTCTTTCGGCAGCCGAAGTCATGATTGTATGTGAAGACAAAGGGGGAATAGCCGAGGAGATAGAGACTGCGCTTTCCTCACTGGAAGGCATTGAGAGTGCCTCGGTTCAGGATCTTACCTTGCTGTGACCCCACTGTCATACTTAAATGAGCGGAATGTGTATGAAGCTTTATGGCTGACACGCAGCGACTTGTGTTGCTGGCCAAGTTCCCATACATTCCAGAAGCAAGGCAGTACATCTCGTCCTCCGGCATAAGCGTGGTCACGCTCGTCAAGGATCCTGCATTTGGAATGATAAGGGAAAAGGGGGCAGACAGGTGCATAACACATCTTCAAGTCGAATCACTGTCCTCTCCAAAATCAACACAGTCTCCTCTCGAGGGGGAGGTAGCCTGCAAACAGGAACTCTATTCATTCATTGTCTCAAGGATGATCCTTTCCGTTATTGCCGATCGTTTTCTAGTTAATCGATGTGCTATCGCGGAGGGAAAACTTGCAGGGGAGAGACTAGCTGACTTACCACTGGAGGATCTGCTGAAGATAGCTTCCTCGATGGGAATTGAGGCCATCGAGGAAGGGGACGGGTTCCTCGTTGATTTTTGCGCCTTTCTCGCCTTCGCCTCGCACTTTCGGTCTCCTGAATGGAAACTCGTACAGCAGCAAGTGATGCACGGAAAGGTGCTTATCGATAAACACAAGTTGATTAGGTTAGTGGCGCAGTCCGTAGCCGATTACCTCTCTTCCACTATCCCTCCATATACTGACGAAATAAGGGATGGGCTGCAGGTTCAAATTAACCGTGTGCTGTCCGCGCTCAGGGAGGTTAAGGAGAAGTTCCAGAAGGAATCTGTCTCCGAAATAAGACCAGATGTGTATCCGCCATGTATGAAGGAAATACTCCGGCAGATACAGAACTCAGAGAATGTGCCTCATATGGGAAGATTTGCAATAGTCACTTTTCTGCATGCTCTCGGCATGAACGGCGAGCAGATATTCAACCTGTTCGGCACAGTTCCGGACTTTGCGGCAGACAAGACAAGATATCAGATAGAGCATATTACTGGCACCATCTCTGCGGTGGAATATGATGTGCCTGAATGCAGTAC
The DNA here is from genome assembly GCA_038881315.1 of Methanomassiliicoccales archaeon. Taxonomy (GTDB): domain Archaea; phylum Thermoplasmatota; class Thermoplasmata; order Sysuiplasmatales; family Sysuiplasmataceae; genus JAVZQA01. The sequence goes on from JAVZQA010000010.1 coordinate 12,286, forward strand.
AATGAAATCATACGGTATATGCTTCAATCCCGATAGTCTCTGCAATCAGCCTTGGATGAAGCACCCCATGACTTATTATAGAATGCGTCTCAAGGAGAAAGGAGTCTCCAGGAAGCCGCAGCCCGATAAACAGCAGTGATATGCCCTACAACAGCGAAAACAATCAGAAGGTAATCGAAGGTCGTTAGCCCAAACAGTTTCCCCGTTGTATGCATTCCAAGCACAATGCCTATCTGTATCAGGAAGGCAATAAGCATAAGCACAAGCCTGTCAGCTCTTCCCAGGGGGCCGCCGTAATTACGTTTTAGACCGAGCGCCTGTGACTGCGTCCCCAAGTAACTGGTCATCAATATGCCTGTCAGAGCAAAAATGCCTAGAAATTTGAGTGTCGTGAGACTGCTGAAGTTTATGCCAATGACCAGGAATATGTCTGCATACCTGTCCAGCACATGGTCAAGGAAATCCCCCTTTTTCGAAGTCCTCCCCGTATTCCTGGCAACAACTCCGTCAAGCGCATCCATCAGACCGCTCAAGGCAAGCAGCACGGCGGCGATTTCGAGCAGATACAGTCTTCCTGTAGTGGAGAAGAAGACTGCAAATGCGCAGGCTGCAGAGAAAATTATTGCTAACCATGTGAGTGTGTCGGGCTTTGTTCTTGCAAACAGCCTGGCGAGAGGAGATAGGAGCATCTCAAATCTGCTCCTTTCCCTGTTTAAAACCAATGTTCCACCTCGTCAAACCAGGAAATCCTTCCCGCTCTGTAGCTGCGAAGTCGTCTGCCTTCCATGCGCGCAAGTGCCGCAGTCTCCATGCATGTCATGGATGTTGTGTCGATTTCATAAACACGATTCCCCTGTTGCAGCGTCTCTACAAGTATTACATCCAGCACTTCAGCCCTCACATTCTCCAGGATCTTCTCACGTTCCCAGTTCCTTTGTGACAGTCGTTTGAACAGTTCCTTCGGACTACACCTCAGCACAAAGGCCCTGTCCCAGGATGCAAAGTGAGCGAGATGACCAGTCAGATACATCCGCCTTGCAGCATGCTGGTTTGCTGCCCGTTTTGCAACTCTCCTGATCAATGATGGGTCAACCTCAACAGTCTCGCTGGCGCCGCCTGGCTTTATACCCTCCTCCAGGAGGAGGTCATCCACAGATACCACTCTTTCTCCTGCAGAGCGAAGTGCCCTCCCGGTGCAGCTCTTTCCTGTACCTGGGGTGCCAGTGATTGCTATGACCTCATGCGAGTTCAAGAAGTTCCCTGCCAAGTATACTCTGTGCCTCTGTCCTGTGTGTGAATTCGAGCCACCTCTCCATGATCTTTCCCTGAACTTTGCAGTGCCTAAATCTCATGCCGTAATCTACATCCATAAGATAGAGAAAATCCGGTTTGGCGAGACCGAACGTCTTTACTTCACGGCCTGCAAGTGCCTCCTTCAGCTCCTCCATTTTTCTTCTTCCTGAAGCCACTGCAGTTGCAGCTGCAACGATACGCCTGACCATGTTGTATAGGAAACTCCTTGCGTAGATGTCTATCTGCCTGGCCTCCCCTTTTGCCGAAACAGTGATACGCGCGATATCGTCTCCCTTCCTGTTTGAAGGTTTGTGAAATAGTCTCAAGTCCCGCCTGCCGGTAAATAGAGAGAGCGCCTCAATAAGCTCTTCCTCAACGACTTTTTCGTAGAGCAGATATCTGTAGTGTCTCATGAGCGCATGTCTTGGATTGAATGTTGCGGGGACTTCGAGGTAGGAATGAAAGAGCATATCCTCACACAGGTTGTTCAGCCCATCTAAAAGCTCCTCCACCTGAAAGTGAGTATTGAAAGCAACCACATTTCCGATTGCGTGCACTCCCCTGTCTGTCCTGCTCGCACTTTGGAATCTTGCCTCCTCAGGTGACCTGAAGGCGCCTATTTCCCTGCATTTCTCTATAATTACACCTTCGACTGTCGGCAGAAGCGGCTGTCTCTGGTACCCTGCGAACCTGGAGCCGTTGTATCCGAATTTTATCGCGATCCTCATCTTAGTCGCCAGCTTTTTTTGACCTTGTTCCTTCACCCTTACGGTAATTGCATGGCTGCAATAGCTATGAAGGTGCGTTTCAGAGGCAAGGTGCAGGGGGTTTCATTTAGGTATTATATGAAAAGATTTGCGGATGAAAACGAGGTTCGCGGATGGGTCCGCAATATGGAGGACGGAAGCGTGGAGGGTATGCTGGAGGGGGAGGAAACAGCCATAAGGCGTGTAATAGAGTTGTGCAAGTCTGGCAATCCCAGCGCTCATGTTACCGCTATTGAAACATCTGTGCAGGAATACACTGGTCGTTACACGTCCTTCGTTATACGTTAGAAAAGTTCTCGCTGCCGTAGATAGAGCACGGTATCTCCAGATGGATTTTCCTCAAAAAATCCCTGTCTGCCAGTCGCTCCTCCATCAGTTCCCTAGTCCTCCTTGGGACTGTTCTTATTCCCAGAACCGCACCTGGTCTGGAGGGATCATCGAGGTAGTCTGTTTCCATAACAAACCTGTCACTGCTCATTGCCGCCTTCCTGATGTTTTCGCGTGTGGCTTTGACCGAGGGAATGAGTCCGAAATTCTCCTCCTCGTCAACAAGCGGCGGGGAATGATGCCGAACAGTTCTATGCACAGGCATATTCACACTCTTCGCCATCTCCGCAATTTCCCTCATGTTTGAAATGGTGGCTTCCTCTGTATGGAGTATTGCTGCACACCCTTCCCTTGCCGCAAGCTTTAGACATTCCTTCATGATATTGTTGCTCATAATCCACAATTCATCCGGCACATTGAAATGCGGCCTGCCTATCTCACCTAGCGCTTCAGCCTTTCCCTCTTGTATGAATTCTATTGCAAGCTCAGCTGCCCTGACAACCTTCTCCTCTGCAGCCGCAGCACCCATCCTTTCCGCTATTTGCAATGCCGTAACCGGATATGGACCTAGGGCGAGCAATACATCAAGCGTGGTCGCTCTTTTCACCTCCTCCTTTATCGAGACCGCTTCCGTATACATTTCCATGAAATAATTAGGGCTGCACACATCCCCGTCAGGCGGAAGATTCACGAGTAGAATGCCTGTTCCGCCTGCACGTTCAAACTCACGCGCAGCCTCTATGAATTTGCCTGATCTTTGCAGATGCACATGATTGTCAAAAATGGGTTCTCTATTCAATGCAGAAGTCCTGCTCCCTGCAGTTCCTCTGTTATCTTTTGAACAGCATCTCCAACATCCGAAGGTTTTCTCGCCCCTGTGCACACCAGTTTCCCGCTACCAAAAAGAAGCACCACAACTTTGGGTGAATCAAGCCTGTACACAAGTCCGGGGAACTGTTCAGGTTCATACTCGACTTTCTCCAGTCCCAGACTGATTGCAATTGCATTCAGATTGATTTCCTGTCCGAGATCCGATGAGGCGACTATGTTCTGTACCTCTATTTTAGGTTCTATCTTAACCTTGATGCCTGCCTTCTCAATCTGCTTCGATACCTTGGAGATCGCCAGTTTGACTTCGTCCAGGCTTTTAGCGCCAGTGCAGACCACCTTGCCACTTCTGAACAGAAGCGTCGCCGTCTTGGGCTCCTTAAGACGGTAGATTAAGCCCGGAAACTGTTCCGGCTCGTATTCTGCACCATCAAGCGCAAGTGCTATTGCTTGCAGATCGAGCTCCTCGCCAAGTGAGGTTGAAGCCACAACATTTTCGATTTTTATTTCAGGCATCTGCTTCCCGTGTCGTCCACTTGCATCTATTCCGTGTTTAAAAAGGTATTTAAAACTTTTTAAATACATATTGGTCGAGGTAAATGTATTGAGATCAAACGCAACTGTGGTTTGTTCTTCGATTGGTTTTACATTAAAATACGATATTCAAATCTCACGGCTCATTCTCAGTCTTATAAGGAATTTCAGGTTATTCCATCCGTCTTTCCATGTGTTCAGTTTTTTCTCACCCGTTCTTAGGGAATAGGATACCGGCACCTCTTTGAATGCGAAGTGTTTGGCAGCCTTTATCTTGATCTCCTCCGAGAAAGGAAAACCATTGCTCTTCATGTTAAGTGCAGGCACAATATCCCTGCGTAGCACCCACATGCCGCTCTGCGAATCCATTATTTTGACATTGAACAGCATTCTGGTTGTAAGATTGAGTATCCAGTTCCCAAGTTTGTGTGTTGTGTCCATCGCACCCCTGTCCATTTTTGTAAATCTGTCAGCAGTTAGAAAATCGAGTCCCTCCTTTTTGAACATGGCCAGCAGCTCCGGAATTGCCTCGGGCGGATATGATGCGTCCGCATCAAGTGTGACTATTGTGTCTCCCTTTGCCTCTCTGAAACCAGTCATGTAGGCTCTGCCATACCCTCTCTCCGGTTCGCTTATTACCCTGCATCCAGCTTCCTTGGCAATCTCGACCGTTTTGTCTTTGGAATTCGTATCGACGACTATTATTTCGTATTCCTCTCCTACTGGCAGCATGGCCTTCTTTATCCTATCCACCACTGCTCCTATCGATCTCTCTTCATTAATTGTCGGTATTATGATGGAAAGCAAGTTTTCTCACTTTCAACTAACCTTACTAAATTAATAATTGTTTCCGCAGTCCATTCAATGCAGTCGACTGTCGGTCAGCCATGCAGTCCACCGATAATAACCTGTTTGTGAGGGTGGGTGCCGAATAGCTTGTAGGCAACATACCCCATTAGTGCAACCGATACCCTGAGCACGCCGTAAAACGAGTGCTTCCTTTTTAGAAGCTCAACAGGACGGTAATTTTTCCACAGGACACCGTATTTCAGCGTAAGTTGTTTCCTTCCAGCGCCATTCCAGAAAGCCTGCTTTGCAAAGGAGTAGAGCGTCTCCCTAACCTTGTGGTAAACCACTGCCTTTTCATTATAGCATATCTTGAAATTGCAGTCGACCGCTCTTATATTGAGATCAATATCTTCGGCTGTGATAAACCAGTCATCAAAGCCGCCGATGCGCTCTATGACCTCCCTCCTGTACGCGAGATTGCTAGATGGAAAGGTTACATCCATGCCCTGTCTGTAGAGCTCCACTCTTTCCAGACCGGCAAATCGATCACCTCCAGTGTAGACAGTCTTTCCTGCCACTACGGGACATTCCTTGGCACTCTCTAGTATTTCGGCTAGCCAGTTTTCATCAGCTATGCAATCACCATCTATAAATGCGACAACATCGCCGGTTGAGTGTGCGATTCCTATGTTCCTTCCCATCCCCCTCTTCGACCTTTTGACTATCAGTCTGATTTCATCGTGCTTTTCTGCATATCTCCTTACTATGTCTGCAGTGCCGTCCCTGCTTTCCGCATCCACAACAACGATTTCCTTTTCAGCCTTCTGAGAGAGAAGGCTTTCCAGCAGCTGTGCTATGTTCTCTGCCTCGTCTCTCACTGTGATAATTACACTGCACTTCAAGTTATTGTCAACCATCCGATTTACAGGTTCGATTTAAAGTATGGAGTCTATTTTTCAAGCTTTGAAAGATAGTCTTGCACAATTTCCAATATTCCCTTCTGACCAGTCAGTGCATATCTTATGCCTGCTCTCCTTGCCATTTCGCCATCCACATCATCTCTATCACCGATTACAAATTCCTTCTCAGGGTGAAAGTCACGTCTTGCCATCTCAATAAGGCCTGTTGCAGGTTTACGGCATTCGCATCCCACCTCAGGGGAGTGCGGGCAGTAATAGATTGCGTCTATGTGCGCACCCTTCAATACTAGCTGTCTCTCCATTTCCGTATTCACTTCGTGCATTTGCGCTTCGGTGAAATATCCCCTGCCTATACCTGACTGATTTGTCACTACAATTGCAAGCACACCTGCCCTGTTCAGCATTGCAACCGCCTCAGCGGCCCCCTCCATCAGCACAACGTCCTCCTTTCTGCTGCAGTATGGGCAGTCCCGAATCAGTGTGTTGTCTCTGTCAAGATACACCACCTCTGCGCCCACTTCAGCTCACAGCCCCTCTGATCTCATTTTGCATCTCTTCTATCACAGGAAGTGTGTGTCGCACTCTGACACCCGTTCCTTCTATTATGTGCATGGCACAGTCCTCCGCATCAGTTACAATCTCATATCCGCCGTTTGCCGCCTGCCTTACCGCTTCGAATGTCCTTCTACCAATCTCCATTGAGAGTGAGTGTGTTTCCTTTGCAAGCGCGTAATTTCCACCAGCACCGCAGCACGACGAATGCAATTCCACGACCTGCGTGCTATACCGCTTCAGCAGGCTTTTGATGTCTTCCACAGTACCTGCTGCAACAGCATGACAGGAAGGGAAATATGCAATTCGCCTGTCTGTCTTCGCCTCTGGTTTCTGATGGGCCGGTAGCAGGAGACTGTGCACATCAACAATTGAGTTTGAAACAGATCTCGACCTTTCATCATCCAGCACCATGAGATAGTCATACTTGAGTGCAATCAGCGAAGTGGGTGAACTGCAAACGATTGGAATGCTTCTAATTGCGAATGGATAGAGAGAGCTGACATTCTCCACCACATATTTCATTGCCTCCCTCCTCATCCCCAAATGTATGAGCGGCAGCCCTGAAAAGCGCTGTTTAGGATATCTGACTATGTAACCGCAGGACTCAAGCAGCCTTACTGCTGCTTTACCAACCGACGGGTCCAGATAATTGGCGTACCCGTCTGAAAAATAGGCCACCTCCCCTCTAATCTCTCTGCCCGGATGCGGTACTTCATGTTTGCGCATAAAATCGGTAAGTGTTTCTCTATTGAACTCATGAATTGCAGCTCTTCTGTCAATACCGAATGCATGTTCCAGTATGGCACGTGCGTATCTTGATTTCATGAGTCTATTGGAGAGGCTGGCCACACTCGAAGCTATCAGAGTGTAGAGTTCATAATCAGAAAAGAAGGAATTGCACCTTCCCACTCCAGCTGGCCCGTTAAGCTGCATATAGGAAGCCCTGGCTTCAATTACCAGTTTCGGCACATTCACAAATGTCGGGCACTCAAATGCACAAAGCCTGCACTCTATACAGAAGTCGAAGATAGCCCTTCTATACATATCCGAATCCATTGTCTGCCTGTCAAACATGGACTTGAGTGTGGCGTTGGCAGTGGATGCCACCCCCTTGGGGGAAGCGAGTTCGCTGCCAGTCGCGGAATAGACGGGGCACATCAGCCTTTCAGGGTTCTGCGTCTTGCAGTCACCGCATCCGTGACAGAGCAGAAGTTCATCGTGCAGGGTGGAAAGGATGTGCTTTCGCGAGGGAAACTCGGGTGTATCCCAGTTCATCTCTTGCTTCACAAAGAACTCACCATTTATTTCCTGAATTCCCATCTCCCGTGGCTTCAAGTCACAAGCTGAGCGGAAGAGCCCATTAGGATCCAAAAGACCCCTCAGCCTATCCCTCTTCTTTCTGGTCTCACCTGCGAGTTTCATTAAGGTTTGACCGTATACACCCATGCTCGTCTCTGGAATTGCATCTATCTCTCTTTCTTGCATAAGTGAGAGACATCTTTCAATGAAGTGCCTACGAGTCAGAAGTCCCTGCTCCGTCCCTGTCTCTATAGATGGTCTGGCATACATGATGGCACCGCCATCATGTCCGAACAGCTGAACATTGGTGGACAGTTCCGCCGCTCTTTCCACTACCAATTCCACAAAATCGCGTATCCGCTGTCCTGGCAGGTGGAAGCCCTCAAGGCCAGCCACATATCTCCTGTTTCCGACGTCAGGTCGCATCAACAGTTTGAGCGCCTTGTTGAAAGTCATTAGAACTTCTTTCCAATTTGAATTGATCGCAACCCCTTTTTCCATTTCATCCACTTTTTCGTGGATGAGCAATAAGGCCCATTTGCGTGCCTGAACACTTAATCCAAGTAGTGAAAGAAATGCACTGCAGGTTGCCTTGTCCATGAGAACACACGAAATCGCAACCTGTCTGAACTTCTCCGCATCCGTTATGGCATCATTCATGTCGTCGTACATGAATAGTGTGCTCCGTGCTCTTGCAGGATATGCGACCACTGACAGCTCAAGTTCAAGTATGACACCCGCTGCCCCCTCGCTATGCTCGAAATCGTCTGCGAAAAATAAATTCTCCCTGTCCTCGTAGGTGTTGAACTGACCTCCTCCAGCAGAGCATACATGCACTACACCTTTGCCATCCATGATGCGAAGTGCTAGCGTTCTCTCCTTCATACCACCGAAGCAACCGCTGAGGTAACCACGCTCGCCCGTTGCCATGCAGCCTCCAGCCGTCGCACTCCATCCCCTGACTGGAAGCACAGGAAACAGAAGCCCTTCCCGGCCAAGTTGCAAATTTATACTTTCGATAGATGCACCCGCCTGAACTCTTATCCTCATCGCATCCTTTCTGATTTCGAGGATGCGATTCATGTACCTGCTCATGTCCAGCACTATGCCAGTCCCTATCGATGCCCCGTTTGGACTGGTACCTGCGCCTCTCACTGTAAGTGGAATGTGGTATTTTTCGCAGAACATAATCGTCTCCCTGACGTCCTCCTCCTTACGAGGCATCACGACTGCGACGGGTTCTGCACTGTATATGCCGGATGAAACCGAATATCCATTGCGGGCTACACTTCCATCGGTGACATAGCCGCTTATGGACTTTAGCAGCTCTCTTCTTCCCTCTAACCATCTTTCCCAAATGCCGGTATTTGCCGTCAACAGAAACACAATTACTGGGCCCATATTAAATCGAGTCGAATATGCAAAACGATTTAGTCCGGCTTGCCTTTTAAGCCACATGATCCATGAGGGGGAAAAGGCACCCCTTTTCAAACTTCCGGGATCCGACGGAAAGGAGCATTCACTCTCGGATTTTAGGGGAAAGAAAATTGTCCTATATTTCTATCCGAAAGATGACACGCCTGGGTGCACCACAGAGGCTTGCGGTTTCAGGGATGCAATGCAGCAAATAAGAAAGAAAGGGGCAGAAGTCATTGGCATAAGCAGAGACGGTGTATCTTCTCATCAGAAATTTGCAAGCAAATATAATCTGAATTTCCTACTGCTTGCCGATGAAAGTGGTGAGACGTGTGAGGCTTACGGGGTTATTCAGGAGAAAAACATGTACGGCAAAAAGGTGCTCGGCATTGTTAGAAGCACATTTATTATCGACGAAAAGGGAACAATAGAACGTATCTTTTCGCCTGTGAAGCCCGCGGGCCACGAAATGGAAGTTCTAAAAGCCATTTAGAGCATGTGCTTCATCCTTCTCTTTTTTGTATCTAGATAAGATCTGTTGTTCGTGTTTTCCTTGCCTCTGATTCTCTCTGTGCCCACAACATTTATGCCGAGTTTCTGAAGAGCTTCAACCTTTTCCGGGTTGTTGGTTAGAAGTATCACTGATTTGATGCCCAATTCCCTTATAATCCAAGCTGCTGCTTTGTATGTACGCTCATCTGGTCCAAAGCCGAGAAGCAGATTTGCCGAAACTGTATCAAAGCCCATCTCCTGCATATGGTACGCACGCACTTTATTCAGCAGCCCAATGCCTCTGCCTTCTTGTGAGAGGTATATGAGCATCCCCTTCCTCCTTTTGCCAAGGTATTCTAGCGAAGACGCAAGCTGGTCGCCGCAGTCGCATCGCAGTGAGCCAAACGCCTCACCTGTGAGGCAACTGCTATGGATCCTGACAGGAACACGCTCCTTTCCATAGACATCGCCTCTTATGAGTGCAGCATGCTCGTTGTTCCCCTCCCTGAATGCAATCATTCTGAATGTGCCAAATCTCGTAGGAAGCCTTGCCTCCTCCACGGCACGCATTATCGCTTTTGTCGTGATTTCACCTTTTGTTTGTGTTCAGTCCCCCACATCCGCAAGCGGTTGTCCATTCAGTTTATCTACTGATTTAGCTTTTTGCACGCACATGGCCAAAATAACTAGGAGGACGCTCCTCTCAAGACCGGTTCAGCAGATTGACCTTTCAAAGGCGGAAACAGTTGCAGATCTGGTTGAGGCATTCAAGCGTGCATCGATCCAGGCCAGAAACATAGGACGAGCTGCTGAGGTTTACGAGAATATGCTTCTTGACAAGGACAGACCAACAGTCATTTTAGGTCTTTCCGGTCCACTCATAGCCGCGGGCCTCAGAAAGGTCATACGTGACCTAGTGGACCGCGGACTTGTGGATGTGCTAGTCTCCACAGGTGCGATACTTTATCAGGACATCTATCAGGCGAGGGGATACAGACATTATATGGGCAGCCCTTTTGCCGACGACGCAATATTGCGTGATTATGCGATTGACAGGATCTATGACACATATGTGGACGAAGAGAAATTCGAGGAAACGGACAGATTCATTGCAGATATAATTTCATCAATGGGTGCTGGCCGTTATTCGTCGAGGGAAGTGCTGGACAGACTTGGTGCCGAAATAAAGGACAGCGAGTCTATAGTTGGGACGGCCTACAGGCGAGGAGTTCCCATGTTCTCACCAGCGCTTAATGACAGTTCCATCGGCATTGGCCTGACACTGTTGCATTTTAGGCAGATGGGAATGAAAGAAGCTTTTGCGCTCGACTCAATTAAGGATAACAGGGAACTCGTACAGATAATACTCGAATCCAAAAAGACGGGTGTCATCTATATCGGTGGCGGCACACCGAAAAACTGGATAAATGACGCCGAGGTCATGGCCGGTTATGCGTTCAACTCAGAGATAAAGGGACACAGTTACGCTATTCAGCTAACGACTGACGCACCGCACTGGGGAGGGTTAAGCGGCAGCACTCTGGAGGAGGCTCGTTCGTGGGGGAAGATACAGAAGAAGGCCACAGTGGCCACAGCTTATGTTGAGGCCAGTATAGGGCTTCCTCTGCTTGCCGCGTATGTGATGGGTAGAAAACTTGATCGCGGTAGGAGGCGCCTGCGTTTTAAATGGTCTGGAAATGAATTTTCTCTTTCCTGAATTAAAATGCGATTCGCTGCACGATAAAATGCAATCTCCAATAAGGTAGCCCTCATATCAGGGAAAGTGTATTTATGGGAGGGCACATAGCAAGATGTGAGGAAAATGGAAAAGGCTGAAGAGTTAGAGAAACCGGTTGTCGTAACCGATAAAACCTTCAAGGAATTTGTGAGCAAGTATCCTCTGGTCGTCATAGATTGCTGGGCGGGATGGTGCCAGCCATGCAAGATGCTTGCTCCGACGATAGAGCAGCTTGCAAAGGAGCTAAAGGGAAAGGTTGTCTTTGGGAAGCTGGATGTGGACGAAAATGCGGTAACTCCTTCGGAGTACGGCATCATGAGTATACCCACTCTCCTGGTTTTCAACAAGGGACAACATGTGGACACTATAATTGGTGCAGTGCCGAAATCCATGATAATGGATTCACTGGAGCGCTTTCTTTAAAAAAGCCTCCAACTCAATCTTTTTTTTCAGGCAGCAGTTCGATGCCTAGATGCTTGTTTCTGTTTTCGTCCCTGCAGTGTAGTTTCCATGCCTTTTCAAGGTGTTCGCAAGTAGCAAGTCGGTCAAAAACGGGGCAATCGCAGAATATGCGATCCTTGGCGATGCTGACGGTCCTTACAGCTCTCATACCGTCGCTTCTGATCGCATAAACATAGATCCACTCATCGCCTTTCCCCTTGATGGCCATCATCAGTGCATCCCGCATACTGCATGTGCACAGATGTATTAAAACTTGGCGTCAAATTTTATTCTTGTGGCGATATTGTCTTACTATCGTATGTCGTTTGTCAGACTATATTACAAACGCACAGTAAGTTGGTTGAAGGAGATCGCTATAATTTTATATTTCGGACGTGTATTGTCATCGTATGGCATTCGAAATAAATATCGTATCTAACACACCTCTGACACCATTGAGCAATTTGGATGAAGTGCTCAGTATCTTTCTCTCTCAGATCGGTTACCTTCCGCCTGGTTACTCACCTCGTAATGGCTCCTCCTCGGTTGAGCACAGCATTCCACTCAGATTGTTCCGCGACTACTTTCTGAAGCATCCGGAAAAGCCATGGCTCATTGAGGAGATCGCAGTAGATTTGAACGCCACCAAGGCGACTGTGTACAGACATCTGAACAAACTGAAGAATCTGGACATACTGGAGGAATCGGTTGTCGAAAGGAATGGACAGCAGAAGAAGGGATATAGGATAAGATACGGAAATTTAAGTAAGGCATGGAACTTCACAGAATCCAATGTACAGGCTGCAATGGAATCATACAGGAAGACAGTGGATCATATGCAGAAACTTCTGGAGGGTCGGAAATGAATGATGAAGAGAATTATTCCCTTGTCAAGGGATCGGTGTACAGGATAACAAGCGCAGGTTCGGGTGAAGCCACTGTAGTCACAGTGGGTACCTTCCTCGGGTATCTTCCTTTGGGGGACGAGTCGGCAATTGCTCTAAGGATAGAGGAGGGTGAAAATGCGGGTACGGTCAGGCTCATTCCGTGCAATTCCATCTTTTTTCTGGATGTCATAAAGCAGGAGAGGGAGGAGAAAACGCCCAAGAAGAAGGAAGAAATCAAATTCTATGGATGAGGCGATGCACCTGACAGAAAGGCTACTCTCCGAAAGCGAAATTCACAATTTTTTGCGGTCTCATCGTGACTGGATATATGCGGAGAATGCACTTTCAAGAAAACTCAATTTCATCAGTTTCGAGGACGCAGTCTCCTTTATAATGCGTTGCTCTCTTGAAATTGAAAAACTGAATCATCATCCTGAATGGTCCAATGTTTACAGCAGGGTTAGCATTGTGCTCAGGACGCACGAAGCGGGCGGGGTAACCAGGCTAGACACAGAGCTTGCCTCCAAAATGGATGATATACTGCGTTCCTATCAATTGAGGCAGTGAGATAAATTGTCCCTTGCATATCAGGAGCCTTTCAACAAGGCGAAAGCTATGGTATTCCCGCGGCAGGTGCTCGCGGGGCACGGTGTCATCGAAAGGACGGGTGAGGTCTGCGAAGATCTGGGACTCGGACGCAGGATCGCCATTGTCACCGGGGATAAGACGATTAATGTTGCAGGAAAGCATGTGGCAAGCCTCTTGACCCGCCGATCTTTCAGGGTGGAGATAGAGAGCATTGGAGGGGCCACCATTCAGAATTTGGACGCCCTTATCAAAAGGATAAGGCGCTTCCGTCCCTCAGCCATTGCGGGTGTGGGCGGTGGAAGCAAGATCGACCTTGCCAAGATGGCAGCCGCCCGCTTCCAAGTTCCCCTCATCAGTATCCCTACTGCTGCATCGCATGATGGTATTTCCTCCCCGAGAGCCTCTATCAAGGGGAGTGGAATGAGCCATTCAATGGAAGGGGTGACCCCCGTAGGGATAATAGCGGACACCCAGATCATATCACATGCGCCTTACAGAATGCTTGCCTCGGGATGTGCAGATGTGGTGAGTAATGCAACTGCGCTGAGAGACTGGGAGTTGGCTGCAGGATGTGGAAAGGATACCATAAGCACGACAGCAATGATACTGTCGCGCTATGCCTTCACAGATATAATGCAAAATGCATCCAAGATCCGAAAGTATGACGAGATGGGTACATGGATAGCCGTCAGACCCATCATTGCGTCAGGTCTGGCGATGGGTGCAGCGGGTTCTTCCCGTCCCGCAAGCGGTTCGGAACACATGTTTTCTCACGCCCTCGATGCCTTGGGAAGAGGCAATGCATTGCATGGAGAACAGTGCGGCCTGGGTGCGATTATGATGATGGCGCTCCACGGTGGAGACTGGAGGGCAATACGCAGGACACTCATGAAGCTCGGGTGCCCCACGAAGGCAAGTCAGGTCGGTCTAACACCAGAGGATATCGTCGAAGCACTGCTGCTCTCGAAGAAGATGAGAAAGGACAGATATACCATACTCGACGAAAAGCCGATGAACAAAGAGCGTGCCATTAGGATTGCCAAGTATACGGGTGTTATTTAAAGGCACAAATATCTGCAACATCTTAATCTATAAGCCCAGAATAATACCCGGTGCACTTGGAAGGAAGGCCACCATGTCAGGTATAACACTCATAGGCGAACACATAGCCAAAGAAGGGACAACCTTCGTTTTTAATGGCCCCATGCCGGAATGCAGGGAGTGCAAACTCAAGGTTGCATGTCTGAATCTGGAGCCTGGACAGCATTACAAGGTGGCAGAGGTAAGAACAAAGCATCACGATGAGTGCGTTCTCCATGAAGAGGGTGTACGCGTGGTGAGGGTTGAGGAGATAGGGCAGCAGATTGCTATCAGAAGAAAGCAGGCAATAGAGGGTTCGATGATAACGCCGGAGGAGCGCCGTTGCAATGTGCTTTCGTGTCCAAATTACAGACTCTGTTTCCCTCTGGGTACGAGAAGGACGAGGGTTAAGATCAAGAGTGTTGTCGGTCCTGTTCAGTGTTTAATCGGTGAGGATCTTAGGCTCGTTGAGATCTAAAGGAGTTCAACATCAAC